>NZ_JBEXIJ010000018.1:0-135836 GCF_040608495.1 Micromonospora sp. NPDC005174 | reverse complement strand
CGCCCGTTGGGATCGGTAGTCCGCACCGGCGAACCCCGGTACGGCTCCGACTCCTCGGGGGGCGGGGGGCGGAGGGGGGTTAGAGGGTGCAGTTGATGAGGACTGGTTCGGGGTGCAGGGTCACGCCCAGGCGGGCGTGGACCTCGTCGCGGATGGTGCTGGCGAGCGTGAGCAGGTCGGTGGTGCTGGCAGTGCCGCTGCGGTTGGTGAGGGCGAGGGTGTGCTTGCTGGAGATGGCGGCGCCACCCGGGCCGGGGTGCCCCTTGGCGAAGCCCGCCTTGTCGATCAGCCAGGCGGCGCTGATCTTGACCAGGCCGTCCGCTCCGGGCCACGCGGGCGGGTCGCCCAGCTCGGCGGAGCGTTCCAGGAGTTGTTCGTACGTCGCCCGGTCGAGGACCGGGTTGGTGAAGAAGGAGCCGACGGAGCGGGTGTCCGGATCGGCCGCGTCGAGCACCATGCCCTTGCCGGCGCGCAGCCGCAGCACCGCCGCGCGCGCGTCGGCCAGCGGCACCTGCTCGCCCACCTCGACGCCGAGCGCCCGGGCCAGTTCGGCGTAGCGCACCGGGCCGGAGAGCGGCGAACGGGTGAGCCGGAAGTCGACCGAGAGCACGATCCAGCGGTCCTGGTACTTGAAGATGCTGCCTCGGTAGGCGAACCCGCAGTCGGCCGCCGGGATCGTCTGCCGGGTGCCGTCGAGGCGGTCGTACACCTCGACGCCGGTGATCGTCTCGGCGACCTCCTGGCCGTACGCGCCGACGTTCTGGATCGGGGTGGCACCGGTGGAGCCGGGGATGCCGGAGAGGCATTCCAGGCCGGCCCAGCCGTTACGGACCGTGGCGGCGACCAGGTCGTCCCACGGCTCGCCGGCCTCGACACGTACGGTGACGGACTCGGCGTCCTGGGCGAGGACCCGCAGGCCGCGCGAGCGCACCAGCACGACCGTGCCGGGGAAGCCAGTGTCGCTGATCACCACGTTGCTTCCGCCGGCCAGGACGAGGATCGGCTCGTCCGTGGCCCGTACCGCCTGGATGATCTCGTCGGCGCTGGTCGCGGCCATGATCCGCCCGGCCGGTCCGCCCATCCGTAGCGTGGTGTAGCTGGCCAGTGGACCAGGGATGGCACGATCGGCTTCGGTTGTCGGCTGGGCGTAGGCGTCTGACACGTCTTTCACCTTAGGCTGATGGGCAGCCGCGGCACCTACTGGTGGCCCGGCACCCCCGGGAGGATGGCGATGAGCAGAGTGCAGGGCAGCAAGGATTTCTGGATTGGGGCACTCCGGACCGAGGGTCCGGCATTCGCCGCGGCGGTTGCCGAGGCACCGCCGGAGACACCCGTGCTGTCCTGTCCCGGCTGGACAGTCAATGATCTCACCCTGCACCTCGCGGGCCTCTACCACTGGGTTTATTCGTTCGCCGGGTCCGGGAGCACGGACGCGCCGCCGCGCCGGGACGCGTCCGCGATGCCGTCCGGGGTGAGCCCGCTCCAGCTCTGGCAGCAGGGGTACGACCGGTTGATGACCCTGTTCGACGGGCTCGACCCGGAGGCGCCGGCCTGGAACTGGGCTCCGCAGCCGAAGAGGGCCGGTTTCTGGCCGCGCCGGATGGCACACGAGACGGCGGTGCACCGCTGGGACGCCCAACTCGCCATCGCGGCCGGTGAGCCGGTCGAGGCCAAGCTCGCCGCCGACGGGGTGAGCGAGGTGCTGGACACCTGGTTGCCCGCCGGTCGGCGGCAGTCGAAGGGCGATTGGCACGGGGTGGTCCAGATCGCGGCGACCGACGCGGACCAGGAGTGGTATCTGCGGCTGCGCGGCGAGGGGGTGGCGCTGCTCGACACGGCGACCATCTTCGACCACGACGACCACCATGCCCGCGCGCAGGTCAGCGGCACCGCGAGCGATCTGCTGCTGGCGCTCTGGGGGCGGGTCAGCTTCGAGACCCTCGACATCACGGGCGACCGTGCGCTGCTCGACGGCCTGCGTACCGGCTGATCTCGCGCCACCGCACGTCACGAGGGCGTCACCCCGGCGGGGGTGACGCCCTCGTCGCATAGGCGGGGACAGATTCGGGAGAGCGCTCTCTTGACAGGGTGCGGGGAAGCAACCACCCTGGCGTGAGAGCGCTCTCTTGGCCTTCTACCACCACCTCATGTTGAGAGAGGTCCATACGATGGCTGTCCTTCCGCGCCGCCGCCTCGCCGCGGTGGCCCTCGCCGCCACGACCGCCCTGCTCGTCACCGCCGGTTGCGGCGGCGGCGGCGACGCCGAGGCGGACGGGCCGATCACGCTGACCGTCGACGTCTTCGGCCAGTTCGGCTACGACCAGCTCTACCAGGAGTACATGGCCGCGCACCCCGACGTGAAGATCGTCGAGCGGGGCACCGGCGGCAACCTCGACGAGTACTCACCGAAGCTGACCCAGTGGCTCGCCGCCGGCCGGGGCGCCGGCGACATCGTGGCCATCGAGGAGGGCCTGCTCGTCGAGTACAAGGCGAATCCGAACAACTTCGTCAACCTGCTCGACCACGGCGCCGCCGATCTCAAGGGCAACTTCCTGGAGTGGAAGTGGAACGCCGGCCTGACCGCCGACGGCAAGCAGCTCATCGGCCTCGGCACCGACGTCGGCGGCATCGCCATGTGCTACCGCACGGACCTCTTCAAAAAGGCCGGCCTGCCCACCGAGCGGGACGAGGTGTCGAAGCTCTGGCCCACGTGGCAGGACTACATCGCCACCGGGGAGAAGTTCGTCGCGGCCAAGACCGGGGCGTCCTTCCTCGACGCGGCCACCAACACCTTCAACACGATCCTGTTGCAGACCGCCGGCAACAGCACCGGCTACAGCTACTACGACACCAGCGAGAAACTGGTCGTCGACAGCAACCCGGCCGTACGCCAGGCCTGGGACACCACCATGGACATCATCGACTCGGGCCTCTCCGGCAGGTACGGCTCGTGGTCCGAGGAGTGGGTGTCCGCCTTCAAGCAGACGAAGTTCGCCACGATCGCCTGCCCCGCGTGGATGACCGGGGTCATCGAGGGCAACGCCGGCCCGGCCGCCAAGGGCAAGTGGGACATCGCCCGGGTGCCCGGCAACGGCGGCAACTGGGGTGGATCGCACCTCGCCGTGCCGAAGCAGAGCAAGCACCAGGCCGAGGCCATCGAGCTGGCCAAGTTCCTGACCAGCGCCAAGGGTCAGATCGGCGCGTTCAAGGCCAAGGGTCCGTTGCCGTCGTCGCCGCAGGCCCTCGACGACCCGGCGATCACCCAGTCGACCAACGCGTACTTCTCCGATGCGCCCGTCGGGACCATCTTCGGCACCGGCGCCAAGAGCCTGAAGCCGGTCTACATGGGTCCCAAGAACCAGGCCGTGCGTACCGAGGTGGAGAACGCCGTACGGACCGTGGAACTGGGCCAGCGCAGCCCCGCGCAGGGATGGACGGACGCGGTGACCAACGCGAAGAAGGCCGCCGCCAAGTAGCCCGAGCCAACGTGCGGGCGGGCTCCGGAAGCCGGGGCACCGCCCGCACGACGGAAAGGAGTACCCGGGCATGTCCGTCCAGCTCGACGCCCGCCCGCCGGTCGCACCGGTAACCGGGTCCACCCGCCGGTCGTCGGGTCGACTCAGCCACCTCGACACCCGCTACTCGCCGTACCTCTACATCGCCCCGTTCTTCCTGCTCTTCGCGGTGTTCGGGGTCTATCCGCTGGCGTACACCTTCTGGGTCTCGCTGCACGACTGGGACCTGCTCGGTACCGACCACCCGTTCGTCGGCGCGGAGAACTACACCCGGCTACTCGCCGACGTGGACTTCTGGCACGCGCTGGTCAACACGCTGGGCATCTTCGTGATCTCGACCGTGCCGCAGCTGCTCGCCGCGTTGTGGCTGGCCAACCTGCTGAACCGAGGGCTGCGAGCGCGTACGGGCTGGCGGATGGCGGTGCTCGTCCCCAATGTCACCTCCACGGCCGCCGTGGCGATCGTCTTCGGGGTGCTCTTCTCCCGTGACTTCGGGATGGTCAACTGGCTGCTCGACCTTGTCGGGTTGGACGCGATCGAATGGAAGTCCAACCGGATCGCGTCCTGGGTGGCGATCTCCGCCATGGTCGACTGGAGGTGGACCGGCTACAACGCGCTGATTCTCCTGGCCGCGATGCAGGCCATCCCTCGGGACCTGTACGAGGCGGCGGCGATCGACGGCGCGAACCGGGCCCGGCAGTTCTGGTCGGTCACCGTGCCGCTGCTCAAACCGACGATCATCTTCTGCACCATCATCGCCACCATCGGCGGTCTCCAACTCTTCACCGAGCCCCGAATGTTCCGCTCCGGCACCAACCCGATCCGCGGCGGACCGCTGCGCGAGTCGCAGACCCTGACCATGTACATGTTCGAGAACGCGTTCGCGCCGCACTACAACTTCGGGTACGGCTCGGCGGTGGCGTGGCTGCTCTTCGCGCTGATCGCGGTCGTCGCGGCCGTCAACGTGCTGGTCCTGCGCCGTCTCGGCGGCACAGCCGGCACCGGCAGGAAGGGCACCCGATGAGTCGGCTCTGGCGGGCCAGCCCGCTCACCTATTTCGCCCTGGTGGCCGCAGCCGCCCTGTCGATCTTCCCGATCTGGTGGATGTTCGTCGTCGCCAGCCGCACCAGCGACGCCATGGGCCAACTGCCGCCACCGATCACACCGGGCAACAACCTGGGCGCCAACATCTCCCGACTGTTCGACAACACCGACGCGTACTTCCTGACCGGGCTGATCAACTCGGTGATCGTGGCGACCACGGTCACCGTCTCGGTGGTGTTCTTCTCCAGCCTGGCCGGGTTCGCCTTCGCGAAGCTGCGCTTCCGGGGCCGCAACGCGCTGCTGCTGGTGATCATCGCGACCATGATGGTGCCGACACAGCTCGGCGTGATCCCGCTCTACCTGCTCATGACGAAGTTGCAGTGGAACGACCGGCTGCCCGCGGTGATCGTCCCGGTGCTGGTCACCGGATTCGGCGTCTTCATGATGCGGCAGTACGCCGGCCAGGCCATCAGCGACGAGTTGATCGAGGCCGCCCGGATGGACGGCTGCGGCACCGCGCGGATCTGGTGGCACGTCGTGCTGCCGGCGCTGCGCCCGGCCGCCGCCGTGCTCGGCCTGCTCACGTTCATGACCACCTGGAACGACTTTCTGTGGCCGTACGCTGTGCTGAACGACCCGGCGAACCCGACCGTTCAGCTCTCCCTGCGAGCGCTGTCCGACGGGTACTACCAGGACATGTCGCAGGTGTTCACCGGGACGGCCATCGCGACGCTGCCCCTGTTGTTGGTCTTCGTGCTGTTCGGCCGCCAGATCATCGGCGGGATCATGGAAGGTGCGGTCAAGGCGTGAACGAGATCCGATTTCCCGAACACTTCCTCTGGGGTGCGGCCACCGCCGCGTACCAGATCGAGGGCGCGGCCCGCGACGACGGTCGCGGTCCGTCCATCTGGGACACCTTCTGCCGTACGCCGGGAAAGGTCTACCAGGGCCACACCGGTGACGTCGCCTGCGACCACTACCACCGGTACGCCGACGACGTGGCGCTGATGGCGGAGCTGGGCCTGGCGGCGTACCGGTTCTCGGTCGCCTGGCCCCGGATCCAGCCCGACGGCAGCGGCCCGGTCAACCCGCGCGGGCTGGACTTCTACGACCGCCTCACCGACACGCTGCTCGCCCGGGGCATCGACCCGATCGTCACCCTCTACCACTGGGACCTGCCGCAGAGCCTGGGTGACCGCGGCGGCTGGACCAACCGGGAGACGGCCGAGCACTTCGCCACGTACGCCACCGCCGTCCACGCCCGCCTCGGCGACCGGATCGACACCTGGACGACGCTCAACGAGCCGTGGTGCTCGGCCTACCTCGGGTACGCCAACGGAGTGCACGCCCCAGGCGAGCAGGACGGGGCGGCGGCCTTCAGCGCCGTACACCATCTGCTGTTGGGGCACGGCCTGGCCGCGCGGGCGCTGCGCGCGGCCGGCGCGCGCAGCGTCGGCATCACCATCAACCCCGCCGATGTACGACCGGCCGACCCGCAGAGCGCGGCCGACGCCGCCGCCGTCCGCCTGGTCGACGGCCTGCACAACCGGATCTTCCTGGACCCGCTGCTGGCCGGCGGCTACCCCGACGACGTTCGCGAGCACGTGGCGCGCATCGTCGAACCGACGTTCATCCACGACGGCGACGAGAAGCTGATCGCCGCCCCGATCGACCTGCTGGGTATCAACTACTACGCGCCGACCTACGTCGCGGGCCGGCCCGACGGTGGCGGTAACGGCGCGTACCCGGGCACCGAGGGAGCCGTGCACTTCCTGCCGCCCAGCGGACCCCTCACCGACATGGGCTGGATGATCGAGCCGTCCGGGCTGACCCGGCTGCTGGAGCGGATCGCCGCCGACTACCCCGGCGTGCCACTGCTGATCACCGAGAACGGCGCGGCGTTCCCCGACAAGGCGGGCGCCGACTCGTCCGGAGAGCTGGGGCAGGTGATCGACAACGACCGGATCGCCTACCTCGACGGGCACCTGCGGGCCGCCCACGAGGCGATCTCCCGGGGCGTTGATCTGCGCGGGTATCTCGTATGGTCATTGTTGGACAACTTCGAGTGGGCGGAGGGTTACCGCAAGCGGTTCGGGATCGTGCACGTCGACTACCTGACCCAGCGGCGCACACCGAAGGCCAGCGCCCGGTGGTACCAGGAGGTGATCTCCCGGAACGGGCTGTGACGAGCGGGGGACAGTCACGATGACGACGGCGCACCGGCCGACGCTGGAGGCGGTGGCGGCTCGGGCCGGGGTGTCCAGAGCCACCGTCTCCCGGGTGGTCAACGGCTCCACCACCGTCGCCGAGCCGATCCGGGAGGCCGTCAAGCGGGCCGTCGACGAGCTGGGGTACGTGCCCAACCTCGCCGCCCGCAGCCTCGTCACCCAGCGCACCGACTCGATCGCCCTGGTCATGCCGGAGGCGGCCACCCGGGTCTTCTCCGACGACCAGGTGTTCCCCGGCATCATCCGCGGCGTCAGTCAGGAGCTGGAGGCCGCCGACAAGCAGTTGGTGCTGATGCTGGCCGGCTCACCGGCCGGGCACCAGCGGGTCGAGCGGTACACGACCGGTCGCCACGTCGACGGGGTGCTCTTCGCCTCGCTGCACGGCGCCGACCCGCTGCCCGGCACGCTCGCCCGCCTCGGCATTCCCGTGGTGGTCAGCGGTCGGCCGCTCGGCGACGTACCGGTGCCGTACGTGGACGTCGACCACGTCGGCGGGGTGACCGCCGCCGTCCGACACATGATCGACAGCGGTCGGCGGCGGATCGCCACCATCGCCGGCCCCCAGGACATGGTCGCCGGCATCGAACGGCTGAACGGCTACCGGGAGGCGGTCACCGCCGCCGGACTACCCGAGCTGGTCGCCGTCGGCGACTTCACCCGGGAATCCGGCGCGGCGGCGATGCACCAGTTGCTCACCGACCATCCAGACCTGGACGGGGTGTTCGCCGCCTCGGACCTGATGGCGCACGCCGCCCTGCGCACGCTCCGCGAGGCCGGCCGGCGTGTGCCGCAGGACGTGGCGGTGGTCGGCTTCGACGACATCGAGACCGCCGCGTACACCGAGCCACCGCTGACCACCGTCCGGCAACCCATCGTGGAACTCGGCCGACGGATGACCCGGCAACTGCTCCGGCTCTCCGCCGGGGAGACCATCGAACAGGCCGTCATGCTCGACACCGAGCTGATCATCCGCGGGTCGGCCTGACCCGTCCCGCCTCGCTTCAAGATCCGCGCAACTTCACGGAAGTAGTGGTCTCCCGGCGCCGTGAGGCCACTATTTCCGTGAAGTTGTTGCCTGTCACAGCTCCGCCTCGAAGTCCGACGCTTCCGGGCGACCGACGCCAGTCACGTCGACGGCGCGGCGCAGCACCCTACCGATGCCGAGCACGGGGCAGGGGTCGGTTAATCCGTCGCTGCGGCGGGCGATCGTCGTTAGCCTCGCCGGCATGCCGGAACCTGTCGCGCTGCTGCACGTACCCGCTCTCTCCGACGTCGCCGAGTACGCGTACGCGGCGACCGTCGAACCGCCCGCCCGATTGGTGTTCGCCGCCGGCGCCTGCCCGCTGGACACCGAAGGTCGTACCGTCGCCCCGGGTGACCACGCCGCGCAGGCCCGGCAGGTGATGGCGAACCTGGAGACCGCCCTGGGCGCGGCCGGCGCGCGGCTCACCGACGTCGTCAAGACCACCGTGTACGTGGCATCGTCGCGGCAGGCGGACCTGGTGACCGTCTGGGAGGTGGTCCGGGACTTCTTCGGCGACCACGATCCGCCCAGCACCCTGCTGGGTGTGGCCGTGCTCGGCTACACCGACCAGCTCGTCGAGGTCGAGGCCGTCGCCGCCGTACGGACGGGGGCCTGACATGCGTATCCGTGTGGCGCAGCCGGACGACGCCGCCGCCGTGGTGGCCCTACGGGCGATCGTCCACCCGTACCTGGTGCGCGGGGTCGAGTCGACGCGCAAGATGATCGCCGATCCGCCGCCGGTCGACGGCTGGACCGCGCTCGTGGCCGAGGTCGACGGCCAGGTGGTCGGCTGGACGTCCGCCGAGCCCAACACCTCGACCTCGGTGCAGGGCTTCGGCGACGTCAGCATGCTGCACGTGCATCCCGACCACCGCCGCCGGGGCATCGGGACGGAGCTGCTGACCGCCGCGACCGACCACCTCCGCCCGCTCGGGGTTCGTCGCGTACGCGCCACGGCCACGCCGGACTCGCTGCCGTTCGCCCGCCGGCACGGCTTCACGCCCAGCCGCGAGGTGCGTTACTCGGCGCTGGACCTGAACCCGCCGCCCGCCCTGCCCGAGCAACCCCCGGGCGTACGGCTGCGTCCGATCGCGGAGATGGACCCGCACCTGCTCTACGAGGCCGACGTCGCCTCGGCCGTCGACGAACCCGGTGACGTACCCGTCGACGCGGTCAGCTTCGAGAGCTGGCGGTACGACGTGTGGGACAACCTCGGACTGGACAGGTTCGCCAGCACCGCCGCCGAGGTCGACGGCGACGTGGCCGCGTTCAGCCTGGTCAAGCGGGACGGTGAGCGGATGTGGTCGGACTACACCTGCTCCGTCCCGGCGTACCGGGGTCGAGGCCTCGCCCGGCTGGCCAAGACGGCGGCGCTGCACCGGGCCGCCGAGAACGGCGTACGGATCGCGTACACCTCCAACGACGAGTCGAACGCGCCGATGCTGGCGATCAACGCCCGGCTGGGCTACCGCCCGGTGGCGTCCCAGTGGACCTGCCTGGCCGACCTCACCTGACCACGCTGGTCAACTGTCGCTGCGCGGACGCGTCCACTCCAGGAACCGCGCCACGTACACTGCCGGGTCCGGTCGCAGGCCCAGCTTCAGCGCGTCGGCGAACGCCTCCCGCGCGAGCGTGGTCAACATGAGCAGCATCCCGAGTCGATCGCCACGCCAGCGGGCCAGCAGCGACAGCCTCGCAGCCGAACACGGCCAATGGGCACCGCAGCGGGTACAGCGCCAGTGCGGCAGGCCGGCGTGATGCGGGCGCGGTCGCGGGCTCATCGGGCGCACGCGGGCTGACGGTTGTTCAACAGCTGCACGCCTTCGCGCCGCACGTAGAGCTCCCGCCGGGCGACCGCGTCACCGCGCGCGCCCAGCTCGTACGCGTCGAGCCACACCCACCCGTCGTACGTGTCCCACTCCAACTCGCGGATGACCCGCACGGTTATCGGGCGCAGAAACTGCACGCTCGCGGTGGCCGACAGGCGCAGCAGGTCGCCGGCCCGGAATGTCGGTCCTGGTGGTGCGGGCATGTCTCCCCCTCCGATGGGCCGGGAGGGGCCGCCCGTGAGTGCTCCCACGGGACGGCCCCGGGCTGACACCGCCGCCGGGCTACACCTCCACCAGCAATGCCGCTCACCCGATACCCTCGCGAAGAGTGACGGGATCAGTACACGACGTTGGTCTATTCTCAGGGGACGTTCGTGACGTCCATCGTGGAGGCGGGATGAATCACGCACTTCAGGCCGCCATGGTCGAGGCCGGCGAGACAGCCGAGACTTTGGCAGCTCAGACAGGTGTTGATCCCAAGACGGCAGCACGGTGGATAAGCCCGGGACGTGTGCCTCAGCCGCGTCGCCGTGCAAAGCTGGCTTCTCTCCTCGGCAGGGACGTTGCGGACCTATGGCCCGATGTCCTTAAGCGGCGTGAGCCGCAATGGCTGCGGGCATGGGTCGACTGGGAGCGGGAGGCGGTCGCGATTCGCTGGTTCGAGCACACGTGGATACCTGGCCTGTTGCAGACGGAGTCATACGCGCGGGCCACGCTCGCGGGTGAAGCGTTGACGGCGAACGAGGTTGACGACGTCGTTGCATCTCGCATCGACCGGCAGACCATCCTTCGTCGTGAACGTCCGCCGTTGCTGGTGGCGGTCGTCCATGAGCTGGTGCTGCATCAGTCGGCGTACGGCGACAGGTCGCTCATGCGAGAACAGTGCGAACACCTCGCCAAGTGCGCGCAGTTGCCCGCAGTTCAAGTGCTGGTCGTGCCCCGAGACGTCGGGATGTACCCCGGTCTTGGGGGCGGATTCATCGTGGCCGAGTTGCCGAGCGGCGAGCACGTGGCACACGTTGACAGCCAGGCACGTGCGCAGATCGTCAGCGAGGCTGCGGACGTTGCTACGCTCAATCGCAGATGGGAGCGCATCAGGAGCGAGGCTCTGTCCCGTCTCCAGTCCCTAGACCTGATCAGGAAAGCAGCGGGATCATGGACATGACCGGCGCACACTGGCGTAAGAGCACGAAGAGTGGCAACAACGGCGGTTCCTGCGTCGAGGTTGCTGACAACCTGCCGAGCGTCGTCCTCGTCCGAGACACCAAGGACCGCGATGGCGGCACACTCCGGTTCGACCGGCATACCTGGCAGGGCTTTGTCGACTCGGTGAAGAACGCCACCCTCTGAGCGGCCATAACGACAAGACCTTCGGGCAAGCTCGGTGGTCTTTCGCTACTGACGCCGCTTCGCTCTAGGCGCTCCGGGATAGCGTGAGGTCGGTAGCGCTTCCGCGAGACCAGACCGTCGAGTTTCTGAGAGCGCGAGCATGGATGACCTGACCGGCGCCCATTGGCGCAAGAGCACCCGCAGCAGCTCTAACGGCGGCGACTGTGTCGAGGTCGCCGACAACCTTCCGGATGTCATCGCGGTTCGTGACTCGAAGGATCGCGATGGCGGCACCCTCCGGTTCGACCGGCACACCTGGCGGGGCTTCGTCGACCTGGTGAAGACCGCCGCTCTCTGAGCCACCACGTCGGCTAAGCGCTCCTGACGGAATGTTGTGGGGTGGGCGCGATCTTGAAGTAGCGCAGCCTGTCGTCCGAGCGCACCTCGATCACGAACGCACCGGTCATGACGGCACTCATCCCGCCAACCCGTTCTCCGCCAGCCAGCGCGGATCCGGGGCGACCCTCTGCAGCACCTCGATCAGCAGCCCGTCCGGACCCGCCACCTGGAATCGGCGCTGCCCCCACGGCTCGGTCACCAAGGGCATGACCACCGTGAGCCCGGCCGCTGCCAGCCGGGCGTACTCGGTCTCGACGTCGGCCACGAGGAAAGCCAGCAGAGTGCCGGCGATCTCCTTGCCGCGCGTCGCTTCCGGCCAGGACTCGTGATCGCGCTGCACGAAGTCCAGACTCAGGTTGGAATGGTCCGGGTGCTGTGTGTTGACGTACCAACCCAGGTCGATGCCGACCTTGAAGGCGAAGTGGTCGGCGAACCAGGCGGCGCTCTCGGTCGGGTTCTGCGCCGCGACGGCCATGCCGATGAGTGCGAATTGCATGCCTACCCCTTCAAAAGGTTGGACTCGTGGCCCCGGCGCACCGCGTCTGCGGGGTGATCACTTGATGGTGACCAGTTGCCAGAAGCGATTTCGGACTGCTCAGCATCAAGTGATCATGGCATGTGGCCTACGCCGCCTCGAAGACCTCGCGGGCCGTTGCATGGGTGTCCCCGCCGAAGAGCACCAGACGTGCCTCGGTGACCGTGGCCGGCGTGGCCGAGCGGAGCACCGAGAGCGCCTGGCGGACGGCGTCGTCGACCGGCCACCCGTAGATCCCGGCGGAGATCAGCGGAAACGCCACGGTGGACGCGCCCAGCTCGTCGGCCACCCGCAGGCTGTTGGCGTAGCAGTCGCGCAGCAACCCCGAGCGGTCCTCGGCGGCCGAGAAGACCGGGCCGACCGTGTGGATGACCCAGCGGGCCGGCAGGTTACCGGCGGTGGTCGCCACCGCCTGCCCGGTGCGCAGCCCCTTGCCGTAGTGGGACGCGCGCAGCGCGCGGCACTCCTCCAGGATGGCAGGTCCGCCACGTCGGTGGATCGCGCCGTCCACCCCGCCGCCGCCGAGCAGGGACGAGTTCGCGGCGTTCACGACGGCGTCGACCTGCTGGCCGGTGATGTCCCCCTCGATCAGGGTGATCTCCACGTCAGCTCTCCTCGATCGTCTGACCCAACGAGCGGCGGGCCAGCAGGGTCGCGCCGGCGACGGCGGCCGGCATGACCAGCACCGCGCCGAGCGGTATGAGAAAGCACAGGAAGACAGCCACACCGAAGCCGAGGGCCATGGGCCGGTCCGCCTTGAGGATGGTCCGGCGTTGTGGCAGCCGCATCCCGCGTCGGTAGAAGGGTGCGCCGACCAGCTCGACGGCGAGGAACCAGCCACCCACCGCCGCCCCGATCACCGGTACGACCGTCTGGCCGACCACGGGGATGAAGCCGGCGAGGAAGAGTGGGATGCCGACCAGCGCGGTGAGGGCCACCAGGCGTACGGAGTCGGCGAGGCTGCGGCGCAGCGACGACCAGAACGGCACGTCCACCGCGTCCGGGGTGCCGCCGAGCCGCTCCTCCACCTTCTCGGAGATCTTCTCGTAGAAGGGGTCACCGATGACCAGGGTCACCGCGGTAAAGCTGATCACCGCGAGCAGGCCGCCGATCCCCAGGAAGGCCAGCCCGGCGATCACCCGGACCAGGCTGCGGCCGGTGCTCGACCAGTCGTCGGCGAACGGGGTGACCAGCGCGGCGAGGTCGTCCACGAAGTACACGAGGGTGGCGTACACGGCCACGAACAGCACGCCGGAGATCAGCGCCGGCACGATGCCGAGCAGCATCAGCTTCGGGCTGCGGACGTAGAGGCCCAGCCCGCGCAGGAGCAACCTGACCCCGAGGAGGAAGCGTCCGACGGCCCCGGTCACCGGGTTGGCGATTCTGCTGGCGTCCACGATCGAGCAGCCTAACGACAGGTGATCGAATTTGCCGGACGGCGAGCGGCACCGGGCAGGATGGGCGGGTGCGCGCGTCCCGACTGATCTCACTGTTGCTGCTGTTGCAGGCGCGCGGCACGATGACGGCCGGCGAGCTGGCGCGGGAGCTCGAGGTCTCCGAGCGGACCGTCTACCGGGACGTGCTGGCGTTGTCCGCCGCCGGGGTGCCGGTGTACTCCGACCGGGGTCGGGCCGGCGGGTACCGCCTGCTCGGGGGCTACCGGACCCGGTTGACCGGGCTGAACGAGGCGGAAGCGCTCTTCCTGGCCGGTCTGCCCGGCCCGGCCGGCGACATGGGACTCGCCGACGCGGTCGCCGCCGCCGAGCTGAAGGTGCTCGCCGCACTGCCACCGGCCCTGCGCGACGCGCCCGTCCGCGCGGGACAGCGGTTCCACCTAGACGTGCCGGGGTGGTTCCGGGAGACGCCACCACCGCCGTGGCTGGCCGAGTTGGCGCGGGCGGTCTGGGGCGACCGGGTGGTGCGGCTGCGCTACCGGCGCGGCGAGGACGAGGTGACCCGGCGGGTGCAGCCGTACGGGCTCGTGCTCAAGAGCGCGACCTGGTATCTGGTCGGCCGGGTCGGCGACGACATGCGCACCTACCGGGTGGACCGGGTGACCGGCGTCGAGGTCGGCGAGGAGTCCTTCGCGCGCAACGAGGGCTTCGACCTGGCCGGGCACTGGCGCGAGCAGGCCGGGTCGTTCCTGCGGACGATGCTGCGGGCCGAGGTCACCGTCCGGTTCAGCCCCGCCGGCCTGCGCCGGCTCCGGCACATGGTCGACGCCCCTCAGGTGTACGACGAGGTGGTCGCCGCCGCCAGCGAACCGGACGGGCAGGGCTGGGTGGTGGCGCGACTGCCCGTGGAATCGGTCGATGTCGCGTACACCCAGTTGCTGGCGCTGGGCCCCGAGGTGGAGGCGCTCGACCCGCCGGAGCTGCGCGGACGCCTGGCGGACGCGGCGCGCCGGGCCGCCGCACGATACGACGACCCGGCCGTGGTGGACGGCGTCAGCGGTAGCCGGTGACGTCGGCCGGCTTGCCGGCGTCGACGACCTCGCTGATGTAGCGGAACGCCTCCGGTTGACTGCCGTCGACGTCGGTGAAGCCGTACACCTTCGACAGCGTGCCGGCGTCGACGGACCGGCCGCTCCAGCGGGCCCTGTCCTCGTCGGCGGCGAGCGCGGCCACCGCGCGGCCGACGAAGGCCGGGGTTTCCGAGATGAGGAAGTGCGGATCGGTGGCGGCGCCGTCGCGCCAGGTCTCCTCGGTCACGCCGAAGTGCTCCAGCATCGCCTCGGAGCGGATCCAGCCGGGAGTGAGCGCCACCGCCGTGCAGCCGTGCGGCTTCAGCTCGTGCGCCTGACTGAAGGCGAGCCGGTTGACCGAGGTCTTGGCCAGGTCGTAGAAGACCGAGAGGCGATAGTTCTCGTCGTTGTACGCCTTGGTGCCGTCGCCGATCTCGACGACCAGGCCACCGGGCTTACGGATCAGCAGCGGCAGCGCGAAGTGGCTGGTGATGATGTGCGTGTCCACGGCCAGCCGCAGGGTGCGGAAACCCTTGTCGAGAGGCTGCTCCCAGACCGGCTTGTCCCAGGTGACGAGCGGGTCGCCGCCCCAGATGTCGTTGACCAGCACGTCGAGACCGCCCTGCTCGGCGTCGATCCGGGCGACCAGGTCGCGGACCTGCTCCGGTACGAGGTGGTCGACCTGCACGGCGATGCCGGTGCCGCCGGCCGCGGTGACCAGCTCGGCGGTCTCCTCGATGGTCTCCGGTCGGTCCATCTCCGAACGGCCGGCGCGGCTGCTGCGACCGGTGGCGTACACGGTGGCGCCGGCGGCACCCAACTGGACCGCGATCTGTCGTCCGGCGCCCCGTGTGGCTCCGGCGACGAGCGCGACCTTTCCTGCGAGCGGTGGTGTCATGCCTGCGAGGCTGCCAGCGATACCTGACAGCCGCCGTCCGAATTTGTCAATCCACCAGTCTGACGCGGACCCGCCGGTTGGCCCGGCCCTTGCTCTCCACCTTGACCACCTGCACCTTGCCGATCTGGGCGGTGGACGCGACGTGGGTGCCACCGTCGGCCTGGACGTCCAGACCGACGATGTCGACGATCCGCACCTCCTGCTCGTCGGGCGGGATGAGGTTGGACTGGGTGCGGATGATGTCCGGCAGGGCGAGCGCCTCGGTACGCGGCAGCACCCGGGTGGCGACCGAGCGGTCGGCGGCCACCTCGGCGTTGACCAGCTCCTCGATGCGGGCCTTGAAGTCCGGCGGCACCTCGGGAAGGTTGAAGTCCATCCTGGCCTCGCCCGGTTCCATCGAGTTGCCGGTCACCAGCGCGCCGAAGTCGCGGAACACCACACCGCAGAGCACGTGCAGCCCGGAGTGCGTACGCATCAGACGGGTGCGGCGCTCGTCCTCCACCGCGCCGACGACCTCGGTGCCGACCGGCGGCAACGGGTCACCCTCGGCGGGGATCAGGTAGGGCTCGTCGCCCTTGCGCGTGCCGACGATCCGGGTCTGCACGCCCTGCCAGAGCAGCACCCCGTGGTCCGGTGGTTGGCCGCCGCCGCCCGGGTAGAACGCCGAGCGGTCGAGCACGATGCCCTGCTCCGGGTCGGCGTGCAGGACCGTGCAGGTCCACTCGCGCAGGGTCGGGTCGGCGAGATCCAGCCGGTGCGTCCGGCCATGTTGTGTGACGCCCATGACAGGGCACGTTACTCGTTGAGAAAGCCGGAAATGCGCCCCCGTAGGTCGGCGCGTTCCGACCAGAGAACGCCCGGTCGGTCGTACACGTGCAGAGTGGCCTGGGGCAACGCGGCCGCGAGCTGCTCGGCGACCTCGACCGGGTGCAGGTCGTCGCCAGCGCAGCCGATCACCAGAGCCGGCGCGGTGACTGCCGCCAGGGCGGTCGCGTCGGTCAGCGGCACCTGCCCCGCCAGGGTGGCCAGGTCGTCGGCCAGGCCGTCGCGGAGCAGTTGGTCGAGCCGCTGCCGCAGGTAGGCCCATCCGGCCGGCGTGTTGCGGACCGCCGCCGGCAGTTCCAGCGAGACGACATCGGCGACGGCGGAGGCGTCACCGCTCCCGACGGCCTCCAACAGCGCGTTGACACGTTCCCAGGCGACCGGAGCACGCAGCTCGTCGAGCACCGCCGGCAGGAAGAAGACCAGCTTCTCGAAGCGCTCCGGGCTCTCGGCGAGCAGGCGGCAGAGCGCGCCCGCGCCGAGGCTCGCTCCGAACGCCCGGCTGGCACCGCCGAGATCGGCGATGGCCCGCAGATCGCGGGCCAGGTCGAGGTAGGTCCACGGGCCGGCCGGCGACTCCGAGCGACCGTGCCCCCGGAACTGGAAGAACAGCCGACGACCGGCCACCCCGCTGCCGAACGGTCGCGTGGTGGCGATCCCGTTGCCCAGCCCGTGGGCAAAGACTGTCACCGGCTCACCGACACCGGTGACCAGGCGTTCGAGCTGCACGCCGTGCGGCGTGGCGACCAGTTCGGTCTCCGGGTCCGGAATCGCGGGCCGCCCGGTGCGCGGCCCGCCCGGGCCCGGACCCCAGGTACGGGGACCGCTGTCCGGTGGAGGAGGCCAGCGAAAACCTCTCACCAGAACCCTTTGCCGTCGCTGAGATCGCGGAGACCGACCCGCACGTCGAGCAGGTAGATGAGCGCGGCGGCGATGCCGATCAGTCCGAAGAGGCTGATCGGACCACGGCTGAGCAGGATCAGCACGAGGCAGACCGCCAGAATGGCGATCCAGCCGCCCTTGGGAAGCGTCCCGATGGCGGAGAAGGCGTCGGAGCGCTGCGTGATGGCATGCACCAACGCGACACCCTGAATGATCAACGCGAAGACGAGCAGAATCAGCTCGATCACGTAGCGGACTTCGAACGCGAAGATCGGCGCGGCGGTGGCCATGCCGGCAAGTTTATGTCGGCGACCCCGACTACGTCCGTCAAGGACGCCGTCGGGATCGCCGACAGGACGAACTACTCGGCCGCCGGGCGGCTCTGCTTGGTGGCCCGGGGCAGCTTGGCCGACGGGATCTCGGCCGGCTTCACGGCCTTCGCCCGGGCGGCCTTCTTGACGGCGGCCGGCTTGGCCTCGGCGATCTCGGCGACCTCGGCCGGGCTCGGCACCTCCGCCGGGGCCGACGTGGTGGCCTGAGTCGTCGTCGCGGCCTGAGTCGTCGCGGTCGTCGCCTCGGTGGCCTCGATGTCCGCGTTGACCGTCTCGGCGGCCTCAATCACGCCGGCGCCGACGACCCGCTCGCCACGAGCCACCAGCGCGCCGTACGCGGCGAACGCCCGCCCCTGGGCCGCCTGCGCCGCGGTCACCACCACGGCCGCATTGCGGGTGGCGGCGGCACGAAGCTTGTCCATGTCGGCGACCTCGCGCAGCTTGGCCAGGTCGGCCGACTCGCGCAGCTTGGCCAGGTCCAGCTCGGCCTGCGCGCGGTCGCGCAGGGTGCCGGCGGTCTCGTTGGCCGTACGCAGGGTCTCGGTGGCCTTCTGACGCAGCTCGAAGCCGGTCAGAACCGCCCGGCCACCCAGGTCGGCGACGACCCGGGTGCCGTGCACACCGACCGCCGCGGGCAGCTTGCGGAGCTGCTCGAGAGCCAGCTCGGCCGCACCGGCGGCGGCGTAGATCGGAGCGGGGATGCGGTTGGTCTTCGGCTCGGTCATGACGTCTCCTCCTCGGCCGTCTCGGCGGCCTTCTTCTTCTCGGGGGTGTTGCTCGGGGCGGGTGCGAGCTTCTCGGGGGTGCTGCTCGGGGCGGGTGCCGGGCCTGCCTCGGTGACGGCGACCGATTCGAGCACGGCCTCGGTCGGGGTGCCGCCCGCGGTGGTGGGACCGGTCGCTGCCAGGTTGGCCACGTCGGCGGGCGCGTCGGCGGGCGCGTCGGCGACGTCGGTCGGGGTGGTCGTCCCGGTCGCGCCCTGGGTGGTCGTCCCGGTCGCGCCCTGGGTGGTCGTCCCGGTCGCGCCCTGGGTGGTCGTCCCGGTCGCGCCCTGGGTGGTCGTCCCGGTCGCGGCCTGGGCCTCGGACAGTCGGGCGTTCTCCCGGCGGAACGTCTCGTAGATCTGGCTGAGCGACTGCTTCTGGGCCATCGTCAGGTCGGGGTCCACCGCAATGGCGGCGAGCACGCCGTGGCCTTCCTTGTCGTCGAGCAGCCCGGCCCGCAGGTACATCGCCGGAGTCGACACCCGCAGCGCGCTGGCCAGCTGCTGGAGCACCTCGGCGCTGGGCTTGCGCAGACCGCGCTCGATCTGACTGAGGTACGGGTTGCTGACCCCCGCCTGCTCGGCAAGCTGGCGCAGAGAGATCTTGGCGTTGCGGCGCAGATCGCGGATGAACCCGCCAACGTCGGGAAGGTCCTTTGGTGTCGCCATGCCGCCGACGCTAGACCGACCTGCTAACTCCTGCAAGCAAAATGCTAGCCAGAGTTAGCAAAGTCTCAGCGTCCCGTTTGCGTGCCGCCCCGCCCGGTCCGTACGGTCCGGTGGTGCACAAGATCACAGTCAATGGAGCAGTCATCGCGTACGACGAGGCCGGCAGCGGTTCGCCCGTCGTTCTGCTGCACGCCGGCATCGCGGACCGGCGGATGTGGCGGGACGTCCTGCCCGCGCTCGCCACCCGACACCGGGTGATCGTCCCTGACCTGCGCGGATACGGGGACTCGGAGCTACCGCCGACGCCGTTCGCGCACCACGACGACGTCGCCGGTCTGCTGGACGCCCTCGACCTGCCCCAGGCCGCCCTGGTCGGCTGCTCCTTCGGTGGATCGGTGGCCGTCGACACCGCCCTGGCGCACCCGGACCGGGTGAGCGCGCTCGCCCTGTTCGACACGGCGGTCTCCGGCAACGAGTGGTCCGAGGAAGCCAACGACCTCTGGGACGACCTGGTCGGCGAGGTCGACCCGGACGACTTCGTCGCGGGCGCGGCCGGCGAGGTGCGCTTCTGGGTGGTCGGCCCGGCACGTCAGCCCGCCGACGTCGACGCCGACCTGCTGGCGTTGGCACAGGAGATGGACCAGCGCGCCCTGGCCGCGGAACTGGCACTCGGCGCGGTGGAGGTGGGCGAGCTGACGCCTCCGGCGATCGGACGTCTCGGCGAGCTGAAGATCCCCGTCCTGGTCGCCGCCGGCGCGGCGGACGTGCCGGACATCCGCCGGCTCGCCGACCGGATCGCCGCCGAAGCCCCCAACGCGGTACGACTACCGGACGTACCGGACGCCGCTCACCTGCTGCCGCTGGAGCGTCCGGAGCCGGTCAACGCGGCCCTGCTCGACTTCCTGCCCTGAGCAACCCGCACCCCAACGCTGCCGCGCTCGGGCTCAGGCTCGGGCCCACTGCATCACCCCGTTGATCATGAAGTTGTTGCCATCCGCGACGGCGTGTCGTGGCAATAACTTCATGATCACGGGCGGGGTCGCCGTGACAGCCATGACAGCCGTGGCCCGGCTGTGGGGCGGGGCGGGGTGGGGTGGGGCGGGGCGGGGTGGGGTGGGGTGGGGTGGGGTGGTTCACCAGAGGGGGCGGATTGCGCCGACTGGGAGGCCGCCGCCGAACAGGGGCACCTCGGCGTACTCGGTCAGCACGGGGGCCTCCACGCCGAGCCGCCGCAGGGCCGAGACCAGCACCGGCATCCGGGCCCGGTCGGCCCCGTCGTCGATTTTGAGAGCGACCGCGCCGACGCCCGGCAGTCCGACCGCGAACACGCCCTCGGCACCGACCTTGGCCAGCAGGCCCGGAACGCCGCGCATCAGCCGGGTGTCGTCGGCCTGGGTGCCACCCACGATCTCCGGGTGGGCGCGCATCGCGTCGGCGACCCGGCGCGGCGCCGAGCCGGGCTCGGCATCGACCAGCCGGAGGTACGCCCCGGCCAGGCCGGTCAGCGACACCGCGAGCACGGGAGCGCCGCAGCCGTCCACCCCCACCGCCGCCGCCGGCTCGCCGGTGAACTCCTCGACCGCGGCCCGCAGCCCCTGCTGCAACGGGTGCTCCGGCCGCCAGTAGCCGTCGTGCGGCCAACCGGCGGCCGAACAGGTCAGCAGCATCCCGCTGTGCTTGCCGGAGCAGTTCATCTGCACCCGGTTCGGTCCGCCCCCGGCGCGCAGCACCGCTTCCCGGGCCGCCGCCCCGGCCGGCAGGTCGGGCGGGCAGTGCAGCGCTGAGGCGTCCAGCCCGGCCCGGTCGAGCAGCGCGCCGACCCGGGCCAGGTGGAAGTCCTCCCCCGCGTGGCTCGCCGAGACCAGCGCCAGGTCGGCCGGCTCGGTGAGCGGCAGTCCGGCGCGGAGCATCCCGATCGTCTGCATCGGCTTGCTGGCCGAACGCGGGAAGATCGGCGCGGTCACGTCCCCGGCGGCGGCCAGCGGCGCCCCGGTCGCGTCCAGCACCACCACCGAACCGCGGTGCCCGCCCTCCACGAACCCGGACCGGACCACCTCGGCGAGCGGTACGCCGCCCTCGTACGTCTTTCCCACGTGCTGGACGGTACCCAGGAGGCTGGACTGTCCGTCGGCGGGGTGACCAGGCCGTCCACCGCCCGGGTGACAGGGGCGCGGAAAGCCCTCGCCCTTACAGGCCGAGCAGCGCGCGGGCCTCGGTCGTGGTCAGCGGCGGCCGCTGCGCGAGCTGGGCGAAGCCGACCGCGCGGGCGACCAACTGCATGTTGGACTCGACCGGGCGGCCCTTGGCGTACGTCACCGTGTCCTCCATGCCGACCCGCAGGTGCCCGCCGGTCGACAGCGAGGCCAGCAGCACCGGAATCGTGCTGCGACCGATGCCGGTGGCCGAGAACGTGGTGCCCTCGGGCAGGTCCCGCAGCATCCGGTGTGCGGCGACGAGCGTCTCGGCGGTGCCCGGCATGCCGCCCGGCACACCCATCACGAAGTCCACGTGCACGTGCCCACCGGCCGGCAGCCCGTACCTGCCGAGCAGCCGCTGCAACGCGGACAGGTGGCCGAGGTCGAAGATCTCGTACTCCGGCACGATCCCGCGCTCCTGCATCCGGGTGTGCAGATCGACGATGAACTCCCAGCGGTTGAGGAAGACGTCGTCACCGAAGTTGACAGTGCCCATCGTGCAGGAGGCCATGTCCGGGCGAGCGTCGAGCACGGCGAGCCGGGACGCCTCCGGGTCGGTCACCGCGCCGCCGGAGGAGAGCTGCACGATCAGGTCGGTGCTCTGCCGCAGCGCCGCCACCGTCTCGGCCAGGCGGGCCGGGTCGAGGGTCGGCCGGGCCTCGTCGTCGCGGATGTGGACGTGGATCACGGCGGCGCCGAGCGCCTCGCACTCCTTGGCGGTGCGCAGCAGCTCGTCAAGCGTCACCGGCAGCGCCGGCACCTCCGCCTTGGCCGACTCCGCGCCGGTCGGGGCCACCGTGATCAACGTCCCTGTCGTCATGCCGGCGATCCTAGACGTGCCGGTCAGGACGGGTCGATCGCCGCCGCGCTCTCGCCGATCATCAGCGCGGCGTCGTCCGGGACGTTCCGCTTCAGGACGGCGAGGGCGACCTGGCCCAGCTCGTGGTGCAGCACCGCGGTGCCCACGAAACCCACCGCCCGACCGTCGAGGGTCACCGGCGTACCGGCGGTCGGCGGCTGGTCGGTGGTCACCCCGTCGAGGTGCAGCAGCACCAGGCGACGCGGCGGCCGGCCCAGGTTGTGCACCCGGGCGACCGTCTCCTGACCCCGGTAGCAGCCCTTGTCCAGGTGTACGGCCGGACCGATCAGGTCCACCTCGGCCGGGATGGTCCGGTGGTCGGTGTCCACCCCGACCCGGGGCTGCCGGGCGGCCACCCGGATCGCCTCGTACGCCCACAGGCCGGCGACCGGCACGCCCGCGCCGCGCAACTCGGCGACCACCTGCTCCATCGCCGAGCGGGGCACCAGCAGGTCGACGCCGAGGAGGCCACGTCGCGCCCAGCCGCCGATCGGCAGCGGGCGGACGTCGTACCGGATGCCCGCCCGAGGCGGCACGGCGCCGGCGGCGAACTTCGGACCCGGCACCGGGACCAGGTCCGGTGCGGCCAGCCCGGTCACGCCCAGCGTGCCCAGGGCCTCCGTCGCCGCCGGTCCGACCAGCGACAGCAGCGCCCGTTCGGCGGTCGCGTCGCGGGGCTCGACCTTGCTGAAGAACCGCATCTTCTCCAGGTACGACAGCAGGCCATCCGTCGCCCCCGGCTCGGTGTCCAGCCAGGTTGTCTCGCCGTCCTCGGCGACCAGGGCGTGCTGCTCGACGTGCCCGTGCGGGGAGAGCACCAGCAGCTCGGTGCCCTCACCGGCGGACAGCGTCGACAGGTGCTGCGAGGTGATCGTGTGCAGCCAACCGGCACGCTCCTCGCCGGGCACCGCGATGATCCCCCGGTGTGACCTGTCGACAAGACCGACCTCGGTGTCCAGCACACGCTGCTCGCGAAGCGGATCGCCGTAGTGGGCCGCCACGCCCCGTACGCCCGCCGCGACGTGCGCGGGGTCGGGCTGGTCGCGACTGGCCTCGTCGATGCTCTCGACGGCCACCACACCCGCGATGTCGATCATTTGTGGTCCCCGTTCTCGCAACGGCCGCAGACGCCGAAGAGTGACACGTGCCCGATGTCCACCCGGAATCCCCGCTGCGCCTCCAACTGCTCGGCGAGCGGACGGAGCAGCTCCGGATCGATCTCGTCGATCGCGCCGCACTCCCGACAGACCAGGTGGACGTGTTGGTGCTCACCCGCCGCGTGGTAGGTCGGCGAACCGTGCGAGAGGTGCGTGTGCGTCACCAGGCCGAGCCGTTCCAGCAGCTCCAGCGTGCGGTAGATGGTGGTGATGTTGACCCCGGCCGCGACCTCCCGGACGGCGGCGTGCACCCGCTCCGGGGTGGCGTGGCCCAGATCGAGCACCGCCTGCAGGACGAGCTGCCGTTGGGCCGTCAGCCGCAGCCCACGGGCCCGGAGCATTTCCGCGAGGGAGGATTCGGACACCGTCCGATCATAGTTCGGCAATCGCGCCGACCTCCTGCGCGCCGCCGACCGCCGCTACGCTCGACGGTCATGGTGACGTCGTCCGTCGGTAATGTCCCGGCCACGCCGAGCACACGGATCGCCGTGCTGGGGCGCGGCCCGATCCCGGCGGACGAACCCGTTCTCCGCGGCGACGACCTGGGCGTCCTGCGCGGCGACGGGCTCTTCGAGTCGATGCACCTGCGCCACGGGCGGCCGTGGCTGCGCGACGAGCACCTGGCCCGGCTGGTCACGGCGGCAGCGGCCGTCGACCTGGAGCTGCCTCCGACCGACACGCTCACCGATCTGCTCGACTCGGTGCTCGCCGGCTGGCCGGCGGAGGTGGAGGGCGCGTTGCGTCTGGTCTGCACCCGGGGCTCGGAGGCCGGCGGCCCGCCGACCGTCTACACCACGCTGAGCGCGGTGCCGGAGTCGTCACTGACGGCCCGTCGGAACGGGATAACCGTGGCCATCCTGCCGCTGGGGGTGCCCGCCGACGCACGTACCGGCTTGGACTGGCTGCCGACAGGCATCAAATCCACCTCGTACGCGGTCAACAGCGCCGCCCGCCGCTGGGCTCGACGGGCTGGGGTGGACGACGTGCTCTGGGTCTCGTCGGACGGGTACGCCCTGGAGGGGCCGATCGCCAACGTGGTGTGGCTCACCGGCGACACGATCTGCACGGTGCCCGCCGCCACCACCGGCATCCTGCCCGGCACGACCGCCGCCTGGCTGCTCGCTCACGCGCACGAACTGGGCCTGAACGGGGCCGAGCGGATGGTGACGCCCGAGGAGCTGCACACCGCCGACGGGGTCTGGTTCAGCTCCTCGGTACGCGGACTCGCCGAGGTGCGGATGCTGGACGGGGTACGCCGGGACCGCTGCCCGCGTACCCCCGCCCTGCACGAACTGCTGGGTTTCCCCGTCGATTGAGCGTCAGCCGCCGACCCGGACGAGCCGCGCCGAGAGGTGCGGGCTGAGCGGGTGACCCAGCGCGGCCATCTCCTGGGCGTAGAGCAACGCGCCCTCGACGATGCCGAAGAGACGGTGGCCTCCGGTGACCTCCTTGGCGGTCGCCGTCCGCACCACCGCGTCGGTGGTGAACTCGACCTGGGTGCCGGAGCGCTTGCCGAGGTGCAACTCCATCACACCGGTCGGAGTCGTCAGCAGGGCCTCCAACTCGTCGGTGGCCCGGCCGTCCACCAGCACCGGCCGCCACCAGCCGACCTCACGCCCGGCCGGGCGGACGGGCCGGCTCTGCTCGTCGAGGATCCAGGCCCGCGACTCGTAGTGCAGGAACGGTCGGCCGTCGTGGCTGATCCGGATCTCCTGCGCGTAGTCGAAGTCCTCGATGGTGGGGAAGCCACCCTTGCCCCGACCGCGCCACAGACCGACGTACGGCAGCAGGCCGTCCAGCGCGGGGTGCAGCTTCGGGCCGACGCGCAGGTCGTAGCTCTCCTCGTACGGGTACTCGTCGACCGGAGGCGCGTTCAGCCACGGCGGTTGCAGCGGATTCTCGTCGCTCACGCGGAGCCACCTTTCGTTCGCGACTGCGGGGCTCGCAAACCCGGCTCACTCCTCGCGCTCACCAGCGTCCCCTCGAAATCTTCACTGCCAGGTAGACCAGGCCACCGGCGAGTCCGCCCAGGCCGGCGACCAGCAGGCTGACGAACCCGATCTCGGTAACCATCCCGACCATCCTATGCTGGGCCTCATGGCCCGCTCTCTCGTCGTCAAGGTCACCGCCGGGGCGGACGCCCCGGAGCGCTGCGCCCAGGCGTTCACGGTCGCCGCCACGGCGGTCGCGGCCGGCGTGGACGTCTCGCTCTGGCTGACCGGGGAGTCGACCTGGTTCGCGCTGCCCGGCCGCGCCCAGGAATTCGAGCTGCCGCACTCCGCACCGCTGGCCGAGCTGCTGCACGTCATCCTGACCAGCGGTCGGGTGACCGCCTGCACCCAGTGCGCGGCCCGCCGGGAGATCGGCCCGGACGACGTACTGCCCGGCGTGCGGATCGCGGGTGCCGCGGTGTTCGTCGAGGAGGCGTTGGCCGAGGGCGCACAGGCGCTCGTGTACTGATCCTTCACTCAGCCGGGTGGCGGAGTTCGGATACCGACCCGGCAACCCGAAGCGCTGCCTACGATTCGAATGTGACCGAGGCGACCCAGCGGTTCTTCGAATCCCTGCCGGAGCGCGCCCCGACGGTCCTGCGCGGCCTGGTCGCGGGAACCCTCCAGATCGACCTCGGCAATGGCCACCAGACCGAGCACTGGCTGGTCCGGATGCGGCCGGGCGCAATCCAGAGCAGTCGCGAACGGGGTGCCGCCGACGCCATCTGGTACAGCAGTTCGACCCTGTTCGACAGGTTGATCACCGGCGAGGCCCAGGCGCTCGCCGCCGTGCTGCGCAACGAGAGCACCTTCAGCGGTGACGTGGTGCTCTTCCTGGCCTTCCGCCGCTTCTTCCCGGACCCGCCGGGCACGAGGGACCCGTGCGAGGTCGCCCGCGAGGCAGTCGGGCGGCGTTCGTGAAGGACCTCGTCAGCATCCTGGACGGCAACACCTTCCTGGTCACCGACCATCGCGGGGACATCGAGCCGTCCTTCGACTTCCCGACCGGGCTGTTCTCCTTCGACACGCGCTTCCTGTCGAGCTGGGTGCTCACCCTCGACGGCCAGCGGCTGCACGCCCTCTCCGTGGACGCCAGCGAGTCGTACCGGACCACGTTCTTCCTCGCGCCCGGCGAACCCACCCACTACCTGGACGCCAAGGCTTCGGTGATCCGCAGCCGGGAGATCGGAAGTGGCTTCGACGAGGAGCTGACCGTCCTCAACCACTCCGGCGAGGAGGCCGAGTTCACCGTCCGGATCGAGATGGGCAGCGACTTCGCCGACCTGTTCGAGATCAAGCACGCCCGGCAGAAGGTGGGCCGGACGACGGTCGAGGTGACCGACAACGAGCTGCGCCTGACGTACCGGCGGGAGGGCTTCCACCGGGAGACCCAGATCCGCTCGACGGTGCCGGCGCAGGTCGACGTCGCCGGGATGACCTTCCGCGTCCGGATCCACCGCAACAGCGAGTGGACGACCCGGCTGCACATCTCCACCATCGTCTACGGGGCACGGGGCGAGGACATCCGGACCACCCTGCCGTTCTCGGGCAGCCGCGGCGGGGACGCCATCCGCGCCGAACACCGGGCGCTGATCGACCGGGCGCCCACGCTCGGCTGTGACTGCGAGCCGCTGGCCGGGGCGTACCGGCGCAGCCTCAACGACCTGGCCGCGCTGCGCTACGAGTCGATCGCCCTGGGCACACGGCTGATCGCCGCCGGGTTGCCGTGGTTCATGACCCTGTTCGGCCGGGACAGCATCATCACCTCGTTGCAGGTGTTGCCGTTCCTGCCGCAGCTGATCCCGCCGACCATCAGCATGCTGGGCGGCCTGCAGGGCCATCGGGTGGACGACTTCCGGGACGAGGAGCCCGGCAAGATCCTGCACGAGCTGCGGTACGGCGAGACGGCCGGCTTCGAGGAGCAGCCCCACTCGCCGTACTACGGTTCGGCCGACTCGACGCCGCTGTTCGTCATCCTGATCGACGAGTACGAGCGCTGGACCGGTGACACCGCGCTGGTCAAGCAATTGGAGCCGCAGATCCGCTCCGCACTGGCGTGGATCGACACCTACGGCGACCTGCTCGGCACCGGCTACCTCTGGTACCGCACCCGCAACCCGGAGACCGGGCTACAGAACCAGTGCTGGAAGGACTCCTGGGACGCCATCTCGTACGCCGACGGCCGGATGCCCGGCTTCCCCCGGGCCACCTGCGAGTTGCAGGGCTACGCGTACGACGCGAAGATCCGTGCCGCCCGCCTGGCGCGCGAGGTCTGGAACGACCCGGCGTACGCCGACCGGCTGGAGCGGGAGGCGGCGGCGCTCAAGCAGCGGTTCAACCGCGACTTCTGGATCGCCGACCGCGGGTACTACGCGCTCGCCCTGGACGCCGACGGACAGCAGGTCGACGCCCTGACGTCGAACATCGGGCACCTGCTGTGGAGCGGGATCGTGGACGAGTCCCGGGCCGGCAAGGTGGTCGAACATCTGCTCGGGCCACGGCTCTTCTCCGGTTGGGGGGTGCGGACACTCGCCGAGGGCGAGGGCCGTTACAACCCGATCGGCTACCACGTGGGTACCGTCTGGCCGTTCGACAACTCGATCATCGCCTGGGGACTGAGCCGGTACGGCTACCGGGAGGAGGCCGGGCGGATCTGCGACGCGATGCTGGCCGCGTCGGAGTACTTCGACGGGCGGCTGCCGGAGGCGTTCGCCGGGTACGCCCGCAGCCGCACGGGCTACCCGGTGGAGTACCCCACCGCGTGCAGCCCGCAGGCCTGGTCGAGCGGCACCCCGCTGTTGTTGCTGCGGGTGATGCTCGGGCTGGAACCGCAGGGCGAACACCTGATCATCGATCCGGCCGTACCGCCGGGGATGGGCCGGGTGGAACTGCTGGACATCCCCGGCCGCTGGGGCCGCGTCGACGCGTTGGGTCGCAGCCGGGGTCCGCAGGACCAGGAGACGGCCGGCTGACCCGGCGACTCAACCGGGGCAGCCGACGGTGGCGGCCACCCGTGCGGCGTCCGGGCCGAATTCGGCCAGCACGGTCGCGTCGCCGGCGCGGTACGCGTACACCGGGGGGTTGTCCAGCAGTGGGTTGCCGCCGGCCAGCGGGGCGAGTGCGCTGGCCGTGGCCGGACCTGAGCCGGCGGCGGACCGTGCGGTACGGGCCAGCGTGCCGTCCGGGCACGGCGCGGTGACCAGCTCGGGTGCGCCGTCGGCCGGACGGTTCAGCGCGGTCAGCGCAGCCGTGAGGGCCGCCGCTTCCGGGCCGGCGGCGGTGGCCGGCGCGGGCTCGTAGCCGGCGCCCGGCGGCCGACAGCCGGTGTCGACGGTCAACCGCAGCCGCCCGTCCCCGGTCGGCCGCCCCTCGACGGCGACGAACTCTCCGGCGTCGGCGCGCAGTTCCGGGCCGTCCAGTCCGGGACCGACCCCCGCCCGCCAGGTCGCCGGCAGTCGATCGGCGATGGCGGTCAGCACGGTCCGCTCGGTGCCGGCGGGCGCCAGCACACCGACCTCGCGACGCAGCCTCGCGCCGTCGGCGAGCGGGGTGACGCGGCATCCCGCGCTGACCCGCGCCGGACCCAGCTCCAGCAACCCGGCTGTCCCCGCGGCACGGACCAGCTCACCGACCGCCCGCTCGACCACCGGGACGGCCTCGGCGAGCGTGCGCTGCTCGCGCACCGTCGGCGGGTCGTTGCGGACCGACAGCCAGGTGAGCCCGGCCAGCAGCAGGGCCCACAACACGGTCCCGACCAGCAGCCAGCGCCGCCCACGCCGGGCGTGTGCCGGCGGGGCGGGGTCGCTCGACGGGGGCCAACCCGTCTGGACAGCACCGCTCACCCGGCCATGGTGTCACGAGCTGTCCTCCGCTCCGAATGGCAGTGGCCCACGGCCCGACAACCTGCCACTCGGTCTGAATAACGCCAGGTCACCGGCCGATCGTTAGTCATTGAGCACCGTCCGAGCAGGTCCCGAACCCATCGGGACCCCATGTGGGGAGGAACAGTGCTCCGACCATCGAACCCGAGATCCGCTGTCTGGCGGACCGCCGTGGCATGCGGCACCGCCCTGCTGGCCCTCACCGCCCAGCCCGCAGTCGCCACCCAACCCAGACCCGCGCCCGCCCGCGTCGACCAGCGACTGCTCCGCCAACTCGGCACGACGGGCAGCGGCACCTTCCTGGTCTACCTGCGCAGCACCGCGCCGGTGGCGAGGACCGCCAAGCTGCGTGACCCGGACGACCGGGCCCGCGAGGTGCACCGCCTGCTCACCACGACCGCCACGCGCACCCAGAAGGGTCTGCGCAAGCTGCTCACCAGCCGCAAGGCGCCACACACCGCGTACTGGATCGCCAACGCGGTACGCGTGACAGGTGATCGCGGGCTGCTCGACGAGATCGCCAAGCGGCCCGAGGTGGCGAGAATCGAGCCCAGCCGCAGCTACCCGCTGCTGCGACCGACGCCCGCCACCGGCAGCCGCGCGGAGGCGAACGGCCCGGAGTGGGGGCTCACCAACATCAACGCCCCGCGGGTGTGGAGCGAACTCGGCGACCGGGGCGACGGCGTGGTCGTCGCCACCATCGACAGCGGCGCCCAGTACGACCATCCGGCGCTGGTCGGGACGTACCGCGGCAACCTCGGCGGTGGCACCTTCGACCACGACCACAACTGGTACGACCCGGCCGGCGTCTGCCCGAGCGCGGCGCCCTGCGACAACGCCGGCCACGGCACGCACACCATGGGCACGATGGTCGGCGACGACGGAGCGGGCAACCAGATCGGCGTCGCTCCCGGCGCGAAGTGGATCGCCGCGAAGGGCTGCGAGACCGACTCGTGCACCGACGCCTCGCTGCTCGCGGCCGGCCAGTGGGTGCTGGCCCCGACCGACCTGGACGGGCAGAACCCCCGCCCCGACCTACGCCCCGACGTGGTCAACAACTCCTGGGGCGGCGCCGGGGGCGACCCGTGGTTCCAGCAGACCGTCGCGGCCTGGCGTGCAGCCGGCATCTTCGGAGTCTTCTCCGCCGGCAACGACGGTCCGGCCTGCGGCAGCGCCGGCTCACCCGGAGACAACGCCGACGCGTACGCGGTCGGCTCGTACGACGTGCAGAACACCATCTCCGACTTCTCCGGCCGGGGCGGCGGAACCGACGCGCGGTCGTACAAGCCGAACGTCGCCGCACCGGGCAGCAACGTGCGCTCCAGCGTCCCCGACAACTCCTACGCCGCCTACGACGGCACCTCGATGGCCGCGCCGCACGTTTCCGGCACCGTCGCGCTGCTCTGGTCGGCCGCACCGACCCTCAGGGGCGACATCGCCGCCACCGAGGAGCTGCTGGACCGGACCGCCCACGACGTCGACGCCACCGCCTGCGGAGGCACCGCCGCCGACAACAACGTGTTCGGCGAGGGCCGACTGGACGCGTACGCGGCGGTAGCGGCCGCGCCGCGCGGCGCCGTCGGGCGGATCAGCGGCACGGTCACCGCGGCCGGAGGCGGCGACCCGCTCGCCGGCGCGACAGTCGGCGACGGCACCCGCAGCGTCACCACCGGCGCGGACGGCAGGTACGCGCTCACCGTGCCGGCCGGCGAGGCGACCGTCGCCGTCAGCGCCTACGGGTACGCCGGCCAGAGCGCCACCGTCACCGTCACCGAGGGCGGGGAGGTCACCCGGGACTTCGTCCTGGCCGCGAACCCGTCCGTCACCGTCAGTGGCCGGATCACCGACGCCTCCGGGCACGGCTGGCCGCTCTACGCACGGATCGAGGTCGCCGGCCGTCCCGGTGGACCGGTGTTCACCGACCCGGCCACCGGCTGGTACACGTTCACCGTGCCGGGCAACACGACGTACCGGCTCACCGTCACCGCCCGCTACCCCGGCTACCGCACGGCCACCCGGGACGTGGTCACCGAGGGTGGTCCGGTGACGGCCGACATCGCCGTACCGGTCGAGACCTCGTGCACCGCGGCCGGCTACACCGGCAGCCTCGGTACGCCCCTGCTGGACGAGAGCTTCGACGGCAGCGCCACCCCGGACGGCTGGTCGGTGCGGAACCGGACCGAGGACGGCGGCTGGACCTTCACCGACGCCGGCGAGCGGGGCAACCTCACCGGCGGCAGCGGCGCCTTCGCCATCGCCGACAGCGACCGTCTCGGCTCCGGCCGGACCCAGGACACCGACCTGGTGACCCCGACCGTCGACCTGCGCGGCACACCGGCACCGGTCCTGCGGTTCCACAGCGACTGGCGGGCCGTCGGGGTGAGCGACACCGCCGACGTGGACGTCTCCACCGACGGCGGCGCCACCTGGAACACGGTCTGGCACCAGACCACCAGCCGACGCGGACCGCTCGTCGAGGAGGTACCGCTCGATCCGGCGGCCGGGGCCTCCGCCGTCCGGGTCCGGTTCCGCTTCCACGGCAGCTTCGCCTGGTGGTGGCAGGTGGACGACGTACAGGTGGTCAACCGTGACTGCGTGCCCGCACCCGGCGGCCTGGTGCTCGGCGTGACCACCGACCGCAACACCGACACCCCACTCAACGACGTCACAGTGGTCAGCGTCGACCGCCCGCAGGACCGCGGCAGGTCCACGCCGACGCCGGACGACCCGAGGACGCCGGACGGCTTCTACTGGCTCTTCTCCGGGCTGACCGGCGCACATCGGCTCACCGCCAGTCGACCGCCGTACCAGGTGGCCACGGAGACGGTGACGGTGCCGGCCGACGACGTCCGTCGCCTGGACGTGGCGCTCGCCGCCGGTCGGCTCACCGTCACGCCGCCGACCGTCCAGTCGTACCAGCCGTACGGCAGCACCCGGACCGCGAAGCTGCGGATACGCAACACCGGCAGCGCGCCGGCCGCCGTCAACCTCGTGGAACGCAGCGGCCGGTTCGAGTTGCCGTCCAAAGCCGGTGCGCCACTGCGGGAGCAGAGGACGAAGGGGATCAGCAAGGCCCGCGCGGGCACCGCGTACGGCCCGGCCGCAACCGAGGCGGCGCCACGGGCGCAGGACGCCTGGAGCAGCATCGCGGCCCTTCCGGCGGCGGTCTACGACAACGCGGCGGCCACCCTCGACGGCAAGGTCTACTCCGTCGGCGGTGGCGGTGGCAGCGGCCTGGAACGAAAGGCCTGGCGCTACGACCCCGACACGGACACCTGGACGGCGCTGCCCGACATGCCGAGCGCCCGGGCCAAGCCGGTCGCGGCGGCCGTCGGCGGCAAGCTGTACGTCTTCGGTGGTTGGGGCGCCGACGACGAGACCGTCGCCTCGGTGGACGTGTTCGACCCGGCCACGGACACGTGGAGCACGCTGGCCGGAGCGGGTAATCCCTTCCCGGTGGCGGCGGCCGGCGGGGCGGTCACCGGCGGGAAGGTCTACCTGGTCGGTGGCTGCCGGGACAACGACTGCGCCGAATCGGACCGGCTCGTCGTCTTCGACCCGGGCACCGGCACGTTCCGCACCGGTGCGGCGTACCCGCACACGGTGTCCTGGCTCTCCTGTGGCGGCATCGGCAGCGCGGTCTACTGCGCCGGGGGCACCGGCGACGCCGACTACACCGACGCCTACCGGTACGACCCTGCGGCGGACGCCTGGCGGCCCCTGCCGAACCTGCCGGTGGACCTGTGGGGCTCCCAGTACGCGGCGGCCGGTGACCTCCTGGTCCTGGCCGGCGGGGTCACGGGCGCGTCGACCACGGTGACCAACCGGACCATCGCGTACGACCCGGTGGTCGGGAGTTGGCGCGACCTGCCCAACGTCCAGTCCGGTCGGTACCGGGGCGCCGCCGCCTGCGGCGCGTACAAGATCGGTGGTTCGCCGTCCTCGTTCGTGGGCTCCACGGACGGTGAACGGCTCGGCGGCCTGGAGCTGTGCGCCGGAGAGGCGGACCTGCCCTGGCTGACGACGAAACCCGCCACGTTCACCCTCGCACCGGGCGCCTCCCGGACGGTCACCGTCACATTGCGCGCCTCGGCCTCGGCCGGTGTGGCCCAGCCCGGCACCTACTCGGGCGAGCTGGGCATCGCATCCGACACGCCGTACCGGGTCCCCGCGGTGCCGATGCGGATGACCGTGTCACCGCCGGCCAGCTGGGGCAGGATCCAGGGCACCGTCACCGGAATCACCTGCGCCGGGGTCACCGTCGGGGTCGCGGCGACGGTTCGGGTGAACCGGGTGGGTACGACCACCGGCTGGACGCTGACCGCGGACGCCAACGGCCGGTACGTCTGGTGGCTGCCGAAGGGTCGCTACGAGGTGATCGTCGCCAAGGACGGGTGGATACCGCAGACGCAGCGCACGCGTGTCAGGGCGGGCATCGTCGACACCCTCGACGTCGTCCTCGACCCGGCCTCGTCCTGCACGAGAGCCACCGGAATCTGACCGCACACACGACCGGGGCCGGCCACCCAGCAGGGTGACCGGCCCCGGTCGATCGAAGCGGTGGGTCAGGCGACGGTTACGGCCACCTCGTTGATGCCCCGGCCAGCGGTGACGGCAGCGTCGCCGTTGCCGTGCCGGGACAGCGCCCGTAGCGTCCACGAGCCCGGCGCGGCGAAGAACCGGAACTGCCCGGCGGCCGAGGTCACCACCTCGGCGGTGAACTCACCTGTGGAGTCGAGCAGCCGGACGTACGCGCCCGGCACGACCTCGTCCGCCGCCGAGCGGACGATGCCGGTGATGACGGTTTCCTTCTCGAGGTCCAGGCTGGCCGGCAGGGGCGCGGCCTGGTCGGGTGCGGCGCAGCCCGCAGCGGTGGGAGCAGTCATCGTCAGGCCTCCCCGGGCTCGTCGCCGAGAGCGACCGGCACGCCGACCAGCGAGCCGTACTCGGTCCAGGAGCCGTCGTAGTTCTTCACGTTGCGGTGACCGAGCAGCTCCTGCAGCACGAACCAGGTGTGCGAGGACCGCTCACCGATCCGGCAGTACGCGATGGTCTCCTTGCCGTCGTCCAGCCCGGCGTCGCCGTAGATCTTGCGCAGCTCGTCGTCGGACCGGAAGGTGCCGTCCTCGTTGGCCGCCTTGGACCACGGCACGCTGATCGCCGTCGGGATGTGACCGGCCCGCTGCGCCTGCTCCTGCGGAAGGTGGGCGGGGGCGAGCAGCCGGCCGGCGAACTCGTCGGGGCTGCGCACGTCGACCAGGTTCTTGGTGCCGATCGCGGCGACGACCTCGTCGCGGAAGGCCCGGATGGAGGTGTCCGGCTCCTGCGCGACGTACTGGGTCGCCGGGCGGGTCGCCGTCTCGGTGACCAGCGGGCGGGCGTCCAGCTCCCACTTCTTGCGGCCACCGTCGAGCAGCTTGACGTCGCGGTGACCGTAGAGCTTGAAGTACCAGTAGGCGTACGCCGCGAACCAGTTGTTGTTGCCGCCGTAGAGGATCACGGTGTCGTCGTTGCTGATGCCCCGCTCGGACAGCAGCGCCTCGAACTGGGTCTTGTTGACGAAGTCCCGGCGAACCTGGTCCTGGAGGTCGGTCTTCCAGTCGATCTTGATGGCGCCGGTGATGTGGCCGGTCTCGTAGGCCGAGGTGTCCTCGTCGACCTCGACGAAGACGACGCCCGGGGCGTCGAGGTTCTTCTCGGCCCACTCGGCCGATACGAGTGCGGTGTCGCGACTCATCGAATCACTCCCTGGTGAGGATGGATGGTGAGCCAACGCGCGAATATCGATGGGTTGAACTGTCGCACCGCGCGCGGGACCCAGCGGAAGGACGGGATCACGGGGTTCGTGCGACGGCGCCGCTGCCGGGCATTCGGTGGGATCACCGGAAAGGATCGAGGACCCTGCGTGCCGGTGGCCGCCGTCAGGCGGCCGAAAACAGCCCCGCCGTCAGATGACAGGGCGACACAGGCAGGTGGCCACGCGGCACAGGTCGACCGCGCGCCGTTTGGTGAGGTGGGTCCCCATGGTCACGGAGCCTACCAGCCAGTGACCGGGCTGCCACCGTAGCGACCACCATCCGGGAATCGGCCGGCTACCGGGCCGCCGCGTCGTCCCAGCGGCCCGGACCGTTGACGCGCCACTCAGCTGACGGAGTTGATCGGCACGTTCTTCGCGTCGGCGGTGACCGCCAGCCCCTCGGGCAACGGCTGGACCTTCCGGACCGCGAGTTGGAACGGCAGGTCGGGCAGCGGCACGTCGATGGAGATGCCCTTGGCGTAGTTGTTGAGCACCGTGCGGGCCAGCGGCAGGTTCGGCAGACCCGCGGCGTCCAGGTTGTTGAACCGCAGGGCCACCTTGCCGTTCTCGCCGACGGTGACGTCGGCGGTGCCGGCGACGGTGAACTTCCGGCCGAGGATGTCGACCGGGGCGGTGACGGCCAGCTTGCCGCCCTGCTCGCCGAGGGTGAGCCCGGGCCGGTCCAGCAGCGCGGCCAGGCTCTCGTAGCTGACCGTGCCGGTGCCGTTCACCGTGTCGGCCACGATGTCACCCTGGCCGGAACGCAGCGTGTCCAGCGAGGCCCGCACGTTGTGGGCGTCGACGTCCAGCACCGGCAACCGTACGGCGTCGCCCTCGACCGAGGCCTGCACGTCCCGCAGCGAGATGGAGATGCGCTCGTACCGCCCGTCGAGCACCTGGGTGAGGAACGGCACCCCACCGACCTCGACGTCGGGTGCCGTGGACTGCGCGCCCTGCTTGCTGATCTCCTGGCTGACCCGCTCGGCGATGAGCCGCTCGGCCACGCCGACCGCCACCCGGTCGGCGACCACGAGCAGACCCGCCACCACGAGGAGCAGGACGACCAGGCCGATGAGCACCTTGCGTCCGCGCCGTCGGGGCCGGGTCTCGCCAGCCGGATAATCGTCGGCCACGCCGCCTCCTGTCTCTGCCCGCCGCGACACGGCGGGACGTCCGAACTCGTGCCGCAGCGCGGCGCAACGGAAGGTACCCGACGGGCACCGGCCTCAACCGTGGGCTCAGAGGAAGAGCATGCACATGGCGTACGCCGCGGGCGCAGCCAGGGCGAACCCACCGAGCGGTCCCTGCATGTGCCGGGCGACCCACATGGTGGGCGGCTCTCCGGCCATCAGGCGGCCTGCCTCCGCGTACCCCACCGCAAGGTCGGAGAGGACGGCGGTGACGGCCGCGACCAGGCCGATCACCGCGGCTTTGGTCGGGGTGAAGGGGGCCACCAGATAGCTGCCGAGCAGCGCGCTGCCCAGCGTGCCCACCATCGCGCCGCCGACGACGCCGGCCGCGCCCCGGGGCACCTGCGGGGCCAGCCGGGGCCACGGCAGCACCGCGTCGGTGAGCCGGGCGACGGTCAACGCGACCCCGCTCGCGGTCAGGCAGACCGTGATCGCCTGGGTGCCGGCCGGGATGCGGCTGAGCACGATCAGCGTGCCGAAGGCCACGACGCCGACCACGATGAGCAGGGTGGCGCCGAGCGAGTCGGTGACCCGGACCCGGTCGACCCGGCGGACCAGCTGGCCGAGCACGGCGGCGAGGAAGCCGCCGACGGCCAGGTAGCCCAGCGGCGCCAGACCGGCGATGTCGCTCCGGACGGCGGCGACGTCGGCGGCAGCGGCGACGACGGCGCTGATCCCGCCGACCAGCAGCAACGCCGGTGGGCGCATGGCCATCGTCCAGGCGAGGACGAACAGCAGTTGGACGCCGAAGATGATGAAGGCGAACGGCAGCCGGTGGCCCGGTCCCGACGTCTGCGCGCCGAGCACGAGTCCCACGCCGAGCAGCGCGGCGAAGCCGGCGATGGTCAGCGCCAGCGGACGGTGCACCTCGACCGGAGGGATGACCTCCTCTTCCGGCTCGTCGACCTCGTCCTCGCTGCGACGGGCCGGCTCTCCGGCACGACGGGCTCGGCGCGGACCACGTTCACGGCGCTCGCCCTCGGCGGGCGCCGGCCCGGTACGCGGCGCGGGCGGGTGGCCACGGGTCGGAGCGGCCGGACCCGGACGGGGGCCGTCGACCCACGAATCGCGGCCGGCGTCGGGCGAGGTAGAGGGAAACACGCCCCGATCGTGCCAGATCGGCCGCCCGACGCGACGGTCACGGGTTTCAGCAACGTTAAAACCTGTGCCACGATCAGGGGCAAGCTAGACAAACAGGAAATGGCCTGCGGGCGCAGCCGAGGCGATCGGTTACGCTCAACGCCTTACCCGCCCGTCAGCGACGCCGGGACCACGCAATTTCTCAGCGCACTCCCTCACGAGTGTGTCTGGTCGCGTGCGGCGATGCGCCGCCGGGACGGAGGTGATCGTGGAGATCCTGCTGCTGGTGACCGCACGCGCAGGGGAACCGTCGGCTGTGCTGCCGGCACTCGACCTGCTGCCACACTCGGTGCGCACCGCGCCGCGCGACGTCCGCACCCTGGTTGCCGGGCCCAGCCCGGACGCGGTGCTGGTGGACGCCCGGTCGGAGTTGAGCGAGGCCCGGGCGACCTGCCGGATGCTGCACGCCACCGGGCTCGGCGTGCCGCTGGTCGCGGTCGTCACCGAGGCCGGCCTGATCGCGCTCAACGCGGACTGGGGCGTCGACGACGTCATCCTCGCCTCCGCCGGCCCCGCCGAGGTCGAGGCCCGACTGCGGCTCGCGGTCGGTCGCCTGAGCAACGCGACCGCCGGCGCCGGCGGCTCGATCCGGGCCGGGGAACTCACCATCGACCCCGACACGTACGCGGCAAAGCTCAAGGGTCGCCCGCTCGACCTCACCTACAAGGAGTTCGAGCTGCTGAAGTTCCTGGCCCAGCACCCGGGCCGGGTCTTCACCCGCGACCAGCTGCTGCGCGAGGTCTGGGGGTACGACTACTTCGGTGGCACCCGGACGGTGGACGTGCACGTCCGGCGGCTGCGCGCCAAGCTCGGCTCCGAGTACGAGTCGATGATCGGCACGGTCCGCCAGGTGGGCTACAAGTTCGTCGTACCGCCGTCGCGGTCCCTGCCCGAGGCGGAGCACGCACCGCTGCCCGTCTAGCTCCACCTGATTCCCCATATGCCCCTTTTGCGCATCTCGCCGGTCCTATTCTGACTGCCGGGTTTGTCGCAAAAGGGGGTTCAGGGTGCGCGCAGGTAGCACGGGGGCGACGGGCCGGCGGCTCCGGCCGACCGGATGGAAGCCGTGACGCGGGTCAGCTCGACCGCGCGGGCGGCAGGGATCGTGACAGTGGTGGTGGCGGCGCTGCTCGGCTCGGCGTACGTGCTGGGCCGCAGCCTCGTCCCCGACCAGCCGCAGCGGCACGCCACCGGCGTCACCACCGACGCCGACGGGCCGCACTACGCCGACCAACCACCCGAGCGGCCGTCGGCCGCGAGCCCCAGCCCCAGCCCCAGCCCCAGCCCCAGCGCCAACGCCAGCCAGAACGCCGCCGGTCCCACCGAGGCCGGCCAGGACGGCACGGGCCGCGACGCCGGCGGCGACAAGCTGTTCGGCGCCCACACCGGCACCGGCACCGCCCGACTCGCGCTGACCTTCGACGACGGTCCAGACCCGCGCTACACACCGCAGGTCCTCGCGACGCTGCGCGAGTACGACGTCAAGGCCACGTTCTGCGTGGTGGGCGAGAACGCCCAGGACCACCCCGACCTGATCCAGGCCATCGTCGCCGACGGCCACACGCTCTGCAACCACTCCTGGCACCACGACGTCACGCTGGGCAACCGGTCCGCCGACCAGATCCGCGCCGATCTGGTACGCACCAACGAGGCGATCCGAGCGGCCGTGCCGGACGCCCCGATCGTCTGGTACCGGCAACCCGGCGGCGCCTGGACCTACCCGGTGGTGTCGGTGTCCCAGCAGCTCGGCATGACCCCTCTGCACTGGTCGGTGGACCCGTCGGACTGGCAGGCGCCCGGCGCCGACAAGATCGCTTCGACGGTGCTCGCGCAGGCGCGAGCCGGGGGCGTCGTGCTCATGCACGACGCCGGCGGCGACCGGCAGGGCACTGTCGACGCGCTGCGCCGAATCCTGCCCGAACTCAGCGCCCGGTACGAGCTGGAGGCGCTGCCCACCGACCCGACGTGAGCCGGTCATCCTCCTCCGGCGACGGGTCCAGGGCGCTACTCGGCAGACAGTCCGGGACGCACGGGACGCAGCGGCTACGGTGACGGGATGAGCAGCGCGGAGCCGACCAGCGACCAGGTGACCCGGACCGACCGACTGTCCCCCACGGAGATCGCCGGCGTACTGGCCCTGGCCCGCACGGCGGGCGACACCGATGGCGCGGACCCGCTCGACGAGCACGTCCTGCTCCGCCTGCGCGACCCGGACGCTCCGGCCGTGCACCTGCTGGCCCGCGCGGACGACGGCACCCTGACGGGGTACGCGCACCTGGACACCACCGACCCGGTGGACGGGATCGGGGTGGAGCTGGTGGTGCACCCGGCGTACCGGCGGCGGGGCACCGGCCGGGCGCTGGCCCGAGGTGTGCTCGCCTCGGCGACCGGACCGTTGCGGGCGTGGGCGCACGGCGACCACCCGTCGGCGGCGGCACTCGCCGTGGACCTCGGATTCACCCGGACCCGGGTGCTCTGGCAACTCCGCCGGCCGTTGGCGGCGCCGCTGGGCGAGCCACGCCTCCCCGACGGGGTGGTGCTGCGCGCGTTCCGGCCCGGCGCGGACGACGCGGCATGGCTGACTCTGAACGCGCGGGCCTTCGCCGAGCACCCCGAACAGGGCCGGTGGACCTCGGACGACCTGCGGGTCCGTCTGGGCGAGCCGTGGTTCGACCCCGCCGGCTTCCTGCTCGCCGAGGAGACCGCGACCGGCCGGCTGCTCGGCTTCCACTGGACGAAGGTGCACGAGCGGCCCGGGTCGGCCCGCATCGGCGAGGTGTACGTGCTCGGGGTCGAGCCGACCGCACACGGCGGTGGCCTCGGGCGGGCACTGACCACGGCGGGGCTCGCGTACCTGCGGGACAAGCGGGGTCTGGACCGGGTGATGCTCTACGTCGACGACTCGAACACCGGGGCTGTCGCCCTGTACGAACGACTCGGATTCGCCCGATGGTCCGCGCACATCAACTACCACCTGGGCTGAAGGCCGGCCGTAGCGGGCTGGCAGAACCTCACCATGGTTCTGCCAGCCCAGACGAGGAAAGCACCACCGTTCAATGGGGTGGGCTAACACCCGCAAAGCGCCAGGAGATATGCCTGCCAATTGCGGTGTGGCTGCGGCTCCGCCGTGCCGAACCAGGGCGTCTCAGCGATCTGCATCAGGCCTAGCATTCGCTATTCACATTACCCATTTGATCACCCTGCAGATAGATTCCACTAACCCAACCGTGGCCACCATTCTTCAGATCAATCAGAATCCAGTACTTGTTCGTGTAGCCAAGATCCTTGACCGTCTGACCAATGACGTAACACTCAGCGGGGTAGCTGTTGGAGGCATAGATCTTGCCAACAACGGAGGCGCTGGTGCTGGTATTGGATCGAACATTCGCATCATGCCAGGCCCACACCGTGTAAGGTGCCGCGAGGGCAGGCGTTCCTGTAGCGATCAAGCCCAGACTTACAGTGGCAGCACTTACCGCCATGGCCCGCGGAATCTTACTAATCACCTTCATTGCAATATCCTTCCCTCGCGTTCGCCTTGAGATAGGATTACCACCCCAGACGGGAATGTCAATGAATGGGTCGGGGAGCATTCTCTTACGGTTCTCTTCATCCCATCGCAGCCTCGCATTAAGCGCGGGTTCATCTCCATGTACGAGCAGCGCTTCGACGCTGGAGGGTCGGATGGAACGATCGAAAAGTCGCCGATTCGACATCCACGCTGACAGGACAACATCCAGATCCCACGACCAGCCAACACCTAGGGGGTCAGGATTTAACCCAGCGCGGGGACGAGGCAGAACCGATTGCGAAGCCGCCCGAGTCTGAGGTTCCGGCGCTCGCCGCAGTGGTCAGGTCGCCGGCTGGTCACGAAATGTGTCGGCGAGATAACAGCGTACTAGAAATATAACCATACTTCCGACAGGTGCATCGCAGTTCACTTAACGGACAACTCACCCTCAGCGAGCGGTCACCTCAGGGGCCGCACGTGTTCACCTCGCGTTCACTCGCGACCGGCGAACCGGCTACCTGGCACTTCTAACTTTCGTGTCAGCCGGTCAGTGCCGGTCCTCGGCCCCCGGGATCGGGGCGCCAAGTCAGACGCGAAGGGAAACCCCTCAGGTGAAGCTCCAGCGGTACGGCACTATTGCCTGCCTCGCTCTTGCCGCGACGCTCGGCCTCAGTGCATGCGGCTCGGACAACAACGAGCCCACTTCCGGCGCCAGCGCCTCGGGCTCCGCCGCCGCGGTCGACTGCGGTACCGGCACGGTGAACGCCCAGGGCTCGTCGGCCCAGAAGAACGCCATGGCCGAGTGGATCAAGGCCTACCAGCAGAAGTGTGCTGGCACCACCATCAACTACGAGGCTTCCGGCTCGGGTGCCGGCATCCAGGCGTTCATCGCCGGGACCGCCGACTTCGCCGGCTCCGACTCCGCGCTCAAGCCGGAGGAGCAGCCGCAGGCCGACGCCAAGTGCGCCGGTGGCAAAGCTCTCAACCTGCCCATGGTGATCGGCCCGGTCGCGGTCGTCTACAACGCCGGCAGCGGCGTGGACAACCTGCAGTTCAAGCCGGCCACCCTGGCGAAGATCTTCGCCGGCAAGGTCACCAAGTGGGACGACCCGGCCATCAAGGCGGACAACCCGGACGCCAAGCTTCCGTCCGCCGCCATCCAGACGGTCCACCGCTCGGACGAGTCGGGCACTACCGACAACTTCACCAAATACCTGTCGAAGACCGCCGAGTCGGACTGGACCTTCGGCAACGCCAAGGCGTGGAAGGCCCCGGGTGGTATCGGTGCCGCCAAGTCCGACGGCGTGGCCAGCAAGGTCAAGAGCACGGTCGGCACGATCAGCTACGTCGAGTGGTCGTACGCCGAGAACTCCGGCCTGAACAAGGCCAAGGTGCAGAACGGTGCCGGCGAGTGGGCCGCGCTGACCGCTGAGTCGGCCGGCAAGACCATCGCCGGGGCGAAGATCGATGGCCAGGGCGACGACCTCAAGCTATCGATCGACTACAACACCAAGGAGGCCGGGGCCTACCCGATCGTCCTGGCGACGTACGAGATCGTCTGCAGCAAGGGCCTCGCGGCCGACAAGCTGAAGCTGGTCAAGGGTCTGCTGAGCCACGCCGCCAGCGCTGAGGGCCAGAACTCCCTGACCGACCTCGGCTACGCCCCGCTGCCCGAGACGGTCCGCACCAAGGTCGAGACCGCGGTAAAGAACCTCTCCTGACCCGACCCCACACCTCCGCAATCGAATCGAGCGAGCAGATGGGTGAAACCCCTCACCGCTCGGCCGACGCCGGCACCGGTGGGACGCGCGTGACCGAAAGTCACGAGTGGCCCGCCGGTGCCTCGGCGCGTGAGGCCGAGGCACCAGTCAGCACCCGTTTCCCGGGCGGCACCGGGCTGGGCGGCGGCGGCGACACGCTGCCCCGTAACCGGAAGTTCGGGGCCGAGCGGGCCTTCCGTGGCCTAACCCTGGCTGCCGGAACGACAGTGTTGGTCATCATCGTGGCCATCGCGGTCTTCCTGGTCGCGAAGGCGATCCCGGCACTACGCGCCAACTCCGCGAACTTCTGGACCTTCGAAGGCTGGTTTCCGAACGACAGCCCGCCCACGTTCGGCATCGGCGCACTCGCCTTCGGCACCGTGCTCACCGCCGCCCTGGCGCTGCTCATGGCCGTACCTGTGGCAATGGGCATCGCGCTCTATCTCTCCCACTACGCTCCGCGCAGGCTCGGCAACAGCCTCGGCTTCCTGATCGACCTGCTAGCTGCCGTACCCAGCGTGGTGTTCGGCCTCTGGGGTCGCGACTACCTCATCGGCCCGGTGTCGGACCTCTCTGTCTGGCTCAACAAGTACTTCAGCTGGATCCCGATCTTTGGCGGCGACGGCCCCTACGGCAACTCGATCCTGCTCGGTTCCCTGGTACTGGCCATCATGATCCTGCCGATCGTCACCTCGCTCACCCGCGAGGTGTTCCTTCAGACGCCGAAGGCCAACGAGGAAGCCGCCATCGCACTGGGTGCCACGCGTTGGGAGATGTTGCGCACCGCGGTGCTGCCGTACGGCCGCCCCGGCATCATCGCCGCGGTCATGCTCGGCCTCGGCCGCGCGCTGGGCGAGACCATCGCGTTGGCGTTGACCCTCGGCTCCACCTACGCCATCTCGTTCAACCTGCTCGAGTCCGGTGGTAACACCATCGCGGCCAACATCGCCAACCGGTTCGCCGAGGCGAACGAGACCGGCCGGGGCGCCCTGATCGCCTCTGGCCTCGTGTTGTTCGCGATCACCTTGATCGTCAACATCATCGCGCGGGCGATCATCTACCGCCGCCGGGAGTTCACGGAGTCCGCCGCATGACCACAACCGTCACCTCCCACCGCACCCGGCCGCCGGCCCAGCCGGCTTCACTGCGAGCCCGGCGGCTGCCCTGGTACGCGGCACCGGTCATCGCCGTGGCGGCCCTCGCACTCTCCGCCGTGATCGTCTACGGCGCCGACATCGGCGGACCGGTCCTCGTCGTCGTCCTCGGCGCGATCCTCTACCTGGCCGGGCTCTTCGCTGCGGCCAACGTGGTCGAGGGGCGTCGGTCGGCCCGCAACCGCACCTGGAGCGCGCTGATCCACTCCGCGTTCGTGCTGGCGGTTCTGCCGCTCATCTCGGTCGTCTGGACGCTGGTCAGCAAGGGCACCGAGCGGCTGGACGGCAACTTCTTCCAGACCTCGATGAACAACATCGGGGCCCGGGACGCCAACGGCGGCGCGTACCACGCGATCGTCGGCACCCTGGAGCAGGTCGGCATCGCCACCCTGATCACCGTCCCGCTCGGCGTCCTCTGCGCGATCTACATCGTCGAGTACGGGCGGGGTCGGTTCGCCTTCGCGATCCGGTTCTTCGTGGACGTGATGACGGGCATCCCGTCGATCGTCTCCGGCCTCTTCGTGCTGGCGTTCTGGGTGCTGATCGTGTCGCCGTGGTTCAACGGCGGCCGGCCGAGCTTCTCCGGCTTCGCCGCCGCGCTGGCCCTTGCCGTACTGATGCTGCCTACCATCGTCCGGTCCACCGAGGAGATGCTCCGCCTCGTGCCGGCCCCGCTGCGTGAGGGCGCGTACGCGCTCGGCGTACCCAAGTGGAAGACAATCCTGCGGGTGGTGCTGCCCACGGCGCTGCCCGGCATCGTCACCGGCGTCATGCTCGCGATCGCCCGCGCGGCCGGCGAGACCGCACCGGTCCTGCTCGTCGCCGGCGGTGGCGCCGCCATCAACACGAACCCCTTCGAGAACAACCAGTCGTCGCTGGCCCTCTTCGTCTACCAGCAGGCCGGCGAGGCGTCGAAGTACGCGCCGGCACGGGCGTGGACCGCGGCACTCACCCTGGTCGCCCTCGTGCTCATCCTGACGATCGCGGCGAAGCTGCTGGCCCGTCGCAACAGGCTCAGCCGATGAACCCCGGAGGTACCACCATGGCCAAGCGCGTCTCCGCCTCGAACGTCACCGCGTACTACGGCGGCTTCAAGGCGATCGAGAACATCAACCTGACCGTCGAGCCGAAGACGGTCACCGCTCTCATCGGGCCGTCCGGCTGCGGCAAGTCGACGTTCCTGCGGTCGATCAACCGGATGCACGAGGTGCTGCCGGGAGCCCGCGTCGAGGGCAGCCTGACCATCGACGACCAGGACATCTACGACCGGGACGTGGACGTCACCGCGGTCCGGCGCACGATCGGCATGGTCTTCCAGCGGCCGAACCCGTTCCCCACCATGAGCATCTTCGAGAACGTGGTGGCCGGGCTGAAGCTCAACGGCGTCCGGAAGAAGTCGATCCTGGAGGACGCGGCCGAGAAGGCCCTGCGCTCGGCGAACCTGTGGGACGAGGTCAAGGACCGCCTCGGCAAGCCCGGCGCGGGCCTCTCCGGCGGTCAGCAGCAGCGGCTGTGCATCGCCCGGACCATCGCGGTCGAGCCGCAGGTCGTGCTGATGGACGAGCCGTGCTCGGCCCTGGACCCGATCTCCACGCTGGCCATCGAGGACCTGATGTTCCAGCTCAAGGACAAGTTCACGATCATCATCGTGACCCACAACATGCAGCAGGCCGCGCGGGTCTCGGACCGGACGGCCTTCTTCTCGATCGAGAAGACCGGCGACCCGGGCCGGCTCATCGAGTACGACAACACCCAGAAGATCTTCAGCAACCCGAGCGTGAAGAAGACCGAGGACTACATCACCGGCCGCTTCGGCTGAGCCGGTCACGCCCGCTCACCGGCGCCCCGCCCTCCCGGCGTGGGCGCCGGTGCCGTTCCCGGCACCGCCTCAGCACCCGACGTGTCACCCGAGGACGAAGCGAGGTTCGCCGTTCGGCGGCAGGTCCAGGCGTGGGGTGACCGGGGTGGCGGCGTCCCGCTGAGCTGCCGCGCGGGCCACGCCGGCCAGGTCGCCAGCGGCCACCACCTGGGCCAGCGTGACCAGCGTCGGTGGCAGCATGGTCAGCTCACCGGCCTGCGCCCGGGCCAGCGCATCCGCCGGCCGGATCCACAGCGTGTGGTCGGCCTCGCCGGAGACGTCGCGGGTCCGCTGTCCCGCCGGCAGCAGGGCGACGAAGAAGTACGTGTCGAAGCGCCGTGGCTCGAACTCCGGAGTGACCCACCGGCTCCAGGGCAGCAGCAGGTCCGACCGCAGGGTGAGCTGACGGTTGGCGAGCAGCGCCGCGAAGCCCAGCCGGCGACCCTCCAGGTCCTGCCGTGCCGCTTCCCAGTCGTCGCCGCTCACGTCGCCCACCACGGTCGCCGGGTCCGGGCCGGCGAGCAGCACACCCGCCTCCTCGAAGACCTCCCGCGCGGCGGCGCAGACCACCGCCTGGGCCGCGTCTGGGGGGACGCCGAGGCGGCCCGCCCACTCCTGCGGTGTCGGGCCCGCCCAGTCCAGGTGTGCCTCCGAGTCGGAGCGGTCCACCCCGCCCCCGGGGAAGGCGTACATCCCGCCGAAGGTCATCGCGGCGACGCGGCGGATGACGTACACCTCGAAGTCGGTGTCGGTCGGACGCAGCAGCAGCACCGTGGCCGCGACCCGGGGCACCGCCGGGGTGCCGCCCTCAGCCCGGAACCGGCGGGCGTGCTCGACCAGGGCGGCCGGGGCAGCGAAGCCGTCGCTGTCGCTCGTCATGCCGCGAGCCTAGTTCCCCGGCCAGTCGGCGCAGGCGGGCCGGCCCCGCCCCCCACACATCCTTTGCTCTGCTTCAACCCAGGCAACAAAAATCCCCGGCACTGTTGCGTCGGCTGAAGCAGAGCAAAGGGCGTAGGTGAGGGGTGGCCCGGCCGGCGCGGCGCGCGGTGCGCAGTGTCCGGCGCGCGGCCTCGGCGCAAGGCGCGCGGCGCAAGGCGCGGGGCGCGGGGCGGCCAGGAGCGCGCCGAGGTCCCGACGGATGAGCTGGGCGGCGGCCAGGCAGCGGGCGGTTCACGTCGCTCAGCTAGCGTTCCAGCATGACTCGTTGGGGCATCCTGGCCACCGGCCACATCGCCAGCCGTTTCGCCGAAGACCTCCGGCTGGTGCCGGACGCCGAGCTGGTCGCGGTCGGTTCCCGCTCCGTCGACAGCGCGCAGCGGTTCGCGGACACCTACGGCGCGCAGCGGGCGTACGGCTCCTGGGTGGAGCTGGCCGCCGATCCGGAGGTCGACGTGATCTACGTGGCGACTCCGCACGCCGCGCACCACGAGGCGGCACTGACCTGCCTGACCGCCGGCCGGGCGGTGCTGCTGGAGAAGCCGTTCACCCTCGACCTTTCCACCAGCACCGAGCTGGTGGACACCGCCCGCGCCGCCGGGGTCTTCCTGATGGAGGCCATGTGGATGAGGACGAACCCGCTGATCCTGCGGGCGGTCGAGTTGATCGCGGACGGGGCGATCGGCACGGTGAGCAATGTGCGGGCCGACTTCGGGGTGGCCGGACCGTTCCCGCCGGAGCACCGGATGCGCAACCCGGCGCTGGGTGGGGGCGCGCTGCTCGACCTGGGGATCTACCCGATCAGCCTGGCGCACCTGCTGCTGGGCGTGCCGCAGCACGTCCGCTCCTGGGCGCACCTCGGCCCGGAGGGGACCGACGAGAACACCGGCATCCTCTTCGGGTACGACAGCGGAGCGGTGGCGACGTTGAGCTGCGGCATGGTCGGTGCGAGCTCGTTGGCCGCCTCGGTCACCGGCAGCAGCGGCCGTATCGACCTGCCGGAGCCGTTCTTCCGACCGGCTTCGCTGACCCTGCACCGGGACGGCGCCGAGCCCGAGACGATCACCGCCGAGGAGGCCGGCAACGGCTACCAGTACGAGGCGATCGAGGTGGGGCGCTGCCTGGCCGCCGGGCTCACCGAGAGCCCGCTGGTGCCGCACACCACGACCCTTGAGGTGATGGCCCTGCTGGACACGGTCCGCGAGCAGATCGGCGTGCGCTACGAGTGAACGCGAAAGGCCCCCCGGCGTCCGGGGGGCCCTGTCGCGCGTCGGGTCCGGTCAGCCGAACAGCGGCCGGACCAGCAGGTAGGTGACGCAGGCGATCAGCGCGGAGGCCGGGAACGTGATGATCCAGGCGATCACGATGTTGCCCGCGACGTTCCAGCGAACCGCCGAGAGCCGCTTCGTCGCTCCCACGCCCATGATCGCCGAGGTGATCGTGTGGGTCGTGGAGATCGGGGCCTTCAGCACCAGGGCGTTGAAGTAGAGCACCGCGCTGGCCACCGTCTCGGCGGCGAAACCCTCCGGCGGCCCAAGGTCGATGATCTTACGACCGAGGGTACGGATGATCCGCCAACCACCGGCGTACGTGCCGAGGGCCAACATCGTCGCCGAGGTCCAGAAGACCCAGCCCGGGATGTGCGTCTTGCTCTCCTGGAAACCGCCGGTGTAGAGCGCCAGCACCACGATGCCCATCGTCTTGGCGGCGTCCTGCATGCCGTGGCCGACGGACATGGCGGCGGCGGAGACGGTCTGCGCATGGCGGAAACCCCGGTTGAGCCTGCCCGGCTGGCCCTTGCGGAACAGCCAGAGGAGCGCCAGCATCAGCAGGTAACCGAGGGTGAGGCCGACGATCGGCGAGAGCACCATCGGCAGGATGACCTTCTCGCCGATGTTGCCCCACTGCACGAGACCGCCGGTCGACAGCAGGGTCGCGCCGACCAGACCGCCGAAGAGCGCGTGCGAGGACGACGACGGCAGGCCGAAGTACCAGGTGATCAGGTTCCAGGCGATGGCACCCAGCACCCCGGCGAAGACCACCCCGAGGCTGCTCACCCCCGTGGGGAGGGTGACCAGGCCGTCGCCGACGGTCTTGGCGACCCCGGCACCGAAGTGTGCACCGAAGAAGTTGCCCACCGCGGCGAGGCCGAGGGCGATCCGGGGTGTCAGCGCCCGGGTGGAGACGCTTGTCGCGATCGCGTTGGCAGCGTCGTGGAAGCCGTTGGTGTAGTCGAACGCCAGGGCAACCGCGATCACCGCCAGCACGGCGATGAGTTCGGGAGTCACCGGTTCAGGACTCCTTGACCGCGATGGTCTCGACCGTGTTGGCCACGTGCTCGAAGGCGTCGCAGGCGGCCTCCAACTCGTCGGCGACCTCCTTCATCTTCAGCACCGTCAACGCGTCGTACTCGCCGGAGAAGAGTCGGACGAGCAGCTGCCGGTTGATCCGGTCGCCCTCGTTCTCCAGTCGGTTGCACTCGATCCAGTAGTCCTCGAGGTCCTTCATCGACTGCAGCCGGGGCATCGCCTCGGCGGTCAGCTTGGCCTGCTGGTCGAGCACATTGACCATTTCGTGCAGCTCGCGGGGCAGCGCCGGCAGCTCCGTCAGCCCGTACAGGTAGAGCAGGTCGCCGACCGCTTCCAGGTGGTCCATCACGTCGTCGAGCAGCGAGCCCAGCCGGTAGATGTCCTCCCGGTCGAAGGGCGTGATGAAGGTCGAGTTGATCTTCTTGTACAGATCGTGCGTGATCTGGTCGCTGTCGTGCTCGACCTCGGTCAAGCGCTCGCTGACCGACTGCACGTCGACACCGGGCAGAGCCAGCTCGTTCAGCAGCGCCGTGCCCCGGACCAGGTTCTGCGCGGCCCTGGTGAAGAGCTCGTAGAAGGCGCCCTCGGTGGGGCGGAAGGAAAACTTCACAGCACAGACCTCGTCGCGTCGGTGGAAGGGTGGCGGCGTCCGTAGGCGTCCGCTCGGTGAATGCTAGGAAACGCCAGAACCGCAAATTCCCCGGCCCACCCCTGGCCAGGCCACATTCACCGGTCGTTCATCTGCTGTTCATCTCGGGCGTCCCAACCGTCCCCGCTCCCCCAGCGGCCAATCGCTCACGCTCGTGCGCGACGTCGAAATCGGCAGGCGGATACCCCAGACCGAGCGTGTCGAACGTCTCACGGAGCAGGTGGGCCACGGCCCAGTCCCGGTACCACTTGCGGTCCGCCGGCACCACGAACCACGGCGCGACGTCCGTGCCGCACCGGCTCAGGGCCTCGGTGTACGCGGCCTGGTAGTCGTCCCAGTGCGCCCGGGAGTCGACGTCCGACGGGTTGTACTTCCAGTGCTTATGGGGGTCCGTGAGCCGTTCCAGCAGCCGCTCGCCCTGCTCGGCGTACGAGATGTGCATCATCACCTTCACGACGGTCACCCCGTCGTCGACCAGCTCCCGCTCGAAGGAGTTGATCTGCTCGTAGCGCGCCCGCCAGGTCGCCTTCGGCACCAGGGCGCCGACCCGGGCGATCAGCACGTCCTCGTAGTGCGAGCGGTTGAACATCCCGACGTACCCGGGCGGCGGCAGCTCGCGGCGAATCCGCCAGAGGAAGTCGTGCCGCAGCTCCTGCGGGGTCGGCGGTCCGAACGAGCGGATGTGCAGGCCCAGCGGGTTCATCGCGCCCGCCACCCGCTTGATCGTGCCGTCCTTGCCACCGCAGTCCATGGCCTGGAGCACCAGCAGCACCCGGCGCGCCGGGTCCGCCGAGCCGGCCTTGGCCATCGCGAACAGCATCTCCTGCTGCCGACCCAGCTCCTCGCCGATCAACTCCACCTGCGTACGGGCCCAGGTCTTCCGGCGCTCGCCGATCGCCTTGGCGTCCGGCAGGCCGGGCGTGGACCGGGGGTCGATCGCGGCGAGATCCACGGGCGCGGTGACCCGTAGCAGATCCCGTACGGACCCGCCGTGGGGTGCCACGATCCGCTCGCCCTGCTCCTGCCCGCTTTCGCTCATCCTCGGATCATCGCCCACCCCCGCACCTTCCGCCCGCCGAGGCCCACCAGGGCGGCCCCTCGTCCGTCGCGGGCCGCCACGAGTGACCAGCCCGCCGTCACGTCCGGGGCCACCGGCACGTCCGGTTGGTTGGAGGATGTACGCCAGGGCACCTGGCGAGCGGGGAGGGTGGTGGGTCGTGCGGGACCTGGCGACGGAGTTCGAGGTCGAGCGGGGGCGGCTGCTCACGGTGGCCCACCGGATGCTGGGCAGTCGCAGCGAAGCCGAGGACGCCGTGCAGGAGACCTGGCTGCGGTACGCCGGCGCCCTCGCCGACCCGGCCGCCCGCGCCGAGATCCGCGACCTCTCCGCGTGGTTGACCACCACCTGTGCCCGGCTCTGCCTGGACGTCCTGCGCTCGGCTCGGGTCCGTCGGGAGGCGTACCCCGGGCAGTGGCTCCCGGAGCCGGTCGTGAGCCCGCTGCACGGCGGCGTGGCCGGCGGTGGGTATGCCCCCGATCCCGCCGAGCGCGCGGTCCGCACCGACCAGGTCGGCACCGCCCTGCGGGTGATGCTGGAACGGCTCGCGCCCGAGCAGCGGGTCGCGCTCGTGCTGCACGACGTGTTCGCGGTGCCGTTCGCCCGGGTGGCGGACGTCCTGGGCACCAGCGAGGTGGGCGCGCGGCAGCTCGCCTCCCGGGCTCGGCGGGCGGTCACCGCACCGGATGCGCCCCGGCACACCGCCGACCCGGCCGAGCAACGGCGTGTCCTCGCGGCATTCGTGGCCGCCACCGAGTCCGGCGAGCTGGACCCGCTGCTGCGGGTGCTCGCGCCGGACGTGGTCCTCGTCGGCGACGCGGGTGGGCACTTCCCGACGGCTCTGCGGCCGGTGGTCGGGGCTGACGCGGTGGGTCGCCTCACGCTCGGCCTGTTCGGCCGGACCGGCCGGTACGCGCAGCGGGTGCGGGCACGTTCGGTGCTCGTCGACGGCGCCCTGGGCTTGCAGATGGAGACGACGCACACCGACGGGAGGCAGATCCGGCTGGTCACCGCGTTCACCGTGGACGACGGCCGGATCACCGGCATCTTCAACCAGCTCAACCCGCTGAAGCTGACCGGCCTGCCGCCGCTGCTCGACGACGACCGGTGGCCGCCGCGCTGGTGAGCCGCTGCCGGCTCAGACCACCAGGGCCAACCATTTGCGGTACGACGTGGCGAACGGCTCGGTGCCGTCGCCGAGTGCCCCGTACAGCCACCGGGCCGCCGCCTCGGCCTCGACCACCACGTCCTCCGGGTAGCCGAAGCGGGCCCGGTGCTCGGCGAACTCGTCCTCGTCGAGCAACTCCACGAGGCCGGTGGCCCGCCGTCGGACCACGTCCAGGTCGAGGTCGATCAGGTGGACGGTGTCGTCGGACTCCCAACGGGCCGGCGTGGCGATGTCGCAGTAGACCTCGCTGGTGCGCGGCGGCGGGTTGAACATGCACGTCCACCAGGCGTGGTGGGGCACCAGCAGGACGAAGGGGATCTTCTCCACCGACGGACGGCCGTGGTAGACCGATTCGGTCCCGAAGGGGACGCCGAGCCAGACGCCGAGGTCGTCCTCCGCGAGGCGACGGGCCGGGTAGTCACGGTGCGCGCTGCCGTCGTACTTGCGGTAGATCACTCGGACCACGTCGCTCGGCATGATTCGCACCCTAACCGATACCGCCCACACGTCGTAGCGCAGCCGTAACGCGACAGGTGGGTGCGCGCCACGCGGGCGGATGGGCGCTGTCGGTGTCGGCGCCGACGGGTACCGTCGCACGGTGACTCCGCCCCGCACCGCCACCGGTTCCGCCACCCCCTCGGCCCGCGGCACGAGCCGGCGGCGGGGTGCCCGGCCCAGCGGTACGGAGCTGCTCGCGGCGGCGGTCGGCGCGGTTCCCGGCGGCATGGCGCGCCCCGGTCAGCAGCAGATGACCACCGCCATCGAGGAGTGCGTGACCAGCGGCGAGCACCTGCTCGTGCAGGCGGGCACCGGCACCGGCAAGTCGCTGGCGTACCTCGCGCCTGCCCTGACCGTGGACGGTCCGGTGGTGGTCTCCACGGCCACGCTGGCGTTGCAGTCTCAACTCGTCGACCACGACCTGCCCCGGCTGGCCGACGCCGTCGAGCCGCTGCTCGGCCGCCGGCCCACGTTCGCGGTCCTCAAGGGTCGCCATCACTACCTCTGCCTGGCCCGACTGGACAACTCCACGGCGGACGAGCCGGAGGAGACCCTCTTCGACGCCCCGGCCGCCCGCCCCGGCGGCGGCACGAAGTGGCTCGGCGAGGCCGGCCGGCTCGGCAAGCAGATCGAGCGCCTGCGCGACTGGGCCGAGAAGACCGACACCGGCGACCGCGACGAACTGGACCCGGGCGTCGACGACCAGGCGTGGCGGCTGGTCTCCATGCCGTCGCGGGAGTGCGTCGGCGCGACCCGCTGCCCGTTCGGGGCGGAGTGCTTCGCTGAGGCGTCCCGGGCCCGCGCCCGCGAGGCCGACATCGTGGTGACCAACCACAGCCTCCTCGCGGTGGACATGCTGGCCGACCGGCACATCGTCCCGCCACACAAGCTGCTCATCGTCGACGAGGCGCACGAGCTGGCCGACCGTGTCTCCTCGGCCGCCCAGGCCGAACTGGTGCCGGAGATGATCGACCGGTCCACCCGACGCGCCCGGCCGCTGCTGAAACCGGAGACGGCCGACGCGCTCACCGCCGCCGGTGACGCCCTCGCCGTCGGGCTCGCCGAGGCGCCGGCCGGGCGACTCACCGCCGGCCTGCCGACGCCGCTGCACCAGGCGTGCACTCTGCTCGACTCGGCCACCCGCGCCGCCCTGGACGCGATCGGCGACATCAAGTCGGACGATCCCGACCCGGTCCGCAAGCAGCAGGCCAAGGCCGCCATGGACGACCTGTCCACCACCGCGCAGCGGCTCCTCGAAGAGGCCGACCACGACGTGGCCTGGGTGGAGAAGAACGACAGTGGCAACCGTCGGGCACTTGTCGTCGCGCCCCTCTCGGTCGCCGGCACTCTCGCCGCCCACCTGTACGACGAGCGCACAGTGGTCGCCACCTCGGCCACCCTGGCGCTCGGCGGCCGGTTCGACACGGTGGCCCGTGCCCTCGGCCTGGACGCGCCGCCGGTCCCGGCGTCACCGGCTGCCGCCACGATGGCCGCCCGCACCGGCGCGGGCCGCCCGGCCGCCGAAACACCGGGCCGCCGGCTGGCCGACGCCACCACCATCCCCGCGACCGAGGGGCCGGGCTGGCGGTCACTGGACGTCGGCTCGCCGTTCGACTACGCGCGGCAGGGCATCCTGTACGTCGCCGCGCACCTACCCCGACCCAGCGTCTCCGGCCTGCCCGACGCGGCCGGTGAGGAACTGCTCGGTCTCGTCGAGGCGCTCGGTGGTCGTACTCTCGGGCTCTTCTCCTCCCGGCGGGCCGCGACGCAGGCGGCGGAGCTGCTGCGCGCGCGGACCGACCTGCCGGTGTTGTTGCAGGGCGAGGAGGCGCTGCCGCTGCTGGTCCGCCGGTTCCGCGAGGAGCGGTCCAGCTGCCTGTTCGGGGTGATGTCGCTCTGGCAGGGAGTGGACGTACCGGGCGACGCCTGCCAGCTCGTGGTCATCGACCGGCTGCCCTTCCCACGCCCCGACGAACCGCTCGCGGCGGCCCGCGCCGCAGCCGTCGACGCGGGCGGCGGCTCCGGGTTCGCGGCGGTCAGCGTGCCGATCGCCGCGGTACGCCTCGCACAGGGAGTGGGCCGGCTCATCCGGGCTACCGGCGACAAGGGCGTCGTCGCGGTGCTCGACTCGCGCCTGGAGACCGCCCGGGGCTACGGGCCGTTCCTACGCCGGTCGCTACCCCCGTTCTGGTACACGACCCGCCCCGAGGTGGCCCGAGGCGCCCTAAAGCGCCTCGCCACCACCTGACCCCCCACCCACACCCCGCACCCCGCCCCCCGCACCCCACACCCCACACCCCGCCGATCTTGCGGTTTCTGTGGTTGATTTAGCACGGTATGCCCTCTATGCCGCGACAGAAAGTGCAAGATCGCGGAGCGAGGAGGCGTGGGGAGCGTGGGGGCGCGGGGGCGTGGGGAGCGCGGGGGGCGGGGGCGGGGCGGGTTAGGGGGCTTGGGAGGCGACTACTACGGCGTCTGGTGGGGTGTCCGGGACCGTGCGGGCGGCCAGCCGGCGTACCGCGGTGTTCAGCACCGCGATCAGCGGCACGGAGACCAGCGCGCCGGTGATACCCGCGAGCACCACTCCCGCCGCGATCCCGATGATCACCGCGAGCGGGTGGATGGCCACCGCCCGACCCATGATGAGGGGCTGGAGAATGTGCCCCTCCACCTGCTGCACACCGATCACCGCACCCAGGATGATCAGCGCGGTGACCGGGCCGCTGTCGACGAGCGCCACCAGCACGGCCACGCCTCCGGAGAGCGCCGCGCCGACGATCGGGATGAACGCGCCGAGGAACACCAGCGCCGCCAGCGGGAAGGCGAACGGCACGTCGAAGACGACCAGGAAGATGCCGATACCGACGGCGTCGATGAAGGCGACCAGCACGGTCGCACGGACGTACGCGACGAGGGTCTGCCAGGCGGCCCGGCCGGCGTCGTCGACCTTCCAGCGGGCGGCCACCGGCAGCAGCCGTACGACGAAACGCCAGATCTTGTTGCCGTCGCGCAGGAAGAAGAACGTCGCGAACAGCACCAGTAGCGTGCCGGTCAGCACCTCCGCCAGCGTCGCCGCGGTGCTCAGCGCGCCGCTGGTGAACTTCGAGGTGTTGTCGTTGATCCAGCCCTGCGCCTCGTCGATGTAGCGGTCGAGCTGGGTGTCGGACAGGTGCAGCGGACCCGTCTTCAGCCAGTTCTGGATCTGCCGGACACCCTGCGACGACTTCTCGCTCAGCTCCGGTACGCCCTGGATGAACTCGTTGACCACCAGGGTGAGCGTGCCGATGACGGCCGCCAGGCCGCCGACCAGCACCACTGCCGTCGCCATCGAACGGGGTAGCCGGGCGCGCAGCAGCCAGCCCACGGCCGGCGCGAGCAGTGCCGAGAGCAGCATCGCGATGGCCAACGGGATGATCACGATCCGGACCGTACCGACGATCCGGAGCAGCGCCCAGGCCACCACACCGATCACGATCAGCCGCCAGCACCAGGCGGCGGCGATCCGTAGGCCGTGCGGCACGTCGGCGTCGTCCCGGCTGGACGTCGAGCTGTGCAGGTCCACCGGAGGCTCCGCGCCGACGACCGTGGCCTTCGCCGGTGCGACGGGCCCAGGGATGGCCGGCGAGGCCACTCCCGGCGTCTCCGGGGCGTCGCCCGGGGTCTGCTCAGCGATGCTCACCGACTTCTGTCCTGACTGGTAGGCGCGGCGCAGCCGCCCGCGTACCTGCTCGAAGCGGCTCAAGCGCACCTCCTGGCAGAAGAGTCGTCCGCCCAGGGCGACAGGTCGGACAGCATACGTCCGTTCCCGACACCGTAGGGCAGTTCCGCCACACAATGCCCGCATCGCCGTGGGCGTAACCACCGGCAGCCGGTCACCTGCGACACGGTAGCGTCTGCCCCGTGACCGCCGACCAGGATCTCGACTCCGGCCTGCCCATCCGCCTGCTGCACGATCGTGTGCTGGTGCGGATGGACGGCAGCGAGGGCGAGCGTCGCTCCACCGCTGGCATCGTCATCCCGGCGACCGCCGCGGTCGGCAAGCGCCTCGCTTGGGCGACCGCCGTGGGTGTGGGGCCGAACGTCCGCGCCATCGTCTCCGGCGATCGGGTGCTCTTCGACCCGGACGAGCGTTCCGAGGTCGAGTTGCACGGCCGCGGGTACGTGCTGCTGCGCGAGCGCGACGTGCACGCCGTGGCCGCCGTACGGGTGGAGAACGACTCCACCGGCCTCTACCTGTAGACCTCCCCCCGAGCGCGGTCGCGCCGTTTGTCGGCGCGTACGACGGGAAGCCAGCCGGCGACCGTGGCCCTGGGGAGGGACGATGCCGGTATTCGTCAAGAAGCTGCTGACCTGGGGCAGCGTCGCGTTCCTGATCTACTTCATGGCGTTCCGCCCGGACGGTGCCGCGCAGTTGTTCAAGGGGATCGGGGTCGCGCTCATGGCGATGGCCCAGGGGCTCGGCGACTTCCTCACCACGCTGATGACCTGACCCGCCGCCCGGCCGCGCTCAGGCGTGACCGTGCGGCCACGGCGCGGCGGGGCGTAGTTCGTGCCAGCCGGCCGGCGGGTGGTTGACCGGGGGCGGCGGGGCGAGCACCACCGGGATGGGCACCACCGGCTCGTCGGGCGCGGCGACCGATCGCCGCGTACCGTCCGGGAAGCGCAGGTGGTACTGGCTGCCGTCCCAGACGCCGGCCGGGGCCTGCGGATCGCGGCCCACGAAGTACGACCGGTACGCCGTGATCGCCTCCAGCAGTTGACGTTCCTCGACGGCGGTCCGCTCCCGGTCGGCCGGTTTGCGGTCGAGACCGCGCAGCGTCCCGTCGCGCAGCAGGGCCAGCCGGGTCGCCGCGAGCTGGTATCCGCGCATCGCCCGCGCCCCGGCGTCCCCGGCGACGCGGCGCGCCCAGCTCCGGGCGGCGTGCCGACGACCCAGGCTGCTCAGAGCGGCCACCTCGGGCGGGCTCAACCAGCCGGCGCGTACGTAGTCGGGCAGCGTCCGCTCGGTGAGCCGTCCCTCCCAGGCGCGCAACCACACGGCCAGCCCGACCACGCCGAAGAACACCGGCACCATCAGGCCCAGGAAGCCGTACAGCATGATCACTGCCTCGCCGGTGGCCTGGGTCAGCGTCGGCAGCAGGTTCCACGTCCCGTGCAGCATCATCGCCAGCAGCAGGCCGGCGATCGGGGCCAGCACCCGGACACGCCGGTCGGCGGTACGGGAGGCCACCCCGAGGCCGACACCGGTCATCGAGGTGAAGAGGGGATGGGCGAACCCGAAGAGGAGGATCCGCACGATGAAGATGGCGATCACCTGCTGGGTACCGGTCGCCGGACCGTACCGGTCGGCACCGGCCGCGTAGCCGTATCCGCCCAGGTAGAGGATGTTCTCCACCATGGCGAAGCCGACTGCGGAGAGCCCGCAGTAGACCAGGCCGTCGGTGATCCCGGACCACTCCCGGCGGCGGAAGATCAGCAGCAGGATCGGGCCGAGGGCCTTGGTCAGCTCCTCGATGAACGGTGCCACCAGCACGCCGGTCAGCGCATCCGGCAGTCCCCAGTCCGCGAAGCGTCCGGCGGCGAACTCGTTCACGTTCAGCGAGGCGGCCGTGGAGACGAACGCGCCCCAGGCGAAGCAGAAGATCAGATATTTCAGGGGTTCCGGTTCGTAACGGTCGAGCCAGAGGAAGCAGGCGACGAGCACCGGCACCGGCAGGATCGCGGCGACCACCCCGACCAGCAGCGCCTGTACGCCCAGCGACTGGCCGAGGGTGAACACCATGAAGACCGCGCACGCGGCGATGAGCAGCACCACCCCGGCCAGCACCAGGAACCGCACCCAGCCGAAGCGGCGCGGCGGCATCCCGGGTGACGAGCCGGCGGGCGGGGCCGCGGGCGTGTGCGGCGGCGACGGCAGGGGTGCACCGGGCGGGGTGTCGGCCATGCGGTCAGCGTAGCCATCCGCCGCCGGCTGGTCCGGGCGCATCCACAGCCGCTATGCTGCCGGCAGGTCACGAGCGCCAGCGTCAAGCCCCGGCTTGCTGGCCGGCAACCCTCGTCGAGTTCGCGGTGGGGTGCCCCGGGTGATGACCGGGCCCAGCCCGATCGGCGTGCTGGGCAAGCGCGGACCCCGTCCCGACAGGCACACCCGGGGTCCCTGACCCCGGAGGTTCCGGCGTGTCCGTCACTCTCGTACCCTCGCTGCCCAGCCTGCCCGCCGTCGCGTCCGCGCCGTCGGTGGCGCTCGACGTGCTCGGCGTACCCGGCGAGATCAACCTCGACTACGCGGCCACCGCGCCGTGCGCGCGGGCCGCGGCCGACGCCGTCACCGAACTGCTCCCCTGGTACGCCAGCGTGCACCGGGGCGCGGGAGCGCTGTCGCGGCGCTGCACCCTGGCGTACGAGCGGGCCCGGCAGACGGTCGGCGACTTCTTCGGCGCGCGTGCCGACGACCACGTGATCTTCACTCGGAACACCACCGACGCCCTCAACCTGCTGGCCCGGTCGTTGCCCGCTGGCACGACTGTGGTCACCTTCGCCGGTGAGCACCACGCGAACCTGCTGCCCTGGCCGCGCGGCTCGGTACGCCTGCCGGTGCCCGCCGACCCGGCCGGGGCGGTACGCGCTCTCGCCGCCGCCCTGACCGAGCTGCGCCGCGACAGCAACCCCGCGCTGCCGGTGCTGGTCGCGGTCACCGGGGCGAGCAACGTGACGGGTGAGCTGTGGCCGGTCGCCGAGCTGGCCCGGGTGGCCCACCGGCACGGCGCCCGGATCGTCCTCGACGCCGCGCAGCTCGCCCCACACGCCCCGGTCGACCTGCACGCGCTCGACGTGGACTACCTGGCCGTCTCCGGCCACAAGCTGTACGCCCCGTTCGGCGCGGGTGTGCTCGTCGGCCGGGCGGACTGGCTGGACGCCGCCCCGCCGTACCTCGTCGGCGGCGGTGCCACCAGCAACGTCGGGCCGGCCACCCATGACGTGACCTGGGCGACCGGCCCGGCCCGGCACGAGGCCGGCACCCCGAACCTGTTGGGCGCGGTGGCGCTGGCGGCGGTGTGCGCGGCGCTGGCCGACGCCGACCGGGTCGCGCTGCACGCCCGTGAGCAGGCGTTGCTGGCTCGGCTGCGCGACGGCCTCGCCGCCCTGCCGCACGTGGTGGAGCTGCGGACCTTCGACGCGGACGCGCCCCGGGTCGGCATCGTGTCGTTCGTGGTCGCCGGTCAGGACTCCGCGACGGTGGCCGCGCGGCTCGCCTCCGAGCACCGGATCGGCGTACGCGACGGGTTGTTCTGTGCCCATCCGCTGGCCCGGCGGCTGCTCGGCGAGGCTGCCGCGCGTACCGGCCGAAGGGATCTTCCGGCGACCGCGCTGCGCGCCAGCATCGGTCTGGGCAGCACCGCCGCCCAGGTCGACCGGCTGCTCGCGGCGCTCGCCGAGCTGGCCTGAGCCCCGTGCTCAGCCGACCGGCGGGGCGGTGGGTGGTTTCGGCGCCTCGCCCGGCTCGGCCGGTTCGCCGACCGGCCGCTCCTGTTCCCCGAAGGAGATCCGGATGCAGCGGTTCGCCTCCTCCTGCTCGATCCCGGAGGCCACCAGCAGGTCACTGGCCGTGGTACGGATCTGGGCGACCACGACGCTGCCGGAGAAGCCGACCCCTGCGCCGTACGCCCGCCCGGCCTCGCTGACGGCCCGCAGCGACCGCTCCCGCGCCTGCTGCGGCTCCTCACCCACCGCGAACTCGTGCTTGAGCAGCCGGACCGACTCGGCGAGGTGGCCGATCGCGTCCGGCATGGTCTCGGGCACCGGCTCGTCGTCCTCGATCAGGGTGACGGACCGGCGGATCAGCGTGCCGGAGTTGCGCATCGCGCGGTCGATCGGGTCGGCCGCCTCCGCGTAGTGGGTGAGTTCGCTGCGACGGTGCCAGCGGGCCGGTGACAGGGTGGCCGTCTCCTTCGCCCCCTCGATCGCCTCGGACAGGGTCGCCAGCTCGTCCTTGTTGTTGCGCAGCCGTTCCAGCGCCCGCTGGATGCCGGCGCGATCCCGCGCGCGCAATCCGTCGGCGGTGGCGTCGAGTTGCGCCGCGAGCAGGTCCAGCGCCGGCCGGGCGGCCCGGTTGATCACTCGGAGCGGGTTCAGCGGCAGCAGCACAGCCGTCACCAGCAGGGCGACCCCGCCGCCGAGGAACGCGTCGACGAAGCGGGGGATCTCCAGGTTCTGGGTCGACGGGCTCAGCGTCACGATCAGCACCGCCGTGGCCGCCGCCTGGATGACGATGGCCACGCTCGCGCCGGCGAAGATGGTGAGCAGGATCGCCACCGTGACCACCAGGCCGAGCTGCCACGCGCCGGTGCCGAGGAAGTAGATCAGCAGGTCACCGACGAATACCCCGACGCCCACACCGACGATCAGCTCCACGGTCCGGCGGAAGCGCTGGCCCACCGACGCGGCCAGCGTGCCGACGGCGGAGATCGGCGCGAAGACCGGCTGCGGATTGCCGAGCACCTTGTGCGAGACGAGGTACGCCAGGCCGGCGGCCAGACCAGCCTGCACGGCCAGCCCACCGGCCATCCGTACCCGGTGCAGCCGGTCGTGCAGGGTGGCCCGGCCGCGGTGCCGGAGCTGCTCGGTGGCCTCCGCGATCCGCGCCCCGTCGACATCCACCAGTCCATCGCGCAGCGGGGCACGCCGCACCATCGGAGGTCTCTTGTCCCGGGCCGCCGCCATGGGCGCGACTACCCGTGGCAGGGCCGCTGAATCCTCCCGTGCGCGTGCCGCGCGAGCGGATGCGGCAGACTCGGGCGGTGGCGGATCTGCTGGACCGGTGGCGGGCGGCGGCCCACGCCGCCGGTGCGAAACCCGACGAGCGCATCATCCGGGCCGGTGAACAGCTACTCGCCCGCTGGGGGGAGCCGCACCGGCACTACCACACCGTCGCGCACCTGGGCGTCGTCCTCGATGTGGTGGACCGCCACGCCGGGCTGGCCGGGCGGCCGGATCTGGTCCGGTTGGCGGCCTGGTGCCACGACGCGGTCTACGACCCACGGGCCGCCGGCGACGCCAACGAACGGGACAGCGCGGCGCTGGCCGAGAGTCTGCTCACCGGGCTCGGGGTGCCGGCGCCCGCCGTCGCCGAGGTCCGCCGGCTGGTCCTGCTCACCGCCGGGCACCGGGTCACGCGGGACGACGCCGACGGTGCCCTGCTCTGCGACGCGGACCTCGCCGTGCTGGCCGGCCCGCCGGCCGCCTACGACCGCTATGCCGCGGCGATCCGACGGGAGTACGCCCACGTGCCCGAGCCGGCCTTCCGGAGCGGACGGGCCGCCGTGCTCACCGGGCTACTGGAGCTACCCACGCTGTTCCGGCTACCGCCGCTCGCCGCGCGGTGGGAAGCGCCCGCCCGGGCCAACCTGGGCCGGGAGCTGGCCACTCTCACCGGGTCGGCGGCGCACTGAGGTGCTTCGGGCGACGCAGACCGGCGTCGCGGAGCAACCGGACCAGCTCCCGGCTCGGCACCACCCGGGCACCGAGCCACACCGCCGAGGCGAACCGGTCGGCAGGGATGTCGTAGTGGTCCCGGTCGAAGCCGCGCCGGGGCGCGCCCAGCGCCTCCGCGAAGGCGTGCAACTCGGCGTAGGAGACGTCGCTGATCAGGTGCGACCACAGCCGACCGCGCGCCGGCCACGCCGGCCGGTCCAGGTAGAGCATGCCGCCGAGGCTAGCTCGCGTTGATGATCGGTGGCCGGCGACCTAGCCTCGGCGGCATGGCCCCCACCGGACTCCTCGACGACCTGCGCGCCGCCCTGGGCGAGAACGCCGTGCTCACCGACCCGGACCTGCTGCGCGTGCACCAGCGCGACGAGGCCGACCTGTGCGCCGCCGGCGTACCCCTGGTGGTGACCCGCCCCCGCACCACCGAGCAGGTGGTCGCGGTGATCCGGGCGGCGGCACGGTACGGCGTACCGGTCGTGCCCCAGGGTGCGCGGACCGGCCTGGCCGGCGCGGCGAACGCGGTGGACGGTTCGGTGGTGCTCAGCACCGTCGCGATGGACGAGATCCGGGAGATCGACCCGGTGAGCCGGATCGCCGTCGTCCAGCCGGGCGTCGTCAACGCCGCGCTGGCCGGGGCGGTCGCCAAGCAGGGCCTCTGGTACCCGCCGGACCCCGGCTCCTGGGAGTCGTCCACCATCGGCGGCAACGTGGCCACCAACGCCGGCGGCATGTGCTGCGTGAAGTACGGCGTGACCACCGAGTACGTGCTCGGCCTGGAGGTGGTGCTCGCCTCCGGCGAGGTGCTGCGCACCGGTCGGCGTACCGCCAAGGGGGTCGCGGGCTACGACCTGACCCGGCTCTTCGTCGGCTCGGAGGGAACCCTCGGCGTGATCACCGAGGTGACCGTGGCGCTGCGGCCCGCCCCGGCCGAGTCGCTGACCCTGGTGGCGGTCTTCGGCTCCACGGCGGCGGCCGGCACGGCGGTGGCCCAGATCGCCGCCCGGGGTCTCACGCCGAGCCTGCTGGAACTGCTCGACCAGACGCACCTGCGGGCGATCGAGGCGTACCAGCCGATGGGTCTGCGAACCGACGCGCAGGCCCTGCTGCTGGCCGCCGCCGACACCGGTGGCCGGGCGGCCGACGACCTGGCCGCGCTGGCCGAGGTGTGCGAGGCGGCCGGCGCCGAGGAGGTCTACGCGGCCACCGATGCGCTGGAGGCAGCGGCGTTGTTGCAGGCCCGCCGGCTCGCCCACCCGGCGATGGAGAAGTTCGCCGCCGAGACCCACCCGGGTGGCAGCGGCGGTCTGGTGATCGACGACGTGGCGGTGCCGCGGGGCGCGCTCGCCGCGCTGCTCGACGGGGTGGCCCGGATCGCGGCGGACTGCGACGTGCCGATCGGCGTGGTGGGGCACGCCGGGGACGGCAACATGCACCCGAACATCGTCGTGGACCGGGCCGATCCGGCGAGCGTGGAGCGGGGTCGCCGGGCGTTCGACGAGATCATGCGGCTCGGCCTGGACCTGGGCGGCACCTGCACGGGCGAGCACGGGGTGGGCCTGCTCAAGCGGGGTTGGCTGGCGCAGGAGATCGGCCCGGTCGGCGTCCGGGTCCACCAGGCGATCAAGTCGGCACTGGACCCGACCGGCCTGCTCAATCCCGGCAAAGTGCTCTGACGGGCTGCCCTCAGCCCTGGACCTCGGCGGGCGTCGCCTGGGTGAGCAGCAACAGGATCTCGCCGGCCACCGGCGGGCGTTCCTCGCCGGGGCAGTCCTGCGAGCTGATCAGCCCGGACGAGGTGAGCAGGCTCGACGTCAGCGCGTCGATACAGGTGGTCCGGTACCGCCGGACCTGGTCGGTCTCCTCGGCGAGCCGAGGATCGGCGAGGAGCACCTGAAGCCGCTCGGTCTGCTCCGGCGCCAGCCTGCCCCGGGAGGTGACCCCGTCGCCGGCACAGTCGAGGCACTGCCACGAGCCGTCCCGCTCGACACTCAGGGTACGCAGCGGGGCGTCGGCGCCGAGGCGCTGAAGCAGGCTGACCTGCCCCTTAGCGACCGTCGTCGGGACCTCGGGGGACGACCCGCCGGCAGCCGAGCCGGGCGGCGGCGGGGCGGCCGGTGTGTCGGCGGCGTCGTCGCGGCCGAGCAGCGAACACCCGGCCGATGCACCGACGAGCACCACACCGAGAAGAGTGGCGAGCAGACGAGGGCGCGCGCGGTTAGGCACGCGCGGAAACCTACCCCACCGTAGGTAGCGTTCGAAACCACCATCCGGGCCGCTATCGCTTGTTACCCCTCGGTAGCGTTACATTCCGGTCATCTGGCGGTCGACCGCAGCTCCGCATGATCGTCGCCGCCCCGGTCCGCGGCGTATCCGCGTGCGTCCGGCACACCGAGTCGGGCAGCGTCCGCTCCGGCGTCGTCCGGCATGAGCTGGGACTGGCGCTCCGCCTCGACCCGCGCGCGATAGTGCTCGACCTCGCGGGCCCGCGTGGCCGCGTCCCACCCGAGCACCGCACCCATCAACTCGGCGGTGTGGTCCGCCGACTCCAGCCCACGGTGGCTCGTCTCGAACGAGATCCGGGTACGCCGCGTCAGCACGTCCTCCAGGTGCAGCGCCCCTTCGGCCCGCGCCGCGTAGGTCACCTCCGCCGCCAGGTACTCCGGGGCGCCGGCCAGCGGCGACGCGAGCAGCGGCTCGGCATCGACCAATGCCAGCAGGTCGAGGGTGAGGCTCCCGTACCGCTCCAGCAGGTGCTCCACCACGCCCACCGGAACGCCGTGCCGCCGGGCCAGGTCGGCCCGGTCCCGCCACAGTGCGGTGTACCCGTCGGCGCCGAGCAGCGGCAGGTCGGCGGTCCGCGACTCGCGGCCGCCCCCCAACCGGCGTACGGCCCGGTCGACGACGTCGGACGCCATCACCCGGTACGTCGTGTACTTGCCGCCGGCCACCAGCAGCAGCCCGAGCATCGGCTCGAACACCGCGTGCTCCCGGGAGAGCTTCGAGGTGGAGTCGGCCTCGCCGGCCAGCAGGGGGCGCAGCCCGGCGTAGACGCCCTCGATGTCGGCGGTTGTCAACGGCCGGTCCAGCACGGTGTTGACCTGCTGCAACAAGTAGTCGATGTCGCGCGCCGAGGCCGCCGGGTGGGACCGGTCCAGCCGCCAGTCGGTGTCCGTCGTGCCGATGATCCAGTGCCCGCCCCACGGAATCACGAAGAGCACCGACGTCGCCGTACGCAGGATGAGCCCCGTCTCCCCGGTGATCGCCGAGCGGGGCACCACCAGGTGCACCCCCTTCGAGGCGCGCACCCGGATGCCGGGCCGCAGGCCCACGTCGTTGAGCATCCGCGACATGTCGTCGCTCCACACACCGGTGGCCGCGATGACGGTACGGGCGTGCACCTCGAACTCCGCGTCCGGTGAGCCGGCCGGGGCCTCCAGGTCGCGGACCCGGACACCGGTGACCTCTCGCGCCTGCCGGATCAGCCCGACGGCGCGGGCGCTGCTCACCACCGTGGCGCCAAGGCTCGCGGCGGTGCGGGCCAGGGTGACGACCAGCCGGGCGTCGTCGACCTGCCCGTCGTAGTAGCGGATCGCACCGGCCAGGGCGTCGGCCCGCAGGCTCGGGAAGATCCGCCGCGCGCCCTCCCGGGTCAGGTGCCGGTGCAGCGGCATGCCCCGGCCACCGCCGAAGATCCCGGCGAAGGCGTCGTACGCGGCCACGCCCGCGCCGTAGTACGAGCGACGGAAGATGCGCGCCGGCAGGTCCCGCAGCCCTCGCCCGGCGGGCAGGGGCACCAGGATCGGCACCGGGCGCACCAGGTGCGGCGCGAGCCGGGTCGCCAGCAACCCTCGCTCGGTCAGCGCCTCGTGGACCAGGTGGAACTCCAACTGCTCCAGGTAGCGCAGCCCGCCGTGGATGAGCTTGCTGGACCGGCTAGACGTGCCCGAGGCGAGATCCCGCGCCTCGACCAGGGCCACCTTGAGGCCCCGGGAGGCCGCGTCCAGGGCAGCACCGGCACCGGTCACCCCACCCCCGATGACCAGCACGTCGAAGCGCTCGGCGCGGAGCCGGCGCAGGTCTGTCGTACGGCGGATCGGCGAGAGTTGCCCGGCGACGGATCGGGAGACATTGGGGTCACGCACTCATCCACCGTAACCGCCGTACCAGCCGGTCGACATGTGCCGCCCGCCCCGCCCCCGGTCGTCCGGCCGCAGATCTTGGACAGGACCCGCCCGGCTGACGGAAACTGTTCAAGATCTTCGAGGTGGTCGTAAAGTTCTCGGATGCATGGTGAGCCCGCGCGTTCCGTAGCCGGCGACCGCAGCTCCCCGTGGGCGGTGGTCGCGGCCGTGTTCGTCGGCTGCTGGATCGTCGCGGTCACGGTGGCCACCCAGACCGGCGGCTGGCTCACCGATCAGGTGCTGCTCGGCTTCGGACGGGACCGGGTGGGCTGGCTCTGGCCGGTGCTCGGCCTGGCCACCGTGGTGCTGGTCGGCACGCCCGCCCTGCTGCTGACCGTGCTGCCCCGCTCGACCACGATCCGGGCCACCGGCCGGGTCTGGTTGGCTGCCGCGCTCACCCTCGGGGTGCTCACGTTGCTGCGCGTCGTGCCGCCCGTGCACCACGAGGCGTACCTCGCCGCGCTGACCGCCACGACGCTGCTCGCCGCGCTCGCCGTGCGCTGGTCGTGGCGTCGGCGGGCGTACCCCGGGACGGCTGGCCTGGTCGACGGCCTGGCCCGGCGCGACGAGGGCGACGCCGCCAGCACCGAGGCCGCCGGCAGCGCGGAGCCCGCGCGTGGCTCGCGCCGGCCGGGCACCGTGTCGCTGCTCGCGGTCGCCGCCGGGCTGGCGTTGCTGCTGCCCTGGGCCTGGCTGGGAGCGCTCGGCGGGCTCCTGGAGACCGTCCTCGCGCTGGTGGCCGCCGCCGCCCTCGGGGTGCTGGCGGCGACGCTTCTGGACGCCGCCCTGTGGTCCCGGTTCGCGGTCGGTCGACCGCCCCGGCCGGCCCGGCTGGTGCTGGTCGGCGGCCTGGTCGCCGGTGTCGCGCTGCTGCTGCTCGCGGCCGGGGCGGGCCAGTCCGGCGCTCAGTTGCCCGCTCTGCTGACCCTCCCGCCGACGGGCTTCGCGCTCGCCGCGCTCTGGGCCGCGACCTGGCATTTCACCGCCGAGCCGGCCGCCACCCGGCAACCCGTCGGCGATTCGACCGAGCAGGTTCGCGGCGGACGGGCGGCGACCGGCTGGCTGGTGGGCCTGGCCGCGCTCGGGCCGCTGGCGTTCACCGACCCGGAGGAGATCACCCTGCTCCTGGTCGGCACCCGCGACGTGCCGTTCTGGGTGGCGGCGGCCGCCGCCGCCGGGCTCGCCGTGGCCGTCCTGGTGGCCATCGGGTACGCGGTGCTGCTCGCCCGGCCGACGGCCCGTGTCCCGAGCCGTCGGATGGCGGCGGCGACCGCCCTGGTGCTGCTGGTGGCGTTCGGTGTGGTCGACGTCGGGCCCGGTCAACCCGGCCTGCACGGCGAGCGGCTGCTGGTGGTGCTGCGCGAGCAGGCCGACGTGGGCGGCATCCCGGCCGGCGCACCCGGGCAGGCCGGACGGGACGCCCGGACGGCGGAGGTCTACCGGCGGTTGGTCACGACCGCGGACCGCACCCAGGCCGACCTGCGCCGCACTGCGGAGCGTCTACGGCTCGACCCGGTGCCGTACTACCTGGTCAACGCGGTCGAGGTGGACGGTGGCCCAGCCGTGCGCGCCTGGCTCGCCCGACGGCCCGAGGTGGCCCGGGTACTGGTCAGCCAGCGCCTCCGGCCGCTACCCGCCCCGGCGGGGCAGACCCGCGGCACCGCGCCGGCACCCACCGGTCCAGAGTGGAACATCCGGCAACTCGGCGCGGACCGGGTCTGGTCTCAACTCGGCGTGACCGGCAGGGGAATCGTGGTCGGCAGCTCCGATTCCGGCGTCGACGGCGGCCATCCGGCGCTGCGGGCCGGGTTCCGGGGCGGCGACGACTCCTGGTACGACCCGTGGGACGGCACCCGGGCACCGAACGACCAGGGCGGGCACGGCACCCACACGGTGGGCAGCGCGGTCGGGCGGGACGGCATCGGCGTGGCACCGGACGCGCAGTGGGTGGGCTGCGTCAACCTGGACCGCAACCTGGGCAGCCCGGGGCACTACCTGGACTGCCTCCAGTTCATGCTGGCGCCCTTCCCCGCCGGTGGTGACCCGTTCACCGACGGTCGGCCCGAACGCGCCCCGCAGGTGCTGACCAACTCGTGGGGCTGCCCCTCGATCGAGGGCTGCGACCGGGACACGCTGCTCCCGGCCACCACGGCGCTCGACGCGGCCGGCATCTTCGTGGTCGCCGCCGCCGGCAACACCGGCCCGTGGTGCGCGTCGATCGACGACGCTCCCGCGCCGTACGCCAACGTGCTGACCGTGGGCGCGGTGGACGCGCAGCGCCGGGTGGCGGAGTTCTCCTCGCGCGGGCCGGTGCCCGGCGGCGCGGGCAAGCCGGACGTACTGGCACCCGGCGTGGGCGTGGTGTCGGCCATGCCCGGCGGCGGGTACGCGGCGCTGGACGGCACGTCGATGGCGACCCCGCAGGTGGCGGGAGTGGTGGCGCTCATGTGGTCGGCGAACCCGACGCTGATCGGCGACCTGCCCCGGACCCGGCAGATCCTGCGGGACACCGCCACGCCGGCCGAGCCCACGTACCGCTCACGCAATCCCAGCGACGCCTGCGGGAGCCCGGCGAACGTCACCGGCGCCGGTCAGGTCGACGCGTACGCCGCCGTGCGCGCCGCCCGAGGGTGAGCAGGGCGGGAGGCGACGGGTGATCTAGGGTCGGCGACCATGGACGCCGAGATCACCGTCACCGAACTGGCCCTGGACCTCGTGCCCACCGTGGCTCGGCTCTGCGCGCAGGCGCTCGACCTGCCGGAGGACGCGGCCGAGGCGGACGCGATCGTGGACGTGCTCTGGCCCCGGGCCGCCGCCGACCGGCCGGTGATCGGGCTGGGGGCGTACCGGGGGGACGATCTCGTCGGGGTGCTCATCGGCTCGGTGTCGCCGACCGAGCCGGGCATCGGGCACGTGGACCTGGTGGCCGTACTGCCGGGTCAGCGCCGCCGGGGCGTGGGCCGTGCGCTGCTCGCCCGGGCCGAGCAGGCCCTCGCCGGGCACGGCGTGACGGAGGTGCTGCTGGCCGGAAGCCCGCCGTACTACGCCTGGCCGGGCATCGACGTGCGGTACACGCCGGCGGTCTGCGCGGCCCTGGCGCTCGGCTACCAGCAGGACCGGACCGCCTGGAACATGACCGCGGACCTGTCGTACGACGGGTCGCCGGCGCTGCGGTCGACGACGGCCGCCGAGGAACGGCTGGCTGGGCAGGGTGTCACGGTACGCCGGGCGGAGCCGGCGGACCTGCCGGCGCTGACCGCGTTCGCCCGGTCCACCTTCGGCGGGGCCTGGGACGGTGAGCTGGCGGGATCGGTGGGCCGCGAGGGGGCCGGCTGCCACCTGGCGGAGCAGGCCGGCGAGGTGCTGGGTTTCGCCGCCTACGGGTCGTCCCGGCCGAGCTGGTTCGGGCCGATGGGCACCGCCCCGGCCGCCGAGGGCTCGGGCATCGGCGGGGTGCTGCTGCGGCGCTGCCTACGGGACCAGCGTGCGGCCGGGCTGGACCGGGCGGAGATCGGCTGGGTGGGGCCGGTGCCGTTCTACTCGGGCAGCGCGGGTGCGCGGATCGAGCGGGTCTTCTTCCTGTACCGGCGGACGCTGCCGACGCCATAACAGGCAAATGGGACATTGATCCATTCGCCCGCGTCGGGCATCGACGCCCCCTACCGTTTCGGTAGAGGAGGCAGCCATGACCACGGATGACGACCAGACCGAGGACGGCCCGCCGATCACCTGGAAACCGGTCGGTGAGCTGCCCGGTCAACTGCCGTTCGACCGACTGGACTACGGCGACGCCGAGCAACTGGCCGAGATGACCACCGACGGTCAGCCGGCGACCGAGGAACCGCAGGAGATGGTGGACGCGCCGATCCAACTGCTGCCGCCGTACGACCGGGCGCAGAAGCGCCGCAACCAGCGACCCCTGCCCACCTGACGACGAACGGGGCGGACCGCGTCAGCGGCCCGCCCCGTTCGGTGTGTCGGAACTGGACTCAGAAGTCCATGTCCCCGCCACCCGGGCCAGCCGGGGCAGCCGGGGTCTTCTCCGGCTTGTCCGCGACAACAGCCTCGGTGGTGAGGAACAGCGCGGCGATCGACGCCGCGTTCTGCAGCGCAGAACGGGTCACCTTGGCCGGGTCGATGATGCCCGCGGCCAGCAGGTCGACGTACTCGCCGTTCGCGGCGTTGAGACCGTGACCCGCCTCGATGTTGCGGACCTTCTCCACCACGACGCCGCCCTCGAGGCCGGCGTTGACGGCGATCTGCCGCAGCGGGGCGTCCAGCGCGACCTTGACGATGTTGGCACCGGTGGCCTCGTCGCCCACCAGGTCCAGCTTGTCGAAGGCGGTCTTACCGGCCTGCACCAGCGCGACGCCACCACCCGGGACGATGCCCTCCTCGACGGCCGCCTTCGCGTTGCGAACGGCGTCCTCGATGCGGTGCTTGCGCTCCTTGAGCTCGACCTCGGTGGCCGCGCCGACCTTGATCACCGCAACGCCACCGGCCAGCTTGGCCAGCCGCTCCTGCAGCTTCTCGCGGTCGTAGTCGGAGTCACTCTTGTCGATCTCGGCCCGGATCTGGTTGACCCGGCCCTGGATCTGCTCAGCGTCACCGGCACCGTCGACGATGGTGGTCTCGTCCTTGGTCACCACGACCTTGCGGGCGCGGCCCAGCATGTCGACGCCGACGGCGTCGAGCTTGAGGCCGACCTCCTCGCTGATGACCTGACCACCGGTGAGGATGGCGATGTCGGCAAGCATGGCCTTGCGGCGGTCACCGAAGCCCGGCGCCTTGACGGCGACCGACTTGAAGGTGCCCCGGACCTTGTTGACGACCAGGGTGGCCAGAGCCTCGCCCTCGATGTCCTCGGCGATGATCAGCAGCGGCTTGCCCGACTGCATGATCTTCTCGAGGATCGGGAGCAGGTCCTTGACCGACGAGATCTTGCTGTTGACGATCAGGAGGTAGGGGTCGTCGAAGACGGCCTCCATGCGCTCCGGGTCGGTCATGAAGTAGGCCGAGACGTAGCCCTTGTCGAAGCGCATACCCTCGGTGAGCTCCAGCTCCAGCCCGAAGGTGTTGCTCTCCTCGACGGTGATGACGCCTTCCTTGCCGACCTTGTCCATCGCCTCGGCGATGATCTCGCCGACGCTGCTGTCACCAGCGGAGATGGAGGCGGTGGAGGCGATCTGCTCCTTGGTCTCGACGTCCTTGGCGAGCTTGGACAGCTCCTCCGAGACGCTCGCGACAGCAGCCTCGATGCCCCGCTTCAGGGCCATCGGGTTGGCGCCGGCGGCCACGTTGCGCAGGCCCTCGCGAACCAGGGCCTGGGCCAGGACGGTCGCCGTCGTCGTGCCGTCACCGGCGACGTCGTCGGTCTTCTTGGCGACCTCCTTGACCAGCTCGGCGCCGATCTTCTCGTACGGGTCCTCGAGCTCGATCTCCTTGGCGATGCTCACACCATCGTTGGTGATGGTGGGGGCACCCCACTTCTTCTCGAGCACGACGTTGCGGCCCTTGGGGCCGAGGGTCACCTTCACGGCGTCAGCGAGCTGGTTCATGCCCCGCTCGAGGCCGCGGCGCGCCTCTTCGTCGAACGCGATCATCTTTGCCATACGGCGTTGTCCTCCTGGACACTCACGGCCACCCGAGTGTGTGTCCCGGATGGGCCGCCTGGTTTACGCACCTTGGGACGTCGCCACCAGGCGACGACGACGTCCTCCGGTCGGGCCGGATAGCCCGCGACGACCGGCCATGTGCTGCCCCGGCGTCTCCACACCGGCACAACCAGGCCCCACCGTCCCGACCATTGGCACTCACGGTACGCGAGTGCCAATGACTTGTTTAGCACTCTCACCTGCCGAGTGCAAGCACGATGAGCTCGGTCAGCCGAGTTCCGCGGCCAGTGTGGCCGCGTTCACGGGCCCTTCGTGAGCACGTTGCTCGGCGTACGTGATCAGCAGCCCGACCAACTGGACGAGGTGGGCCGGCAGGGCCAGCACCGCCGTGAGGCCGATGACCGCCACCACCCCGACCGCGGCACCCGGGGACGCGAAGGGATCCGCGCCGAACGCGGCGGTACCGGCCGACTCCAGGATCCCGGGAACCATGGTTCCGATGATCACCGCGACACCCACCAGGGCCACCCGACCGAGCAGCATCCCGAGCCGGTCGTGGAACATCCGGAACGAACGGCCGATCGGGTTGTCCCGCTCGAACAGGTAGACCGGCCCGGCCATGCTCAACGCGAACGCCAGGTAGATGCCCGGCAGCACGCAGAAACAGACTCCGACGCCGATGAGCAGGCTGACCAGCAGCGTCCAGCCCCACACGCCGAGCGCCCGACGCAGCCCGTACCGCAGCGCCGCGTCGAGGCGGGCGGGTCGGCCGGCCGCCTGCTGGGTGATCACCCAACTACCCGCGGCCCAGCCCAGCGCCTGCACGAGGCCGATCACCAGGCTGCCGCCGACCAGCACGACGACGAGGGTCAACAGGCCGGTGGCGAAGTTGTCCGGAAGCCCGCTCGGGTTCGTCTCGGCCTGCGCCTCCCAGGCGGGCGACGGGTCCACACCGAACGAGATGACCGAGAGCACCGCCGCCGGCAGCACCTGCGTGAGCAGCATGATCGGCACCAACTGCCGCCAGCCCCGGCGCAGCGCGCCCCAGAACCGCTCGAACCAGGCACCGATGCCGGCACCGGGCGGAGTGATGAGGGGGTCGTTCGGGTCGAGGCCGTGACCCGGCGGGTACCAGCCGACCGGCGCCCCCGGATACCACGGCTGTCCACCGTAGGGGCCGGCCCCCGGCGGGTAGCCGCCGACGGGAGGGGAGGTCCAGCCCGGCGGCGGCCCGGCGTGCTGACCCCAGGCTCCCTGCGCGGGGTCCCAGCCCGGCGGCGGACCGACGGGCTGCCCCCAGGCGTCCGTCGCGGGGTTCCAGCCCTGTGGCGGCACGCCGACGGGTGGCATCGCGACGCCGGGCGAGGGCGGTGTGCCCGGGGCCGCGCCGGACGAGGGCGCCGTGCCGGAGCCTTCGGCGGGCGGGTTGGGGTCGGACGGGCCCGGCTCACCCGGCCCGGAGGGCGTGGCGGGTGGCGGCGTCTGGTCGGTCATGAACCCTCCTCAGCATCGGCTGGAACGGTTCACGATCTTCCAGGGCGGGCGTCCGCGCCGCAGCCCCGACTCGCCAGCCGATCGGGGCGAACCACCGGCGGGTAGATCGGGGAACCGGTCAGCCGATGACGCGGACGTGCTCCGCCTGCGGACCCTTCTGGCCCTGGGCGATCTCGAACTCCACCCGCTGACCGTCGTCGAGGGCCTTGTAGCCGTCCATCTCGATAGCAGAGAAGTGGACGAACACGTCCTGACCGCCGTCCACGGCGATGAAGCCGTAGCCCTTCTCGGCGTTGAACCACTTCACGGAACCCTGGGCCACGGTGCACATCCCTCACTCTGCGCGGCGTTGCCTGCCCGGACGTCCGGCACGCCGGACACCCACGGACCACCGCCACAGCGATCGACGACGACCGCTGAAAGAGGTGATCGAAATCGCACGCTACACGAGCAGTGACGGTCGCGCACGACCACAAATCGGGCATGGTCCAGGGCGCCTCGAACGCGCTGACGGATTCATGACGATGGTTGCCTTTGACCGCATGTAGGCGATCTGGCCGCCGTTGATCGCGGTGAGCGTCCGGCCCTGTGGTAGGCATTCGGACATGACCACCGACACGGGCGGTCCGGCCCTGCGGCAGGCGCGGATTCACCGGGTACGGCCGCAGGACGCCGCCCGGATGCGGGCGCTGCGCCTGGAGATGCTCGCCGACGCGCCGTTGGCCTTCCTGGAGACATTGGCGGACGCTGCGGCCCGACCGCACAACGAGTTCGCCGCCCGGGTGGCGTACACGTCGACCGGTCCCCACAACGCGCAGTTCGTCGCGGACCCGGGCGGCCGGCTCGTCGGGCACGCCGGCGGAACGGTCGCTCCGAACGAGCCGGGGCTGACCGTGATCTATGCCGTGTACGTCACGCCGACGTGGCGGGGCCGCGGGCTGCTCGGCGAGCTGATCGACGGGGTGGCCGCCTGGTCACGGGCGTGCGACCGGCCGGAACTGCTGCTGGAGGTGGTGGTCGGCAACGATCGCGCCTACCGGGCCTACCAGCGGCTGGGCTTCGAAGACACCGGCGTACGGGTCCCCCACCCCACGATCCCCGCCCTGACCGAACTCCAGATGCGCCGAACAGCATAAAGAGAACTCTTCCCAAGGCAAGACCACGAAGATCTCCCACCCAAAGCCGGAGCGTCAGGCGACAACCGTGCCCACAAAAGGGTTTCCGGGGCAGCCCGCCCCGCGCAGGGATCAAGCCTGACCGCCCGGAGCGGGGCGGGCTGCCCCGGAAACCCCAACCGCGACCAATCACGCACCGCCCCGGAAACCCCCACCGCAACCAAAGATCAGGCAGGCCGCCGCGACTGCACGATCCGGAACCGATTCGCCACGTAAGCCCCGTCGGTCAGCGCCGAGTTGGCCGCCGCGTTGGCGCCGCTGCCGTGGAAGTCGGAGAAGGCCGCCGACTGGTTCACGAAGACACCGCCGGTGAGGTTGCAGGACAGGTGCACTCCGACCTCGACGGCGACCGCCTCGGTGGCGTCCAGCACCGCTTCGTCGGTCGAGTAGACCCCGGCGGTGAGCGCGCCCTTCTCGCCGACCGTCCTGCGCAGCAGCTCCAGGCTGTGCGCGGTGGAGTCGGTCGCGATGGCGAACGAGATCGGCCCGAACCACTCCCGGCCGTACGTCTGGGCGTCGTCCGCGGTCAGCTTGACGATCGTCGGGGTACGCACCACCGCGTCGGCGTACGACGGGTGGGCCACCGTCCGCGACTCCAGGACCGGCTCGCCGACCTTGGTCACCTCGGCCAACCGCTCCAACACCCCGTCGTTGACGATCGCGCCGGTCAGCTCGACACCCCGGGCCGGGTCGGCGGTCAGCTTGCCGACCGCCGCGGCGATTCCACCGGCCACCTCGTCGAAGCTCTTGTGCCCCTGGTCGGTCTCGATGCCCCCGGCCGGGATGAGGATGTTCTGCGAGGTGGTGCACATCTGACCGCTGTAGAGGGTCAGGGTGAAACCGAGGTTGCGGCACATGCCGGTGAAGTCGTCGGTGGAGTCGATCACCACGGTGTTGAGGCCGGCCTTCTCGGTGTAGACCGACGCCTGCCGGGCGTGCGTCTCCAGCCAGTCGCCGTACTCGGTGGAGCCGGTGAAGTCGACGATCTTGACGGACCGGTGCAGCGCCAGGTCGCTGGCGAGCTTCTCGCCCGGCGCCTCGGCGGCCAGCAGGATCAGGTTCGGGTCGAAGCCGGCCTCCGCGAGGACCTCCCGCGCGTACTTCACGGTGATCGCGAGCGGCAGCACCGCGCGCGGGTGCGGCTTCACGATCACCGGGTTGCCGGTGACCAGCGAGGCGAACAGCCCGGGGTACGAGTTCCACGTCGGGAAGGTGTTGCACCCGATCACCAGCGCCACACCACGGGGGACCACGTGGAACGTCTTGGTCATCCGCAGCGGGTCGCCCTTGCCGGCGGCCTTCTCCCAACCGGCGGTGCCCGGGTGCCGGGTCATCTCGGCGTACGCGTACGCCAGCGCCTCCAGCGCCCGGTCCAGCGCGTGCGCGCCGCCGGCCTGGAACGCCATCACGAACGCCTGCCCGCTGGTGAACTGCACCGCGTTGGCCAGCTCGAAGATGTGCTTGTGCAGCCGGTCGAGGATTTCCAGGCAGACACCCACCCGGGCCTGCGGACCGGCGTCGCGCCACGCCGGCAGCGCGGCGGAGGCGGCGGTGACCAGCTCGTCGGTGCCGGCGTGCGGGTACCGCACCGCCAGGTCGACCCCGAACGGGCTCGTCTCGGTGGTGATCCGCCCGCCAGCGCCGGGCTGATCGAGCGGAAAGTCACCACCGAGGTACGCCTCGAAGGCGGCCTTGCCGTCGGCGGCGGCGGTCTCGCCGTACACGCGGGGGCTGGGGGACTCGGGATAGGCGGACCAGTAACCCCGCTCCGTGATCGCGGTCAGCGCACGGTTGAGGGTGTCGGCGTGCCTGTCGTACAGGGAATGCGGGGTCTCCGTCATGCCCGCCATCATGCAACAGCCCGGTCGGCGAGCAGTAGGGGCGGATACCCGTCAGAGGGTGAGCTGCCAGTTGTCCCAGGCGTCCACCGGGCGGAAGCCGAGCTGCTTGTTGATCGCCACCATGTAGCTGTTGCTGGCCGCGTTCCAGGTGTCGACGACGCGTACCGCGGGCTCGTGGGTGAGCAGATGGTGCAGGTTCTCCGCCTTGGCGATGAGGCCCAGCCGGTGGCCACGGTGGGTCGGGTCGACGATGGTGATCTGCTGGAACGCGTGCCAGTCGACGGAGGCGCCCACGTCGAGCAGGGTCCAGGCGACCAGCCGGCCCGACGCCTCGTGCAGCATCCCGAGGTGGTAGCGCCGCCTACCCCGGGCGTCCAGGGCGCGCTCGTTGCCCCGGATGCGCTCGGCGTCGACCTGTTCCGGTTCCCACTGCACGTCGCCCAGCGGCGCGTCCGTCATGAGCCGGCCGTCCAGGTAGGCGACGTCCGCGACGTACTCGGGTGGGGTGGTGCCCTGCCAGGAGACGGACCGGTAGCCCTTGGCGTGGGGCTGCGCGTCGGCCAGGGCCGCCCGCAGCGCGAGCCGGTCGATGTCGGCGATGGTCAGCCGGCGACGCACCTCGGCCAGCGCGGAGTGCGCGCCCATCGCGGCGGCGAACGCGTGACCCGCCACCGGTCGGGCCGGACCGCCGGGCAGCGCGGAGACCGTCATCGCCGTCACCCGTTTGCGGTCGTGCTGGCGCAGCAGGCGTACCCCGTACTCGTGCAGGGCCCGGCCGACACCACGACGCCGCAGGTCCGGATGGACCTTCAGCTCGGCGGTGGCGTTGTCGGTGTTGTCGAGCTGCGGCAGGTCGAGCTGGAGGTAACCGGCGGGCGCACCGTCCAGGCGGGCCAGCGCCCAGAGCGAGCGGGTGCCGGGCATCGGGGCGTGGAAGAACCCGTCGAAGCGTTGCCGGCAGGACGGTGGGAAGTCGGGCAGGTCGGCCTCGGTGGCCGCCGCTCCGATCCGGTACGCCTCGTCGACCGCGGCCCGGTCGGTGCCGTCGAACGGCACGATCGTGATGCTCATGCCGGTGAGCCTGACAGCCGCAAAAGCGACAGGGCCAGCGATTATTCGCTGGCCCTGTCGGACGTGGTCGGGAGGGGCATTCGCACAACGCCTCCGGCGTTGGGTCGCAAGAACTTCAAAAGTCTTCGGCGAAATGCCCTCCCGCACGGAGCATCTTGCGCCGTCCGGTTCCTGCCGTCAAGTCCAGAGCGGCGGGTTTTCCACACTCACAGCGAAAACCCAGTCACCGGGCGGATTCAGCCCAGAAGCCCCGCGTCCCGGGCGGCACGCAGGGACGGCTTGATGTGGTGGGTCGGCCCGACCTGTGCGGCCACGGCGTCGATGGTCTTCAGACCCTCGCCGGTGTTGAAGACGACCGTCTCCGCCGTCGGGTCGAGCCGGCCGGACTCGACCAGCTTGCGCAACACTGCCGCGGTCACGCCGCCCGCCGTCTCGGCGAAGACCCCGGTGGTACGGGCCAGGTCGCGGATGCCGGCGCGGATCTCGTCGTCGTCGGCGTACTCCATCCAGCCACCGGTGCGGCGCACCGCCTCCAGTGCGTAGAGGCCGGCGGCCGGGTCACCGATGTTGAGCGACTTGGCGATGCCGGTGGGCTTGACCGGGATGATCGTGTCCGTGTCGGCGTGCAGGGCCGTGGCGATCGGGTTGCAGCCGGCCGACTGCGCGCCGAAGACCTTCCAGCCGCCGGCCGGCGCGTCGACCAGGCCGATCTCGACCAGCTCGGAGAACGCCTTGTCAATCTTGGTGAGCAGTTCGCCGCTGGCCATCGGGATCACCACCTGGGCGGGAATCCGCCAGCCCAACTGCTCGGCCACCTCGTAGCCGAGGGTCTTGGAACCCTCCGCGTAGTACGGCCGGACGTTCACGTTGACGAAGGCCGTGTCCTCGAACTCGTCGGTCTCCACCAGCTCACCGCAGAGCCGGTTGACGTCGTCGTACGAGCCGTCGATGGCGACCAGTTCGCCGCCGTACACGGCGGTGGTGATGACCTTGCCCTGCTCCAGGTCGGAGGGGATGAAGACGATCGAGGGAACGCCGGCGCGGGCGGCGTGCGCGGCCACCGAGTTGGCCAGGTTGCCGGTGGACGCGCAGGCGAAGCGGGTGAAGCCGAGTGCCTTGGCGGCGGTCAACGCCACCGAGACGACCCGGTCCTTGAACGAGTGGGTCGGGTTGGCGCTGTCGTCCTTGACCCAGAGCGGCGCGGTGATGCCCATCTCGGCGGCGAGGTGCGGTGCCGCCACCAGCGGGGTCAGCCCCGGGTCGAGGGTGACCCGGGTGGCCGGGTCCTGCCCGGCGGGCAGCAGCGCGGCGTACCGCCAGATGTTGTCCGGGCCGGCCTCGATCTGCTCGCGGGTGACCGTGGCCAGGGCGGCGGTGTCGTAGTCGACTTCCAGCGGGCCGAAACACTCGTAGCAGGCGTGCTGGGCGGCGAGCGGGTAGCGGGCCGAACAGGCGCGGCAGACGAGGGCACGGGCGGGGCTGGCGGAGGTGTCGATGCCGGAGGCGGCGAGCGTCGACGTCATGTCGAGAGTCCTCTCATCTTTCCCCGCATCGCACGGTGCGGCGGGGACGGAATTGGCACCTGCCCCGCGGGTCGCTCAGCGGTGAGCGCGCGGGGTGGTTGCCGGGGCGTCGTCGGGCCGTATCCCTCAGCCCCTCTGGATGAGGTATGCAGTTGTGCCGTCGAGTCTAGGCAACGTTGCCCGGCGCCTCCACCGGGCATCCCAGCCAGTGGGTCAGCGGTTGGCCACCGCCACCGGGTCGACCACCGCGACGGGGTCGGTGACCGCTGTCGGCCGGGGCAGCGACGAGGGCCGGGGACGGGTCCGCGCGGCGAGGTTCGCGCCGACCAGCGCGGCGATGGTGATCGCCGCTCCGACCAGCTCGACCGTCTCCGGCCGGTAGCCACGGGCGATCTGCACGACGAAGGTGGTCACCGGGACCAGGTTCATGAACAGGGCCGCGTTGGCCGCGCCCAGCCGCTGCACGCCGGTGTTCCAGGCCAGCACCGCGACGACTGCGGCGACGAGCACGGCGTACGCCAGTTGCGGGGTGATCGCCACGAGGTCGGCGGCCGTCGGCGCGTGCTGCCACCCGACGGCGTCGGCGCCGATGCTCGCGGCCAGCATGGCGGCCGTGCCGGCGAGCGCGGTCAGCGTGGTGAAGCGCAGCGGCGACCAGCCGCCGAACCGGGTCGCGCCGTGGGTGTAGACGGCCCAGCCGAGCACCGCGCCGATCATCATGAGGCCGCCGAGACCGAACTGGCCGAGGCCGGCCAGGCTCCCGCGGGTGATCACCAGGCCGACTCCGAGGAGCGCCACCAGGGAGAGGGCCAGCAGGAAGGGCTTCGGTCGTACGCCGTCCCGGGCCCACCGCACCAGTTGGGTGATGATCGGGGTGGTCGCCACGAAGAGGGAGACCTGCTGCGGGGCGGCGTGTTCGAGAGCCAGGTTGGTGAGCAGGTTGAAACCGGCGAAGCCGACGACGCCCAGCACCATTACCTCGGCTCCCCGACCGCCGAGCCGCAGCGCGGCCGACCCCTCGCGGAGCAGCAGGATGCCGACCAGGATGACGGCGGCGAACAGATAGCGGGCGGTGGTCAGGTTGAGCGGGTCGACAGTGGTCAGCGCGGTGGCCAGGATCGGGAACATCGCACCCCAGGCGAGCGCGGCGAGCAATGGGTAGGCGGCGGCGCGGGATCGCATCGTCAGCTCCTGTTCGAGTATCTTCGAACCAACGACACCGACCATAGGGTGTTGTTCGATCGTTGTCGAACAAGGGTTAGACTGGTCACATGGAGCTGCACGAACCCGACCTGACCGCCGTACCGGTCACCGCCGTGCTGGCCGCACTCGCCGACGACGTGCGGTTGCAGATCGTCCGGGCGCTCGCCGACGGCGGTGAGGCCGCCTGCGGCAGCTTCGACTTCGGCGTCTCCAAGGCGACCCGCAGCCACCACCTCAAGGTGCTGCGCGAGGCCGGCCTGACCCGCACCCGGGCCGCCGGCACGAGCCGCCTGGTCCGACTGCGCCGCGACGAGGTGGACACGCTCTACCCCGGCCTCCTGGACGCGGTCCTCACATCCCGACCGACGGCCTGACCCGTCCACGCCCTTTGGCCGACCCCTTCACGCACGCGTCGCCGGAGCCGACACGCCGACGCTCCGGCGACGCGCGTGACGCATCGGTCAGGCGTTCACCGGGCTGGGCTCGGCCATCGACGGCACCTCGGCACGCCGCTTGAAGAGCAATGAGTCGAGCGCCCACGGGCCCGAGCCGAGCGTCGCAACCAGCAGGAACGACCAGCAGAAGAGGGCCGCCTGCTCACCGCCGTTGTACAGCGGCAGCAGGCCGTCCGGCTGGTGCACGACGAAGTAGGCGTACGCCATCGAGCCGGACGCGAGAAGCGCGGCTGGTCGGGCGAAGAGTCCGACCAGCACCAGCGCGCCGCAGATGAGCTGGATCAGGGCGGCCCACCAGCCCGGCCAGGTGCCGAGCGGTACCGCCTTGCCGGTCATCGGGTTGCCGCCGAACAACCCGAAGACCGACGAGAGGCCGTGCAGCGTGAACAGCAGGCCGATCACGATGCGGAACAGGGACAGGGTCGGCCCGCCGAGCCGAGAGACGTTCATGGAGACCTCCATCGAAGGGAACAGATCTCTTCCATGGTGGGGCCTCAAGGCATCGATGTTAATAAGTTCTTTGCTAGTGGGAAAATCCCCGGCGGGAGAACCTGAGGCGCAATGCTGTAATTGCGACTTTGCCCTGATTTGACCGACACCCCAGTGACTCTCGCGCATTGGGAGCGCTCCCGAACCCTCAACGTACCGGCTGGCGTGGTGCCCGCACACCCTGTCGAGCTGCCCCGAATGTGGGGCAAGCGGCTACCGACCTACGCATTATTTAGCCGTCGGCCTCGTCAGAGTCTGGCTCGGGAACGAACACTCCCCGCCCCGGAGCGCCAACAACGACACCCCGATCGCGTAAGAGTGCCACCGAGCGAGCCGCAGTGGATACCGACACCGAGTACAGGTCACTGAGCTGCGCGTATGACGGAATCTTGGTACCTGGCCCGTACTCCCCGCTCCTGATCCGGGCGGCGATGTCAGCCGCGATGTCTGCATAGCTCAAAGGGATTGCGGGCATCGGTGTTCCTTCCGGGTTGGCAATCCCATCTGATCACGACACGAGTTCGCGCCTCAACAACTTGGTTGACCTATGTCACTAGGTGCAATAGCATGAAGGTGAGCCGTCCGGGTTGGCACCAGGGTTGGTTCACCCTCCGGGCTTTGCCCGGTTTGAAGCCGGGGCAGCGCTCAAAGGTGGTCCAGGACCCGAGCTGGGCTGGTTGTGGCGCTGCCCCGGCATCCCCCGTAACCCCACGAGAGGAGTCCACCCGTGACCGTGTCGGAGACCGAGACGGAAGTGCCGGCGGCGAGCGCTATCTGGTCCGTGGAGCAGGTGACGGCGGAGCTGCGCGAGACGTACCTCGCCGTCGCCGCCGCCGCTGTGCTGCTGGAACGGACCGGGGCGGGTTGCGCCCATCCGGCGATCCGGCTGGCGCGGCGCAGCGGCGAGGATGCGCTCGACCTGGCCGGTGACGCGGAACGGCAGCTCAGTGACGGCGTCCACCTGCTCCGCACCGACGCCGGCCATCAGGGTCGGGCCACCATCGGCGCTCTGGTCGAGGTGCTGGACACCGTCCGAGACCAGTTGGCCGGTGCGGCCAACCGGATCGGCGCGCTCCCGGCCCGGATCACCACTGCTGGGCGGCAGCTCCTCGACACCGACCAGCACGACTCGACCAACGACCCGGCGACCGAGACCGCGGCCGGGCAGTGGCACCGGGCTGCCGACCAGCTCGGGCTGATGACCGAGAGCCTTTCCGCGGCGGTCGCCGCGCTCACGTCGTACACCGGCGGGTTGTCCGGCGCGGAACCCGCCACCACCTGAACCTGCCCGCGGACCTGCGTGGGAAGGAAAGGGCCCGGGGTGGGTGCTGAGCTCCGGCCGGTACGTCACGCGCGGGCGTGCCGGCCGACCCCGCCCGCCCCGGCGCCGCCCGCAACCAGCATCGAACGGAAGGCGGTCCACTGTGATCTACCAGCCCATCCGGCTACTGCTTCCCCAGCTCGTCCGCGCCGTCTCGACCGCACCAAACAACCGGTGGTCCCGATGACCGAACCGCACTGGATCATTCACCTGCCGACCACCCTGCACCGGATCGACGACGCTGCGGCGCTGGCCATGGCGCTGCGCCACTCCCTCGGTCATGTGCTCGCCATCGACTTCGGCGAGACGACGCTCAGCGAGGAGGACCGGCAGTTCCTGCGTACCCGCGTCTGGTGCGACAACCGCCTACCCGGCGGTGCCCGCTGTGCGCTGCGCGCCGACCACCCCGGCGAGTTGTGTGAAGCCACCCGGGCGGTCGTGGAAACATGCTCGGATGAGCCCCGAGAGTCGCCGCCGTAAGCGCGCCAAGCCCAGCCGGTCCGGGCAGCAGGTTGTTCGTCGTGCCCAGCTCACCGACGTCGAACAGTGCGACTGCCCGGCGTGTTCGGGCGCCGACGTCGACCCGCAGAGCTTCATCGTCGACCTGGTCGGCGAGGGTGCACACCTGATCAAGACGGACGATCCCGTCGAGGCCGAGTTGTTTGCCGCGAATTTCCTGTCCGCCGGTGATCTTGCCGGCGAAGACTTCACCGAGGCTCTCAACGATGGCATGCTGCCGGCCGTTGCCGAGATCGGCACGCCGGAGGCGCTCGCCGTACTGCTCGCGATCGACGCCGTCCGGGAGGGCACCGTCGCAGCGGCCGCCGCCCGGCGTCTGATGGACGCGGGCGTCGAAGCGCCGAGTTGGGCCAGTGAGCTACGCCAGCCCGTGCGGGTCGGCCCATGTCGGCGGTTCGCCGACCCGGCGGGCAGCGCCTCCATGCTCGTCTGCGCCTTCGAGCGGGCGGGGCGCTCGTACGGGTTCGTCGTCCACGTCGACCACCTCCACTGTGACGCGGCTGCCGATATCGTGTTCTTTCCCGCTGACGCCCTGGCCGAGGTTGTCACCACCATCCAGCAGAACGGCCGCCGTGCCGGTCTGACGATCGCCGAGGAACTGTTGGACCCGGCCGACTTTCGGTGGCAGGTCGAACGGGCCCTCGACGCCCGCGCAGACCACGACCAGGAACGCGACCCCACGGAGCTCGAGGACGAGTTCGACGATGATGAGGCGTGGCCGGGCTACCACCTGCTCGCGCTGCTGCTGCGAGCCCGGATCAGCACGCTGCCCGAGCCGACGCGCCCACCCGCCGAGCACGACGCAGACACCCGTCAGACCACCCTCGAACTGCTGGACATCATCAGCCAGATCGCCGGGCAGGCGCAGCAGATCCAGACCCGCGCACGACGGCGTACCGCTGGGCGGAAGCTGCCGGCGAAGCGGAGAAAAACCGCGCCGGCCGCGCCCATCTACCAACTCAAGGTGAGTCTGCGGGGGGCGAAGCCCCCGATCTGGCGGCGTCTGGAACTGCCCGCCGACACGAGCCTGGCCGACCTGCACCACATCATCCAGGTGGCCTTCGGCTGGGACGACGCCCACCTGCACGTCTTCGAAACCCCCTACGGCGACTTCGGGGTCGCCGACCGGGAGTTGGGCTACCGCGCCGAAGCCCCGGTCACCCTGGAACAGGTCGCGCCCGGCGTCGGCGACCGATTCAGGTACACGTACGACCTCGGCGACAACTGGACACACGAGATCGCCGTGGAGAAGATGCTGGACCGACAACCGGTCGGGTATCCCCGCTGCACGGGCGGGCGGCGGGCGGCCCCGCCGGAGGACTGTGGCGGCGTCTGGGGCTACGCGGAACTTGTCGAGGTGTTGACCGATCCCGGCCATCCCGAACACGGTGACCGACTGGAATTGCTCGGCCTCGCCTCAGCCGCCGACTTCCAGCCCGCCCGGTTCGACGCCACCGGGATCACCCGAGCCCTCACCGAAGGAGCCACGGATGACTGATCCTGCTGGCGAGCTGATCCTCTACCGCGCCGACGACGGCAGCTCGGTCGTCCAGCTTCGGGCGACCAAGGGGACGGTCTGGCTGACGCAGGCCCAGATGGCCGAGCTGTACGGCACCTCGGTGCAGAACATCGAGCAGATCCTGTCCCGGGTGCTGGCCGATGGAGAAGTGACCGAGGCAACTATCAACTCTGAGTTGATGGTTCGAATCGAGGGCACGCGGCAGGTGCGGCGCGAGGTCAAGGTCTACAACCTCGACATGATCCTGGCTGTCGGCTACCGGGTGACCACACCCCGCGCGGTGCAGTTTCGCCAATGGGCCACGACCGTGCTGTCGGAATACCTGGTCAAAGGCTTCGCCATGCAGGACGAGCGGCTCAAGGACGCCGCCGCTGCGGATTACTTCGACGAGCTGCTGGAACGCATCCGGGACATCCGGGCGTCCGAGAAGCGTTTCTACCAGAAGGTCCGCGACATCTTCGCCGCCACCAGCGCCGACTACTCCGGGACCAGCGATACCGCCAGGACCTTCTTCGCCACCATCCAGAACAAGTTGATCTACGCGGTCACCGGCCACACCGCTGGTGAGCTGATGGTGAAGCGGGCCGACCCGAGTTCACCCACCATGGGCTTGACCACCTGGCGGGGCCAGCAAGTACGCAAGGCGGACATCGCTGTCTCCAAGAACTACCTGACCGCTGACGAGATCAGCGAGTTGAATCGCCTGACCACGATGTTCCTCGACTTCGCCGAGGACCGGGCGCGCCGCCGACAGCAGATCCTGATGGCGGAATGGGTTCAGCGCGCCGACGCGTTCCTGACCTTCAATGAACGGCAGGTGCTGGCCGGCGCTGGCGGAATTTCGGCCACTGACGCCGAGGCCCGAGTCGGGCACGTGTATGCCGAATACGATCAACGGCGCCGCGAGAAGCAGGCGGAGGAGGCCCGTCAACAGGAGGAGCAGGACCTCGCCGATCTGCTGGAATTCGAACGCCGCGGCCGACTCGGTGGCGGGCCACCGGAGGGTGCTGCCTGACCCGGCAGCCCCCGCTGCGCCCTGCCCACCCGCCACTCCGACAGGCTGTGCGAGCCGGACGACGACGTCCCAGATGGCCGAACTGCGCAGCACTTCGGTCCCCACCGTGCAGATCGCGCGACGGGCCGAGGGGGATGACCGACAATCTGGAGGAGATCCTGGCATCGGCCGCCCGGTAACCACACCCCAGCCCCTCAGCGCCCGAAGATCCGCACAACATCAGGGTTGTTGCTGCCTCCCGGGCGCCGCAAGCAGCAACAACAGGGAAGTTGCGCGGATCTTGAGCACCGGCAGGCGCACAGCGGCGATCTAGCGCGAGCGGCGACAAGGCCGGGCACCAACGGGCCGGGTCGGTGCGCGAGGATCGGGGGATGATCTTCCGGAGCGCCAGCGGGCGACACATCGGTGCGGCGGCCGTCTTGGTTCTCGCTCTCAGCGCCTGCGTGCCGCGCGATCACGCGGGGCAGGGCGGCGACCCCACCGGCCCGCCGCCCAAGACCACGACCGCGCCCGAGGCGGGCACCACGCCGGTTGCCGAGTGCCCGGCATCCGGTGTCCGCATCCGGTCGACCGGCGGGGACGCCGCGATGGGGCTGCGCGCCCTCGGCCTGGAGCTGGTCAACTGCGGTGACCGCCCGTACCGGCTCAACGGATACCCGACGGTGTGGGTCCTCGACGAGCAGCGCAAGCCGATCATTCTGGCGGTTCAGAACGGGGCGAAGGACATCACGTCCGGCTTCGACCAGCCGCCGCAGCCGATCACGCTGCAAAGAGGCGAACGGGCCATCGCTTCCGTCCTCTGGCGCAACCTGGTGACCGACTCGACGGTGGTCGCCACCGACGGTGCGTACCTGACGGTGGCTCCCGCCGCAGGTCAGCCGGCCGAGGAGGTCGACCCGGACGGCCCGATCGACGTGGGCAACACCGGCCGGATCGGGGTCAGCGCCTGGCGCGAACCTACGACGTGATGTCCTTGCGGGTGAAGCGCCAGAACGCCAGCCCCCAGAACAGCGTCGCGTAGCTGATCGCCGAGATGCAGCCGCGTACCACGTCGTCGGTCTGCACCGGCGTGGACAGCAACCCCAGCCAGGCGGTGCTGAAGTGGGTGGGCAGGAAGTCCCGCAGCGCGCCCAGGGCGGTGATCTGGTCCAGGATGCTGGACAGGATCCACAGCAGGACCGCGCCACCGACCGCGCCGAGCGCGGCGTCCGTCGTCACCGACAGCAGGAACGCCAGGCCGGCCACCACCAGGAGTACGACCGCCAGGTAGCCGAGCACCGCGAGCAGCCGGAGCAGCCCCTCGCCCGGCTCCAGCTCGGCGGCCACCGTGCTGCGCAGCGGCGACCAGCCGTAGCGCAGGGTGCCCGCGAGCAGGGCGGTGCCGGCCAACAGCACCAGGGCCAGACTCGAGTACGCGAGCGCGACCACCAGCTTCACCGTCAGCAGTCGTGCCCGGGGCACCGGGATGGCCAGCAGGTAGCGCAGGCTCCCCCAGCTCGCCTCGCTGGCCACCGTGTCGCCGCAGAACAGCGCGACGACCACGACCAGCAGGAACGACGCCGACACGAAGATCGAGAAGAGGGTGAAGTTGAGCCCGCCCGAGGTGGCCAGGTCGACAAGGCTGGCGAACTCGTTGTTGCCGTTGTCGTCGTCGCCACCGGAGTTGAACTGGAAGGCGATCAGGATGATCAGCGGCAGCAGCACCATGAACCCGAGCGCGAGCTGGGTTCGCCGCCGGGATGCCTGCCGGCGGAACTCCGCCCCGAAGGGCATGGTGGCCGACGGCCGGTAGCCGAGGGCCGCGCCGGCCGGATCGGTGACGCCCACCGGCGCTTCGACGGAAGATCCAGCCATCACCGGTCACCGCTTCCCCGAGAGTTCTCGCCCACCAGGGCGAGGAACGCGTCCTCCAGGCGCCGCCGGGGCACCACCCGGTCCACTCCGATGCCGGCGCGTACCAGCTCGGCCACCACCTCGCTGCGAGCCGTGCCGTTGGTGTCGACGACGAGCTGCCCGTCGCTCTCCGGCAGCACCCGTACGCCGTGCAGCCGGTCCAGCACCGCCCGAGCCGCCTCCGGATCGGTGACGTCGAACAGGACGCTCGGCGACTCGCCCACGATCTCCTGGACCGGCCCGGAGGCGACGATCCGGCCCTTGTTGACCACCACCGCGTGCGTGCAGGTCTGCTCCACCTCGGCGAGCAGGTGACTGGAGACCAGCACCGCCCGGCCGTCGGTGGCGTACCGCTGGAGCACCCGGCGCATCTCGGCGATCTGCGGCGGGTCCAGCCCGTCGGTCGGCTCGTCCAGCACCAGCAGCTCGGGGAGGCCGAGCATGGCCTGGGCGATGGCGAGCCGCTGACGCATGCCGTGGCTGTAGTTCTTGATCTTCCGGTGCACCGAGTCGCCGAGCCCGGCGATCTCCAACGCCTGGTCGAAGTGCGCGTCCTCGGCCGGCCGCCCGGTGGCCCGCCAGTACGCCCTGAGGTTGGCCAGGCCGGAGAGGTGCGGCAGGAACCCCGGCCCCTCCACCAGCGCGCCGATCCTCGACAGCACGGGCGAGCCGGGTACCAGCCGACGACCGAAGACGTAGATCTCCCCGGCGGTCGGCTGGGTCAGCCCCATCAGCACCCGCAGGGTGGTGGTCTTGCCCGCGCCGTTGGGCCCCAGCAGGCCCACCACCTGGCCCGGGTGCACCTCGAAGTCCACGTTCGACACCGCGACGAAGCCGTCCGCGTACTCCTTGCGCAGCGCCCGCACGGCCAGCGGCGTGTCCGCGTACTCCGGATGCACCGACCGGTCCTGGCGACGGTGTCGGCGGCGGACCACGGCGACGACCACGACGAGCCCGAGCACGATGGCGGCGAGGAGGCCGGCGAGCACCCAGCGCCAGACGGTCGCCGCGGTTCCGATGGGCTCGCCGTCGACGGTCGGCAGGGTGACCGCGCCGTCCGCGGCCACCGTGTAGACGGTGGGCGCGGCGGGCGTGGTGTATGCCTGGTCGGAGCTGGCGACCACCAGGCGCAGCCGGTGGCCAGCCTCGATCCGGCGGACGATCCCGGGCAGCGTCACGGTGACCGGGCGGGCGTCCTGCACCCGCTGCGGCAGACCGCTGAGCCGGATCGGGGCGACCAGCCCGTTCGGCAGGGTGGCGGCCCCGTCCTTGTCGACGTCGTAGAGCTTGACGAAGAGCACCGCCTCACCGGTCGGCGAGGCGGCCCGCACGGTCACGGTCGGCGCGCCGGCCACGTCCACGGCCTCGGTCAGCGGCGCCGACTCGAAGCGGGCGTGCTGGCCGGGGATGTCGCCGGCCACACCGTCGAGCAGGGAGGCGAGGCCACCGGCGAACGGGATCGAGGAGATGGCGGCCGGGTTGCCGTTCGGCGGATTCGCGATCGGCTGCGCCGGACCGGCGACCACCACCTCCCGACGGGCGTTGCCGGCGAGGCCCGGGTAGTCGGCGCGGCGGAAGCCGGTGGCGACCAGACCCCGGTCGAGCGCGTCGAAGCCGGCGATCCGGGACCACGTGAAGTCGTCGCCGGGCGCGTCGCCCTCGCCCTTGACGTAGTGGTCGAGCCACTGGACGGTCAGGAACTTCACCCGGTCCGAATCCGAACGGGGGCCGGTGCCACCGTCGTGCCCGCCGGTGAACCAGGCGACCCGCACCGGGGTGCCGGCGGCGGCGATCCCCTTGGCGTTCGCGTCCGCCTCGCCGAGGGGAAAGAGCGTGTCCGCCTCGCCCTGCACCAGCAGGGTGGGGGCCTTGATCCGGTCCAGCACACCCGCCGGGCTGGAGCGGCGCAGCACGTCCACGGCCGCCTGGTCGGCCCGGCCCGTGGTGGCGATCCGCAGGTACGCGGCACAGACGTCGGCGGCGAACCGCCCGCAGGACGGGTCCGCGGCACCGGCCGGGAGGCCACCGGACGCGGTTCCAGGACCGGCGCCCGGCCCCGGGCTCGGTGGGCCGGCGGACGCGGGCGCTCCTTCGGGCTGGGCGGCGGTCGTACCGGCGAGCCCGGCCGGGCCGCTGCCCACGTTGCCGCCCCCGCCGAAGAAGAGACCGGCCCAGCCCTTCTTGAACACACCCTCGGTCGGCGCGCCGCCGGTGCTCTCCGGCAGGAAGGCGCGGGAGAGGTCGTTCCAGGTGATCATGGGGACGATCGCGTCCACCCGGCGGTCCTGGGCGGCCAGCAGCAGGGCGAGCCCGCCACCGTACGAGCCGCCGACCACGCCGACCTTCGGGTCGCCGGGGGCGTCGGTACGCACCTCGGGCCGGGCGGCCAGCCAGTCCAGCAGCCGCTCGGCGTCGCGCACCTCGTAGTCCGGGTTGTCCAGATGGATCTCGCCGCCGCTGCGGCCGAAACCCCGCGCGGTCCAGGTGAGCACCGCGTACCCACGTCCGGCGAACTCCTCGGCGTCCGAGCGCACCGACTCCTTGGTGCCGCCGAAACCGTGCGCGAGCAGGACCGCGGGGACCTTCCGACCGGACGACGCGCCGGGCGGGAGGTAGAGGGTCGTGTCCAGGTCCACGGGCTGGTCACCGGACGGTCCGGAGCGGACGGTGAGCATCGCGCTCTGGGTGCGTACGCCCGATCCCTGCGGCCACACCGCCCAGGTGACGGCGACCACCAGCAGCACGGCGACCACCGCCGCGGCGATCACGCGACGGCGGGTGGGCAGGGCACGCCGGAACCACGCGGCCGGCGACGGCGATCTCATGCGGCACACGGTACGGCTCGCAGCCTGAGCGTTGGCTGAGATCCGCCGTACGTCCGTCCGGTTGCCCCGATCGGTGATCCGAGCCGGCGCGACCGAGCATCCTCCATGGCGGGCCAGTGAGTTGAGTTCGGATCGCGTGAATTCCGATCTTTCGCGGATATCCCCCTCGATCCCTTCATGTCACACCTGGGAATCGGACAGAGCGTGCCCGGAACCCTGACGAACGGTGACATCGCTCGAACTGACGCAAACCTGACTCACCCCGACCGGCCGGCTCGCCTGGGGGTTCGGTTAGTTTTCCGGTCCGGTGGACGGGACTTGTCGGCGACCCCGACACCGCGCCGATCCCCCGCCCGACGCCGGAGGAGAAACACCATGACAGTCCCCGCGCCGCGGGCCCGTCGACGAACGTCCATGCTCGGCCGCTCGCTGCCGTTGCTGCTCATCGTCGCGCTGCTCGCGCCGGTCGGCACGCTCTTCGCGTCCACCTGGCGACACACCGCCGACGACCGGAGCGTGGCCGAGCGGGAACGACTCGGCGTGGAGTACCTACGCGCCCTGGCCCCGGTCACCGAGACGCTGGTGGAGGCCCAGACCAGTGCCGTCGCCGGCCGCCCCGTCCCCGGGGAGCCTCTGACCCGCGCGGTCGAGCAGGCCGCCGCGGTGGACGCGCGCATCGGCGGAGAACTGCGCACGCAGGAACGGTGGGCCGGCCTGCGGGCCAAAGTGGAGGCGCTGCGCGATCGCAGCCCCGCCGACCCGGAAGCCGCCTACACCGCGTACGGCGAGGTCACCGACCTGCTGCTCGCCCTGCACCGCAAGGTCCGGGAGAGCTCGGGGCTGATCCGTGACCCCGGTGCCGACTCGTTCTTCCTGCAGGACAGCGCCGGCCAGGAACTGCCCGAGGCGGTGGTGGCCGCCGGCCGGCTCGCCGACCTGGGCACGCTCGCCGGCCGGCGACCGGCCGCCACGCGGCCCCGCACCCTCATGGAGCTGACCGGGCTGCGGGTGTCCGCCCTGTCGCCCGCGACCGACGTGGTCGACAACCTGCGCTCCGCCGTGGACAACTCGGAGAGCACCGACCTGGGGGCCAACGTGCTGACCCCGCTCGACGCCTACCAGCGGTCGGTGGAGGCGCTGGCCCTGTACTCGACGCCGAGCGCGTCCGGCACCGTCGACCAGGGCCAACTGGGGGCCACCGCGCTCAACTCGCGCAACGCCGCACGGCAGCTTCAGCCCGTCATCCTCGGCGAACTGGACACCCTGCTCACCGAACGGATCGACGGACTGACCCGGGACCGGTGGCTGGCCGTCGGGGCGGGCACGGTGGCCGCGCTGGTCCTGGCCTGGCTCGCCTGGCTGCTGGTCGCCGCCGGTCGGCGGGCAGGTCGGCGGGTCGCCACCCCGGACGCCGCGAGCCCGGTCGCCCCGCCGCCCGGCGACCCCTGGCAGCCGCCGGCCGCGACCGACACCCGGACGCTGCAACCGGTGGGCGCGGCCCACGAACCGGTCGCCGAGCAGTGGGGGCCCTTCGATGCTGCTCGCTAGGCTCCGGATCCGCGGGAAGCTCGCGCTGCTCGTGGTGATTCCCCTGCTGAGCATGGTCGGCCTCGCGGTGCCCGTCGTGCTCGACCGGGTGGCCGCCGCGCAACGCGCCGCCGACATCACCGACCAGGTACGGCTCGCCAGCCGGGTCGGCAGCCTCGTGCAGGACCTTCAGCAGGAGCGCATCCTGTCGATCGGCTTCCTCCTCGGCCAGGTCGAACGCTCCGACGTGACCCGCAAGGCGGCCGACGTCGACGACCGGGTGGCCGATCTGCGGGCCGACGGCGGCGACGCGATGACCGAGCAGGTCGACCACGCGCTCAACGGGGTGTCCAGGCTCGTCGACCTACGCCGGGGGGTGCTGGCCCGAACCGCGAACCCGGGCCAGGTCATGGACGCCTTCGGGCCGGTCAACAGAGAGTTGATCGGGTCGCTCCGGCTGGTCTTCAGCGTGGACACCGAGACGTTGCCCGGCCGCCAGGTGCTCGCCCTGGACGGGCTGCTGCGCGCGGACGAGGGCATCGGCGCCTGCGCCACCCTGAGCATCCTGGTCAAGGCGATCGGTACTCCGGACACCACCGCCGGCTACGTGGCGTGCATCGCCGCACTCCAGGTCGACAACGCGCGCTTCCGCAGCCTGATCACTCCCGAACAGCTCAAGGTGGCTCAGCTCAACGACGCCGCGGTGGCCGCCCGTACCAGCCCCGACTTCCTGATCACCAGCGCCCGGGACCCGGCCGGCGCGGTCCGCGACGTGCCGATGGAGGCGCTCTTCCCGGCCGTCCGCACGATGATCCGGCTCGGCCAGTTCGTCGAGAAGAAGATCGTCGCCGATGTCCTCGCCGAGGTGAAGGCCGACCAGCGTCGGGCGCTCACCGCCGCGTACCTGGTGGGCGCGGCAGCGGCCCTGATCCTGGCACTGGTGGTGCTGCTCAGCGCGGCGGTGGCGCGTACGGTGGCCCGACCGCTGACCCAGCTCACCCGCTCCGCCGACCGGGTCGCCCGGGTCGCGGAGGCGGAGTTGGTCCGGGTCACCGACGACGAGACGGAGCGCGTCCAGCCGGTCCGGTTGGAACCGGTGGTCATCCGGTCCAGCGACGAGATCGGTGAACTGGCCCGGGCATTCGACCGGGTGCAGAACACGGCGGCCCAACTCGTGGAGCGGCAGGTCGCCGGTCGGCGCAACGTGGCGCAGATGTTCGGGCACGTCGGACGGCGTACCCAGAACCTGGTGAGCCGGCAACTCGCGCTCATCGACCGGCTGGAGCAGCAGGAGGCCGACGCGGGCCGGCTGGAGCACCTGTACCGGCTCGACCACATCTCCAGCCGACTGCGGCGCAACGCCGGCAGCCTCGTGGTGCTCTCCGGCTCGGCCGGTGCCGACGCACACACCGCGCCCGTGCCGCTGGCCGACGTGGTCCGGCTGGCGCTCGGTGAGATCGAGGACTACACCCGCGTCGAGGTGCAGGTGCCGGCGGGCGTCGCCGCCGCACCGGCCATCGTCGGCGACCTCGTCCTGGCGCTCGCCGAGCTGATGGAGAACGCGACGGTCTTCTCCCCGCCGCACACCCGGGTCCTCGTGGCCGGCGAGACCGCCGGGCGGGGCGCCCGGATCACCGTGGTGGACCACGGCATCGGCATGAGCGAACAGCGGCTCGCCGAGGAGAACGCGCGGCTCACCCGGCGTGAACGTCTCGACCTCGCGCCGACCGAGGTGCTCGGCCTCTTCGTGGTGGGCCGGCTGGCCCGCCGGCACGGCTGGGAGGTGAGCCTCACCGCCACCGTGGGTGGCGGGGTGACGGCGCAGGTCGAGATCCCCCAGGCGTCGCTGGTGCTGCGTCGCGCCGACCGGGCCGGGGCGACGGTCGCCCGGGCCGCCGTACCGGACCGGGGCCGACGGCCGGCTCTCGACTCCGCCCGAGGAGCCCGCGCCCGGGGAGCCGTCGCGGCACCGGCCGTCACCGCACCGCCGGCCGCCGAGCCGGCCGTCGCCGAACCAGCCTTCGCCACACCGACCGCCGCCGCGCCGGCCGGGTTCGACACGGATCTGCTCAGCCGGGCCACCCGTAGCCTGGAATCCGGCGAGTCCTGGGACGCCTTCGGCGCTCGGGAGTCGGCCGACCCCGCCACGACCGCGCCCACGACACCGCAGCCCGCCCCCGTCGGACAGAGCACCGCCCCGGCGGGGGCGTCCGCCACTCCCCGCGTCCGGCAGCGGGTGCCCGGCGCGAGCCTTCCCGCCACCGCCGCGCCCACCCGACCGGTCGACGCCACCAGCGCCGACCCGGACGCTGCCCGCGCGCTGGTCGAGGCGTTCCAGTCCGGCGTACGCCGGGCCGAGTCGAGCGTCGCACCGGCCGCCGGCCGCCCCGCCGAGCACTGGTCGATGCGGACGGTCACCGAGCCGCCCGCCAGCGCGGGGCACACGGCGGCCGATCCCAGCGCTACCGTCGACCTGCCCGCCACCCCCGGAGGCCTCGGCCCTGCCGTGGCGGACACCGGCGGGACCGCCCACAGCCGTCCCCGGCTGAGCCGCCGGGTGCCCGGGGCGAACCTGACGGTCTCGCCGCCACACCGACCGGCCAGCCCGCAGCTCGGCGACCCGACCGAGGTGCGCGCCCTCATCACCGAGTTCGAGGCGGGCGTCGCCCGCGCTCTCCGCGAAGTCAGCCCAGATCGTCGGAACGAAGAAGGATCATCACGGTGACCAGCCCCTTCCTGCACGACAACGTCGACCAGACCCAGCCGGGCACCACCGGGGACCTCAGCCCCGAGGCCCGCACGTTCAACTGGCTGCTGGACTCCTTCACATCCAGCACCGCCGGGGTGCTGGAGGCGATCGCGGTCTCCTCGGACGGGCTGCTGATGGCCATGTCGGCCATCAAGGACCGCTCCAACGCGGAGCGCCTGGCCGCCGTGGTCTCCGGCATGACCAGCCTCGCCGGAGGCGCGGCCAGCTGGTACGCGCTCGGCGGCCTCAACCGGGTGATCGTCGACATGGCCGACGGGTACCTGCTGATCAGCGCCATCAGCAGCGGTTCCGTGCTCGGCGTCGTCGCCGACCGCTCGGCGAACCTGGGCACCGTCGCGTACGAGATGACCCTCTTCGCCGGGCGGGCCGGTGGCGCGCTCACCCCGCGACTGATCGCCGAGCTGAAGAACGCCGTTCAGCAGTGACTCCCGACGTCGCCGGCGAGGACCCGGACCCGGAGCCCGGGGTACGGATCCGCCCCTACCTGCGCACGCCGCACCCGGGTGGGGGCGGCGCGCCGGCGGCGCCGGAGCCGGAACCCGACGACGGCGTCCCGACCGGCCTGCGGCCGTTCGTGCTCACCGCCGGACGGGTGGCCGGCGCGGATCCGGCGATCGGGCTGGAGACACAGGTGACCCTGCGCCGGGACGGCACCCGCTGGACCGGCTCGCCCGTCGGCCTGCTGGCACCGGAGCTCCAGGCGATCATCGCGCTCTGCGCCAACCCGATCTCGGTGGCCGAACTCTCCGCCCGGACCCGGCTGCAATTCGGCGTGACCCGGGTGCTGGTGGGCGACCTGCGGGCCGCCGGGCACCTGGACGTGCACGCGACCGACGCGAACGACGCCCTCGACCCCGACCTCATCCTGCGAGTGATTGATGGACTTCGTGCGATCTCCTGAATGGCCGGGCGTCCCGATCGGGGGTCTCGCCGGCAACAGCGCCACCGCCCGCTACGGCACGGCCTCGGGCGCCGCTCCGGTGTCCGGGCGCGTCGGCCCGCAGTCGCCGACCGGCCCGCCGCCGCCGTACCGGCCGCCGGCCGACACCGGACCGGTCAACCGGCCGCCGGCGGCGCCGCCCGTGCCGGTCAAGATCCTCATCGCGGGTGGTTTCGGGGTGGGCAAGACCACCACCGTCGGAGCGATCTCCGAGATCGCGCCGCTGACCACCGAGGCCGAGATGACCAGCGCCGGCATCGGCGTGGACGATCCGGGCATACGGTCGACCAAGACGACCACCACGGTGGCGATGGACTTCGGCTGTGTGACCATCGACCGCAGCCTGAAGCTCTACCTGTTCGGCACTCCGGGGCAGTCCCGGTTCGGCTTCATGTGGGACGACCTGGCTCGGGGCGCGCTCGGGGCGCTCGTGGTGGTCGACAGCGCACGACTGGACGACTGCTTCCCGGCGATCGACTTCTTCGAGCGGGCGGGGTTGCCGTTCGTGGTGGGGGTCAACGCGTTCGACGGGCGGCTGGCACTGGAACTCGGGGAGATCCGCTGGGCGCTGGCGATCGGTGACCACGTGCCCCTGGTGCAGTTCGACGCCCGGGACCGGCTTTCGGTGCGGGACGCCCTGCTGGTCGTCCTGGACCGCGCGTTGGACCGGGCCACCCGGGAGAGGAAGGCCTGAGCCGACCGGCTCCGGCCGTGGCGGGAAGGGGTGATGCTGGTGAGGGGCGACCTGGACGAGACGCTGGCCCGGTTGGCCCGGCGCGAGGAGGCGCTGCGCCGGCGGGCCAACGACCGTGACGACATCGCGCCACCGCCGGACCCGACCGCCGCGCCGGACGTCACCGTGGCGGGGCGCACCGCCGGGTCGGCCCGGCACGCGGAACGAGTCGACCCCGGCGACACCGCCGGCTGGGGACCGGTCGAGGAGGTCGCCGAGGCGGTACGCCAGGTCGTCGGCGCCCACCCCGGGCTGGCGGTGACCGTCCGCGTGGAGCACGACGGTCGGACGTACCCGCTGCGGGTGTCCTGGGACGGCCCGGACGTGACGGTCGGCCCGGAGCCGGCGGCGGCCCCGGTGGAACCCCCGCCGTCCTGGCCGCTGTCCGGTCGCACGGTGCCGGCGTGGGCGCCCGGCTCGGACGGGTTGACCCCGGACCCGGCAGCCCGCCTCGCGGAGCTGATCCGGCGCGACCCGTCCCTGCTCGACGAGCTGGATCCGCGTCGCTGATCACCGGGAGCGGCGGACGGCGGCTACGGTCGAGCGGTGGCCCAACCCGACCTGACCCTGACGGCGAGCCTGCGGCCCGCGGCGCTGGACGCTCGACGGGGCATCGTGCGCCTGCACCCGGAGGCGCTCACCGCGCTGGGCCTGCGCCCCGGCGCGCCGGTACGGCTGGCGGGACGCCGGGAGACCGCCGGGATCGTCGCGGCGGCCGGGGCCGGCGCGAGCAGCGCGCTGCTCTATGCCGACGACCTCACGCTCGGCAACCTGGGTCTGCGGGACGGCGCTTCCGTGCGCGTCTCGCCGCTGCCGCTGATCCCGGCGGCTCGGGTCACCCTGGCCGGGCCGGTGGAGGTGGCGGCGGCGGTCAGCCCGGAGATGCTCCGGCTCGCCCTACTGGGCAAGGTGGTCACCGCCGGTGACGACGTGTCGCTGCTACCGCAGGACGTGCTACCGGACGCCTCGACGCGCAGCCTCGTCGAGGCGGCCCGGCGCAGCCTCGCCACCAGCGTCGGTTTCGCCTGGACGAGCACCCTGCTCACCGTTGTCGCGGTCGAGCCGTCGGCGGGGTCGCTGGTCACCATGGACACGGTGGTCGCCTGGGAGCACGGGCCGGCCACCCACGGTGAGCCACTACCGGCCCGGCAGCCCGGGACGGTCGACGCCGCACCGGAGACGGACGCGCCCGACGTGGACGAGTTGCCGGGGCTACGCGCACAGGCGGAGGAGTTGAGCGAACTCCTCGACCTCGGCTTCCACCACCGGGAGGTGCTGGGCCGGCTGGGCACCACCATCTCGCTGGGCGTGCTGCTCTCCGGACCGGCCGGCTCGGGGAAGTCGGCGCTGGTCCGGGCGGTCGCCGCTCGGGTAGGTGCCCGCGTACACCCGCTCTGGGCGCCCGAGGTGGCTGCGCTGGCCGACCAGGCCGCCGCCGACCGGCTGCGCGCCGCGGCGGCCGCGGCGGTTGCCGGAGGGCCGGCGGTGCTGCTGGTCACCGACGTGGAGGCGCTGGCACCGGCGGACGAGCCCGGCCCGCTGGCCACGGTGTTCCGGCAGGTGCTCGCGGAGGTCGTCCGGGCGGGAGCCGCAGTTGTCTGCACGACCAGCCGGCCGGAGGCCGTCGACGTGGTACTGCGCGCACCGGACCTGCTGTCACTGCGGATCGGTGTCTCGCTGCCCGACGCGGCCCTGCGCCGCGAACAGCTCACCGTGCTGACCCGGCAGGTCCCGCTCGCCGACGACGTGCGCCTGGACGAGGTGGCCGGGCGTACCCCCGGTTTCGTCGCGGCGGACCTGGCCGCGCTGGTCCGGGAGGCCGGGGTACGCGCGGCACTGCGGCAGAAGTCGGCGACGACACCGACGGTGTCGATGGCCGACTTCACCGCCGCCCTGGAGGTGGTCCGGCCGACGACGATGGCCGCGTCCACGCTGGAGCTGGCGTCGGTGACGTTGGACGACGTGGGTGGCCTGGACGAGGTCAAGCAGACGCTGACCGAGTCGGTGCTGTGGCCGCTGACCTACCCGGACACCTTCGCCCGCCTCGGCGTGCAGCCACCGCGCGGCGTGCTGCTCTACGGGCCGCCCGGCTGCGGCAAGACGTACCTGGTCACCGCGCTCGCCGGCTCGGGCCGGGCGAACGTGCTCTCGGTCAAGGGTGCCGAGCTGCTGTCCAAGTGGGTGGGCGAGAGCGAACGCGCCGTCCGCGAACTGTTCCGCCGAGCCCGGGAGGCGGCACCGACGCTGATCTTCCTGGACGAGGTCGACGCGTTGGCCCCGGTACGCGGGCAGGCCACCGACGGCGGCACCACGGATCGGGTGGTCGCCGCGCTGCTCACCGAACTGGACGGGGTCGAGGCGCTGCGCAACGTGGTGGTGGTCGGGGCCACGAACCGGCCGGACCTCGTGGACCCGGCGCTGCTGCGACCGGGCCGGCTGGGGCGGCTGGTCTACGTCCCGCCACCGGACGGGCCGGCCCGCGCCCAGATCCTGCGGGCCGCGTCCAAGCACGTCCCGCTGGCGCCGGACGTCGACCTGGCGGCTCTCGGCGAGGAGCTGACCGGCTTCTCGGCGGCGGACTGCGCCGCGGTGGTCCGGGAGGCGGCCCTCGCGGCGATGCGGGAGTCACTGGCCGCCGCCACCGTCACCGCCGCGCACGTGGCGACCGCGCGGGAGCGCGTCCGCCCGTCCCTGGACCCGGACCAGGTCGCCTGGCTGGCCGCGTACGCCACCCGACGGGAATGATCACCGCCTCCAACCTTTTGTCGTACGCGGAGCGTTACCAGGGCGACACGTTCCCCAGTGGAGAGATCCACTCGACGACAGGCGGTGTTCCCCTTGCGCAGGCTGCTCTCTCTTTTCGCCGTCCCGCTCGTGGCGGTGGCCACCCTCAGCACGGCCGGCTCGGTGGCGACCGCCCACCCGACGGCGGCGTTCCCGTCCCGGATCGCCCTACCCGACGGGTTCAGCCCGGAGGGGCTGACGATCGGCCGGGGCACCACCGTCTACGTCGGGTCGGTCGGCAACGGCGCGGTCTGGCGGGGTGACCTCCGGACCGGACACGGCTCGATGTTCATCGCGGGCGCCCCCGGGCAGCAGAAGGCCGGCCTCAAACTCGACCCCCAGGGCCGCCTGTGGACCGCCGACTTCTCGGCCGGCACGGCCAGCGTCCACGACGGGGTGACAGGCGCTCTCCTGGCCCGCTACCAGCTCACCGACGAGCCGGGCCGCATCGTCAACGACCTCGTGGTCACCAGGAACGCCGTCTACCTCACCGATTCGGCCCTTCCGGTGCTGTACGTCGTACCGCTGCTCCCGGGTGGTCGGCTGTCTCCCGCCACCGCCGCCCGGATACTGCCGCTCACCGGGCCGGCCGCGTCACCCGACGCGTTCAACAACGGGATCGTGGCGCTGCCCGACGGGGACCTGCTGGTCGCACAGATGGTGGCCGGCCGGCTGGTACGCGTCGACCCGCGCACCGGCGCGAGCCGTGTCGTCGACCTCGGCGGCTACTCGGTGGACCGGGCCGACGGGCTGGTGCTGCGCGGTCGCACCCTCTACGTGATCCGGAACCTGAGCAACGTCGTCGCGGTCGTCGAGTTGAACGCCGACCGAACCGCCGGGGTGGTCCGGCGGGAGATCACCAGCCCGGCGCTGCGGTCACCGGCGACCGGCGACCTGCTCGGTTCGGCGTTGTACGTGGTGAACGGCCGGTTCGACGTCGAGCCCGGCCCGACCGTCGACTACGACGTCGTACGACTGCCGGCCTGACGGGTGGGTGGGCGGTGACCCCGGTCGGGTCGCCGCCCACCCACCCGGCACGAGTCAAACGGTGGGCAGGAGCGGGCCGAGCCGGCGGAGCCCACCCGTTCCAGGGCACCGCCGACGGCGTCAGCGCCGGACGCCAGCGTCACTCGTCCTCCTCGCGACGACGGCGCACCACGGGCCGGCGCGGCGGCTCCGAACCCCGCCGGACGGGCGGTCGCGGCCGCTGCGGCTCCTCACGCGGCTGCGGGCGGCGGGCCCGCTCCGGAGCGCGACGGCGGGGTGCCGGCGGGGGCTCCTCGTCGGACTCGTCGTCCGCGTACCCCTCGTCGTAGCCGTCCTCGTACGCCTCGTACTCCTCGTCGTACTCCGGTTCGGCCGGTCGCCGTGGTGGGCGCTGGCGCTGGCGTCCTGCGGGCCGGCGGCGCGGTTGCTCCTCGGCGGGCCCCTCGTCGTACTCCTCGTCCTCGGGCTCGCCGCGCTCCTGCTGCTCCCGCTCCTCACGCAGGCCCGTCTCGTGGTCCTTGACCACCTGGGAGTCGCGGATCTCGCCGCGCCAGCCCTCGACCTGGTCCGGGTCGAGGGCCACCTCGGTCATCACGTGTCGGACGAAGTGCTTCAACTCCAGCCGTACGCGCCGACCCTGGGCCCGCCACAGGTTGCCGGTGTGCTCGAAGAGACCCTGCGGGTGGTACTCGAGCACCACCAGGATGCGGGTCAGGTCCGGGGTCACCTCGTGGAAACTCACGGTGCCGTCGACGGACCCCTTCTCGCCCTTGGACCGCCAGTGGATGAGCTTGTCCGGCACCTGGCGGACGATCGTCGACTCCCAGGTCCGGTGCGACCAGAAGACCTGCGCCTTCCAGGTCATCTTCTCGGGCCCGTCGTTCTCGGCCTGCTCGACCTTCTTCATGAAGCTCGGGAAGTCGCCGAACTGCGTCCACTGGTTGTACGCGGCCCGCACCGGCACACCGACCTCGATCGTCTCGACGATGTTGGTGACCTTCTGCTTCTTGCCGCCCTTACCGCCCTTACCGCCCACGCGGCCGAGAGCCGACATCACCTTCTCCTTACCGCCGGCCACGCCGGCGTGCAGCATCGCCTTGACCGGTGAGCCGCCCTCGGCCAGCTTCTGCGCTCCGGTGGCGGCGGCGATCAGGCCAGGCCCACCGCCCTGACGCGCGTACTCGCTCAGGCGGCCGGTCGCGCCGGTGAGCCGATCCGTCACCACGCTCACCGCGCGTTCGCCGATCGCGCCGGCGAGGTTGCGCACCTCATCGGCCAGCGGGCCGCGGATCTTGTCGCCGAGGCCGCCCGGGTTGCTGTTTCCGGCCATGGTCACCGCCCCCGCCGCTGCCCGGTCGCCGCATCGCCCCGGTTGTTCGCGGTGTCGCGGTCGCCATTGCCGCCCTGGTTCCCGTTACCGCCCTGGTTGCGGTCACCGCCCTGGTTGCCGTTGCCGCGCTGGTTGCCATCGCCGCCCTGGTTGCCGGTGCGGCGGCGCAGCGCATCGGCGGAACCGCGCAGCCGGCCGGTGAGCGCGTCGACGCCGCTGCCGGCCGCGGCGGTCGCGGCGGACCGACCGGCGTTGACAAGCGGTCCTCCGAGCCGGCTGAGGCTACTGAGCTGTGGGGACGATTGGAGCAGGGCACCACCCCGCTTCAGCAGACCGCCCGGGTCGCGGCTCGCGCGACCCGCAGCCACAGCGGCCGCCAGGGTCAGCGCGGTACGCAGTTTGCGACGACGGCCCAGCACGTAGCCAAAGCCCACGGCCAGTCCGATTCGTGTTCCGGTCTTCATCAGGTCTCCCTCGCTCCCCGGCGGGTCCGGGACGTCTGCCCGCTCAGGGGCGAAGGAGGGTTACCGGGGAGAAGCGCAAACCACACCCTCGACCAGACGTCCCGTATTTGCGGACCCGGCGGGCAGTACCCGACGGAATTGCCGTGAAACCGTCCGGACGATTTCGACCGACAACCGGTCGGCGGCATTCGGAGAATCGGAACCGGATGACACAGACGGGACAACAGGGTAGTTCTGAGCAGGGAAGACACTGGAGAAGCGAAAGAGAAAAAGACCCAGTCACAAAGCCGGTGGCGTGGAATCCAGGCAGATCTCGGCGTGCACCTTTCCGTTGTCCTCGCGCAGTTTCGCACCGCACTTTTCGAGGACGGCGAGCGCGCCAATATTGTCGGACGTCGTCTCGGCGACCACCGCACGCATGCCAGCGCGGGCGGCGACATTGAGCAATTCGCGCAGGGCGGCCGCGCCGACCCCCTGCCCGCGCGCCGAGAGGCCGAGCCACATGCCGGTCTCCACCGTGCCCGGCTCGTCACAACGCGTCATCCGGATCATCCCCACCACCTCGCCGCCGACGAGGATCGCGTACATCTGGGAGCCGGTCGGGCCATCCAGGCCGGCGAAGCTCGCCCGGTGGAACTCACGGAAGGCTTCCCGGCGGGCGAGCGACCAGCCGGCGGGCGCTTCGACGGGGGGCATCACCTCGCCCGGCTCGGCCTCCGCAGCCGCTACGGAGAGCAACGGCTCCAGATTCCGCTCGTCCACCGGCTCCAGCCGGACCGCACCCGCCACGTGCCGCAGTCTGCCGGCCCCATCGGCCGAAGTCCACCCCATTCGGCATCGGATGGCGGTCCGGCTACGGGTACCGGCCGGTCGGGCGGTTCGGGTGTCTTTCCTCACGCTCCGTCGTCATCTGGCCTATGGGACGACCGACCCGAACTCGCAGAACACCACCGAGGCGTCGTCGCTCGGCTTGTGCCGGCGGAGCCGGTCGGAATGGTCGCGTTCGGCGTCCCGCACCCTGCCGAGCAGCGCGGCCGGACCCTCGGCGCTCAGCAGGTCCAGCAGTCCGGCCCAGTCGGTCAGCCCGAACTGCTCGACGAGACTGGACGCGCCGTCGCTGAGCAGCGCCGCCCGGCGCAGGGCCGCCGAACCTCGCCGCGGCGCTGTCCCGGTCAGCGCGTGGAACGCCGCGTCCGGGTCGGCCGCCGCGACCCAGTAGCCGTGGGTACGGTTCATCCGCTCCCGCTGGACGCCCACCGCGTGCCGGAAACGCTCGACCGGGTCCGACGCGCCCGCCGGCACGGTGGCCAGGGTCTGTCGCAGCTCGGCCATCGCGGTGTCCAGCCGGTCGTCGGTCACCACGCTCACCTGACCGCCCACGTCCAGCACCAGCGGGCTGTCGCAGAGCACCAGGTGGTCCACCTGGTCGCCGCAGTCACGCAGCAGGCAGACGGTGCTGGACGGTGTGCCCGGATGGTTCAGGTCGCACTGCCCACCGTGGTCGGCGCGGACAGCGAGGATGGCGGCGGCCAGGTTGCTGGTCAGGCGGGCCGCCGGACGAGCCGCCTCCGCCACCGCGAGCCGGGCGGCCAGGTGTTGGACGTACCACGCCGGTCCGTGGACGCAGCCGGTGTCGAAGCCGTCCGGCACGGTCGCGCCGTCCAGGACACCGACCAGCGGACCGAATTGGAAGACCAGGTCCTCGTTGACCGGCCGGCCCGGGGCCGGCGCGGACGCGGTGCGTACCCGCATCATCGACGCCGGCCCCGGCACATCAGCGCTGCCGAAGGTCGTCGACGGCCGCATGCGCCTGTCCCTGCACCTGACCGGCGGCCGAACGGCCCTGGTCGCGTACCGTGGACACCCCCTGCTGGGCGCTGGACCGCACCGACTGGGCCGCCTGCTGCGCGGGCTCCCGGAGGTTGTCCTGGACCTGGTGGCCGACCTGGCTCGCCTGCTGACGCAGCTCACTCGAATGCTCACTCACCATGTCCCGCGCCCGGCCGGCGAGTTGCCGTTCACGCCCGCTCGGCGGAACGAGCGAGGCAGCCAGCAGGCCGACGCCGAAGGCGACCAGCCCGGCGGCCAGCGGATTGCCCTGCGCCTGCGCGCGGGACTGCTGCCCGAGCGACCGGGTCTCGTCGCGTACGGAGCCTGCGGCGTGCGACATCCGCTGGCCGGTCTCCTGCCCGAGATGGTTCGAGCTGCCCATCATCTTCTCCTTCGCTCGGGTGAGCGCGCCGCGAGCCTGCCCGACGCTGTCACCGGCGATCCGACGCGGGTTGACCTTGTCGGCCAGGGCGTCGACGTCACTGCTCAACTCGTTGCGGGTGGTCTCGATCTCCCGCCGGATCCGATCCGGATCACTGGACATGGTCTGCTCCCTACCGACTCGGTCACCGGCCCCGCAGGGCGTCCGGCAACTCGCGGGCGGTCTGCTTCGTCCGAGGCAGTACCGCGCGTGCCCGCTTCAGCTGGGTCCGTGCGTTGAGGAAGAGTCCACCGGCGACGGCGGCCCAGACAATCGCGACGATCAACGCCGCCCAGCCCTGGTCCATCGTGTTGGACAGTCCCCACCACGCGGCGTACGACACGAAGAGCACCGCCAGGAACCCGGCGAGCCCGGCACCGCCGAACATACCGCCGGCCTTGCCCGCCTGGCTGACCTCCTCGCGCAGCTCGGCCTTGGCCAGCTCGACCTCCTTGCGCACCAGGGTGGACATGTCCCTGGTCACGTCGCCGAGGAGGTCACCGACCGATGCCTGGGTCCGCTCCTTCTCGGGGGCGCTCACGGCGCCACCCCGCCGGGCAGATCCCCCTGCGGACGACCGGCGGGCGAGACGTTCTGCGCCCGCGCCGCCCCCACGTACGGCTGCGCCTGCCCGGTCTCCGCCGGTGCGCCCTGGGGAGCGGCCGGCTGGGCACTCGGCGTGCCTGCGCTCCCGCCGTTGCCGGAGGACGATCCGGTCAGCCCACGGGTGAGCCGTCCGACCAGAAGTCCGGCCACCGCCGCGCCGGCCAGGAAGGTCCCCGGGTGACTCCGCGCGTAGGTGCGGACATCGTCGAGCACCTCGCCGGGCTCGCGCTCGTCGAGCCAGCCGGCGGCCTGCTGGGCGGCGTCGGCCACCCGGCGTACCGCCTGACCGGCCAGCCCGGAATCGCCGTCGCGCTCGGCCATCGATCCCAGTTCGCGACCGATGTCGCGGAGACCGTCGGCGGCCCGCCGCTGCTGCGTCTGCGCCTGTTCCCGAAGCTGTCCGCCGGCCTGGCCGGTCAGCTGCCGGGCCTGTCGGCGCGCCTCGGCGGCCACCTGCCCGCCCTGCTCGGCGGCGGTGTGGGCGACCTGCCCTCCGGCCTGCGTGGCCTGGTGGCCGACGCGGGACGCCTCCTGCCGGGCCTGCTGCCCCCTACCGCTCTGATTCGTTGCCGTCATGCTCCGCTCCCCTCCTGGGTGCTCGGTCGCCTGGCGACCCCGGAACACCCGTCGCCTACCCGCCCAAGCGGCCGACATGCGAACCGGTAGCTGTGCTGGCCTGGCAAGCGCACCCAATGAGGCCAACCCACCGCATCGGAGGCAGCACGATCGGTAGCGTCAGCAGCGGTCATTTCCGGAGTCTTCGGACGACCGGACGCGGCAGGAACGGTGTATGCGGCGGATCGCGGACGGCGGCGGCGGAACCGCGCAGACCGTGCACAGCGTCAGCGGGATCGCATGGTGAAGCGGCTGCACGAATCAGGGCTCAAGTCGGATCACCCGCACCTGGCCGGCATCGCCGGCATCGACCTCTCGTTCACCGGGTGGGCGCTGACGTTCCTCGCCATCGGCAACGGGCCACAGGGGCACGACAAGGAGTAGGTCGAAGGTCAGCGGCGGCGATTGCGAGCCCGCGACGAGCGGAGCCGGCGCAGTCGGTTGACCAGTACGGGATCGGCGGCGAGTGCGGCCGGATTGTCCAGCAGCCCGTTGAGCAACTGGTAGTAGCGGGTCGCGGAGATCCCGAAGGTGTCCCGCAGGGCCTGCTCCTTGGCGCCGGCGTGCCGCCACCAGCGCTGTTCGAAGGCAAGGATGGCGCATTCCCGCTCGGTCAACTCGACCTCGGCGGGGAGTTCGATGGGCGGCCCCGGCCCATCCGCGGTCTCGATGGCCGGTGCCGGCCGCGGTGTGGGGACGGGCAGCCCACTAGCGGCGCTGTCGTCCGCCCGACGATCGTCAATGGACGGCCCGACTTCGGCCGGGGCGGGATCGGTGGGCATGCCATTCAGCCTAGCCATGGCTGATCAGGGTCGCAGCAAGTGACGTGGCCGGCAGGCTGACTTCGCGTGTTTTTCGCTGAGCCCGAGAACGGCCACGAGCGCAGACCCGTTGAGATCACTACTAAAGCGCTATGGATAGTAGGATATTGCCGACCGCTATCTTTCCGCCGACACACCACGACCTCCTGCTGCGGCACGCCCGAACGCGCCTCCGAGGTCAAGCGTGCGAGTGACCAACATCCACTTCGTCATCCGATGACAACTGACCAAGAGCACGCACGAAACATCCGGCCTCTAAGTTGCGGCGACGCTGTCGGGGTTTGTCCGCAGGAAGGGAACACGAGGTGGGCCAGCCTGCCGAAGCGGTCTGCACCGAGTTCACCCTTACCTGGGTGCGCTCAGGTATGTGGATCGGCCCCAACGGTGTTGTGCCCGACGCGGTGCTCAACGCATCGCCAGTGCCGGGCCTGCACCAGGTGCACATCGACACAGCGGTCGTCGACCAGGGGGCCGCCGCCGTCATCCTGCGCGACCAGTCGTTGGACCTACTCGCGAGAATGGTGCACGTACCCCACGGACTCGCACCCGGCGTGGCACCGGCAATGACCCGCGCCGACCAGGTTGGCCTTCCGACCCTGGCACGAGCACCCGACTCCTTGGAGCGGCACAGCACGCGGCTCCTGCCGTTCGACGCGCAGGGCGAGGCGAATGCCGTGCTCGTGCTGCCCACCGAGCACCTGGTGAACGCGCGCTACCGACGCACCGAACAGTGGGCGATAGAGCAGCTCGGATACTTTGACCCCCAAGCAGCGCACAAGGCGAGTCGACAACGCGCCGAGCCACCCTCCCTGCCGGACTGGAACCCGATCGGTACGCACGCGTCGCCAGCGGCGTACCTGGCGACGCTGCGGGAACGCACCGCGCAACTGATCGAGTTGGTCCGCCGTCACGACGCCACACTCACCCCACCGGGCCGGCTGCGCCCCGAGGCCTACGATCCGATACTCGCCGCACGACTGCAAACCGGCACCATGCGGACGCTCGTCCGGGAAGTCGACCCGGACCGCCTGAGCCCGACGACAGACCTGCCCGACCGGCACACCGTGGTCGCCGCGGTGAAGAAGTACATTGCCGCACTTCAACGTCTACCGCAGCTGACCTCCCCCTCGGACATCCTTACCAACCTCGATCCCTCCCGTCTCGCGCAGGTGATTGGACAAAACTTCAGCCCGCTGGCCGACGTCCGGTTGTTGTTCACCGCTCTACAGCGCACGCCCGGCACGCTGGCATTCGTGCGCTTCGCCACCAGCCCGGCCACGCTGTCCGGCCTGATCGCCGATGGCCAGGCCGGACACGTTCTTGCACGTTGGGTCATCCCTGAACTACCCGTAGCCCGCGTACACACCGCCGGGCTTCCTGAGACCGATGCATCCGCCGGCTCTTCCCTGAACCGCCAACTCACCGCGCCCGGCACACAGGTTCTGCTCATCGACCCGTCCGGGAACGCGACCACCATCGCCGCGCTCCTGCAATCCGCTGACCCGATCAGCGGTCTCGGTAATGACCGCACGTTGGCGGCGTTACTCGATCCGCCCGTCAGCCCGAGACGCCCAGGGCGGTGGGGTGCTCGGCTCCGCGCCGCGGTATCGACGTTGCAGACCCCCATCTTTTCGGCCAGTCAGCCAGCGCCCGGGCGAACTGAGCTGTCCGCCGACCCGCCGACAGCGCAGAGCCACACCGACAGGGCTGAGGCCGAGGCGGTCTGGGCACTGGTCAAGGAGGCCTCCCCGGATGACACGGCCAAGGTCCGGGCCGCCGTGGCTGCTGTGCCGCACCTGCTCAACGTGCCGGCGACCCCCTTCGACATGCCGAGCTGGTCGGCGCGGCTCATCGAACACGTACGCTCCGCGCTGCGCGAATTCGACCTAGCTGCCGATGATCATCCCTTGATCGAGGCACTCTCCACCGAACCTGAGACGTTCCTTCACAACAGCCGAGCATTCGTGGTCCGGACCCGGTCGGGGCACTGGTGGAAATCAGGTCGGCGGGAGATCGTCTGGGTGTCCCTGACGCCACGACCGAAGATGACCGATCAGGTCCGCATCGACTCGGGCAACCGGCTCAGTCAGTTCAGCCGGGACCAGACAAGTGCCCAGCACGGTCGTGGCCGCCCGCAGCGCGGGTTCTTCCAGCTACCGATACCGCTGATGGCTGCGGGGGTACCCGTGACCCTCAGCGCAGCTGTCTCGGACGCAAGAACAACGCAAAGCAGTCAGGCCAGCATGACCACGACTGATGCCCAAGCATCCTGGGGCGAAGCCGACTCGTATCTCGTCGATTCGGAGCTAACTCTGCGCGTCTGGCGCGACAACGAGCCGCCGGCCGACGCGGCTGAGACATCGGTGGGCTCACACTGGTTTCGGATCACCAAGCGTCTGGCGCTCATGACGCCCGAGCCAGGCCCGGCGCCCAGGCACGAGCTCGACGACGCGGCAGTGACGCTGCTGACACCCAGCCTGTCGACTGTGCAAGTCGGTGACGAGAACGGCGGACTAGCCCGCAAGGTGGCCGAACTGATCGACGACGAGTCGATCGCACCAGCCGCGAGCGAGAACCGGCAGCAAATCTACAGTCACTGGTCGGGTGGCAGAGCCCTGAAACGGCTGCTTCGCAACATCCACGGTCCTCGGTTCCTGTCCAACCGGACCTGGTTCAGGGTGCCGTCCTCCGCAGGGCTGCGGACTCGATTGCAGCTCGTGTCAGCTAAGCAGATCGGCACCCCCGCCGCTGACGCCTGGCTTCGCAAGCAGCCAACAGCGGTCAGTGACGTAGGAACTCGCCTTGACAGCCGGACCGGCTTCCGGCTGCAAGCCACGGTCAGCTCGATCTATCCCCTGTCGCTCGTCTCCGCAGGCATGGCGGTCACGCAAAGCAGCATAATTGGTGCGAACTCGGCAACAGCTACCAGCAGCCGCGCAGGGCAGGAATTGAACGTTCCGACCGTGCTGGTGCGCACCCGGTACCGGGCCACAGTCGTGCGGGCCACGTCCCGAGACCGAGTGCGGTTCTGGCACCGTCGCGGAGTGGACCCGGCCCCGGTCGTCTCGGAACTTGAGGCGATAGAGGAGGTGCCGGCCGGTATCTACCGTGCAGCCATCCATCGTGTGGTCGAGCCGACGGCGCGTCTCGAGCAGACAGAGGCGGAAGCGCTGTCGGCAGAAGGCGCCCAACTGATCGAGCGCCTCCGTGTAGCCACGATGCCTACCGCGCGTCGACACCTGCCCACGTACATGTGGCGCGATGGTCAGCTCCGGCTCGGGCAGACGACCCTCTTCGGGGCCGAGCGAATCGCCGTCCGTATAGCGGAGCGCCTCCGACTCTTATTGGATCTGCCAGGGAACGCCGAGTTTCGGGACTTTCTGCCGGCCTGGGATTCGCCGCAGACCAGACGAATGGTGACCCGTCGGATCATGCAAGCGATGCTCAATGAAGAGAGCCTCGCCACGCAGGCTGGGGCGACACGGATGGCGGCCGACTTCCTCAGCCTGACCGCCGGGCACATCGCTGTTCGGCTGAATCTCGACAACGGCGCCCGCTCCTTGGCGCTGATCATTCAGCTCCGCAACGCCCGGCCTGACGTAGAACCGCAGTACGTCGGCATTCGCAATGACGAGCGAACTCCACCGCAGCCTATGGCGACGATTCCCGAGGACTCTGCAGAGGTCGAGCAGCCTGCCCAGAACCGAACGCTGCCCTCGACGCCGCACCGTCTGCAACGCGGCGTGACCCACACTACCGAATCCGTCGGCGCGATCAACACCAGCATCGGGCCGAACGCCAGGATCCGAGTCGGGCGTGTCGGTTTCTTCGGCGCGATGCTCCGCTACCTGCGTCGGCGTCAAACGGCCGTGATCAAGACCACTAACGAGACCTTCCTCGATGGTGGTGACAAGGCCCAAGCGGTCTATGTGCAGGATTTCGAGGTCACGCTCGGGGTGTACGCGCTGAAGAGTTCGGTGAGTCGGATCAACCAACTCTGGAAGCGTCTGCACGGTGCCGAGCCACGCCCGGTTCGCCTCACCGGCGACGCGGGGTTACTCACGTTCAGCCTTCCTGTCGGTTTCTCCATCTCCCGGGACCTCACCTTCGAAGAGAAGAATGCGGCCCTGGCGGGTGTTGTCGATCTGCCTGAGCCGAAGATTTCGCCCGTCCACCTCAAGCGGCGGCATTGGCGTGACCGGACGCTGGGCGATGCACCTACGGGGATGGTGACCAACTGGGACCACCTCTCCTATGTCCACGGGACTGACGCCCTGGTGACGGCGGTCGAGGAAGCGGTGACCCAGGCCCGGCAACTGATGATTCGACAGGGTGCCTCTGATCGTGGCACCGCCGTCGGGATCACTACTCCCGCCAGCCTCTCGCACTACATGCTGCACCAGCAGCTCACTCCAGATCGGGTGGCCGCGCTTCTACCCACGATGACCCGGCAAGCCGTCCGCCTGCACGGTCTCGGTGAAATCATCAACGACCCGGCGGTCAGCGGCTCGGTGTACGTCCGGGCCTTCGTCGAGACGCCCCAGATCGGCCCGCAGGGCATGCTTGAACACGCGATCGAGCATGGAATCGCCGTGAACCACAGCGTCAACAGTTCCCGGATGCGCGGTCTGCAGGCATCAATCTCCGCCGGTCCTGGCGCTCACGCAGGGTCGTCGGCCGGGATGGCTCAAGGCGCTTCAGTTCGCCGACGTACCGCAGGTAGGTCGAAAGTCCGGGCATCTAGCTTGAGTACAGAAATCGAACGCAACGACACTAATTACCACGATCGCGGGCTTCAGGTAGCCGTGCAGGCACATGTCCGCTTCGTGGTCCATGCCGTTCTCGTCAACAAGCCCATGATCGGAATGGACAGCTTCTTCAGCGCCAGCCGATCCGTCGAGAATGCGACCGCATTCGGGCTGATGATGTCCGCGACGGCTCGCCGAATGGGGGTGCTGGGCCCCCCTCGGCCGCCAACCTCCACCGAACCCTCTCTTTTCATGGCTCAGCCGTTCAACACCATACCGACGTCCTCGCTCACCCTCGGCAGTGAAGTACGGCTCACTCCACCACGAAATCTTGGGTCGGCACGGCTGCTGAACGTGACGGCGGTAGGCAGCGAGGTACTTACGTGGCTTCGGAACATCCACTTTCCACAACAGCTCAGCGTCGGTGCCGCCGAGCCCCTGATCGGCGACAACGCCACAGGGTTGAACAACACCGATCTGATCTTGGAGCACACGACCAGCGAGCATCTTGAGGGAAACTGGGGGGCACTGATCGACGGGGGCATCTCTTTCCTGCTCACCTATCCGGGAAGAATCGGCCGTCGAACGGTGCAGATCGTCCTGCAGGTGATTGCGCAGGACGACGGGGGGCTCCCGACGTCACCTCACATCACGCAGGTGACCGCAGGTCCGCGGAACCTGGAGCTCGACGTGACGAGTACGGCCACGAGGAGCCTTCAGCAGGTCGCCTACGCGGCTACCGAAACAGTGACGGAAATCTTCGCCGGCGCCGTGGAGCCGCAACGCTCAGGGTCCGCCGGCGCAACCGGGACGGTTGGCAGAGCCCATCAGAGCGCCCAGGTCTCGACAGTCGGAGATCGGGAAATGGTGGCCGTCGACATGCCGGGTGCATGGGCCGAGGTGCGCCAACGGGTCACGTTGTTGGCGAGCGCGTACCACAGAGGTCTTTCGCTGGGCGCTCCGCTGCGAATCAAACACGACTTGGTCACCGACAAGTTCGCCAACCACCTCCGGACGGATACCAAGGATCTCGGAACTCCCCCACCCGTCTCGTGGACCCGAATCGTGTCTCACCCGGCAGAGACCGACCTTCGCCGCTGGCAATTAGGGAATCATTCGTTCAGAAAAGAGCGCACGACGTCGCTGCGGCTCCCGCCGCAGTTCCAGGTAGCCGACTTCCGAGGCGCTGCGGCGGTCCAGGCCGCGGCGATGCAAGCCCTGATCGGCGCTGGGTTGGCTGGCGACGAGGCGCAACTCGGCGGCTTCGTCGCGCACCAGGTGATCACATCGCTGGGGCAGAGCACGCTGTGGGGCTCGCTACGAACCCGCCTGTCCGGTCCGCTCGAGATACCGATCGAGGATCCGCGACTGATGGGCGGCAAGATGACCCTCACCCTGTACAGCAGAATTGTTCGCGCTCGGCTCGTTTCCGTACAGCCGCCGCACGTCCGGGATACGCGCGGTGGGCGCAACACCAGTTCCGGCATCAGCAGCAGCGACAGTCGGATCGACGTCGCGATGTTCTCCGGTGCGGGTGCCGGTCGGCCCGGACAGGTCGACAGTCAAACTGGACAGACCGACCCGACCAGCGCGCCGACGGATAGTTACTGGGGCGCCCGCGACCATATGTCGAGTTCGAACCGAGTCGGCGCAGGTGCCGACGCAGCCAGCGGCTCGGCTGGTTCACAGGATGTGGGCACCGGCCTGGGCGGTGTCGTCGACCTGTCCCTGCTCCACAGCAGGGAGCCGAGCGCCTTGGTCGAATGGACCGAGCAACTGGTCGTCATGGCCCGTATGCCCAGGGCCACCGCGGACACCACAGCCGCGCTGATGGTGACGATTCCCGATGCCGCTCCGATCTGGATGGACCTGGTCGACGCGGCGCACCATCTAGGTTTCGCCGACGACCCGCGGGCGATGGAGCGGCTCGCCGCGGCGAATTCGGCGGCGATGTCGCAGCAGCAGAGCTTCATCGCCTGGCGCTCGGCGAACTTGGCCTACGAACGCGCGCGGCTCGCGGGTGAGCTGAGCCAACGAGCCGCACCCAACGCCACGAGTACGTCGGCTCCGACACCGACCACCGCGACCTCCCTCGACGACCTCAATGCCGCCTGGGTACGTGAGCAGCAGGAGTGGCATCGTCGGAAACGTGTGTTGGACACCAGGGTGACGGAGTTGCTGGCCGAGATCGAGAAGCCGAAGTCGCCCGCCTCCGGCACCGAGAGTCCGTTCGGTGCGGCCGTGGCCGCAGTGTGGAACGACTCGAAGTCGGGCCGCTCGGCCGAACGGCTCAGCGAATGGATCTCCAGAAACCAGTTTGCCGCCCACCCGCTTCCGAATGACGAGTCAGACTGTCTGATGCGCGCCATGGGAGCGTTCGTCGCGTTTCACGGTCGGACCAGCAACCGAACCGTCGACGGTTCCGTGTTCACGGATCCGCACCTGTCTGACCTCGTCACAGCCCTCGGCGGTACCAGTCTGACGCCCGCGTATCAGATCGATCCCGCACGGTTGTGGCGGGCTATGGAGCGAAATCCGAGTGCGATGATGCTCGTGGCTGTTCGGCCCACCGGTCAGCCGGCCCACGTGTACTGGCTTCTGGCTGACGACCGCAGTGGGCAGGTTCAGCTGCGGTGGCTGGACACGCAGGAGCATGGCCTGTTCGACAAGGTTGCGACGGTCGACGACGACCGGTACAGGCAGTTGTCGGCACCCGGTACCGACGTGCTCGTGCTCGACGCAGGCGGCCGACTCGTCGACCTCGACGGTTTCCTGCAGGCCACCGGCATCGACGCGTCCACCGCCGATCCTCGCCCACCGTATGCAGAACCCCCGAGTCCGCCCCTCCTGGACGACGCGCTGCTGCCACCGGGCGTCGTGCGCGACGAGGAACGATCCAACCTCTACTGGCGTGGCCACCTGCCAGGAGAACAGACGCAGAACGAGATCCGCGAAGCCGCGCGTAACGTCGACCGCCAGGTCATCTACCTGGGCGTGCAGGAGCGGGGTGTGGAGGCCCTCGGCGAGGTCATCCGAGACGTCAGACGCCTGGTTCAACAGTTCGCCCTCAGGGGGCAGCAGGCCGTCGTGGTGACTGAGGCATCACTCGACGCCAGCCTCAAGAAGTTGTCGGAGATCTACCACCTCGGCATCGTGCATCTCGTGCCCAAGTCGCCGACCAACGGCCTAGGCCTGGCACTGAACCCGATCTGGCGGATATCCGCCGCCCCCGCCACCACTGTCGACCTGGAAGAGGGCCGTCTGAAACCCGGGTTTCTCCGGCGAGCCGCCGAGCTGGACGGACCGGTCCACGGCTCGACCAGCACAACGGTCGGCGAGCTGCTACTTGCGCCGAACAGGGACGCGAAGCTGAAGATCGTCAACGATTTCTTCGGAAGGATCGCCGAAACTCGGCGACGCAGCGCGACCGAGGCCGACGCCGTGCTTCAGCGAGCCCGCGACGACCTGAGGACGATCGTTCAGCAGGTCGACGGCGATGAATGGTTCAACAAGTTCACACCGTTGCTGGGCGAGTTCGGAGCATCAGGCAAGGCCGAGTTCGTCTTCGACTACCAGGAGTCGAAGGACCCGATCGAACGCAACCGCCTGCTGATTGGCGACCGGGGAAGCAGCATTCCCGTCGGCGAACGCGTGAGCCTGATCGAACAGACGACTGGCCACCAGGCCGCTGGCGCGGCGACGGTCATGGAGGCGATGAGGTTGATGCTCGACGTTGATGTATCGACCGCGCTGCAGTACGTGAGGGCAAGGTCCGGAAGCCTGAGCATCCCGGGGAAGCAAGATTGGGTTGACGCGATCCACAGCGTGTCGGCCCAGACCTCCAACGGAAACAGAGGTGCGGATTTCCAGCGGCTGGCCGCCGAGGTACTGAACTGCTGAATGCCAGCAGACCCCCGGCGGCCAACCACGTCGGCGAGATCCAGTTGACTCACGGCACGCGGTTTGGGATGGCGCCGGGCTCGTGCACCCGCACCCGCAGGCCGGTGCGGTCGATCTGCAGCACGGTACCGCTACCGAGACCGGTCCACTGCGCCTGAGGCTGCCTCCAACCGCTGGATGCCACCACGACACGATTGGGAGTGTTGCGGTAGCTGAGCCGGAAGAAGTCTGGTCCTCTACGGCGACTGACCTCCGACTCCGGGTCGTTGTCGCTGTGGGCGTACAGCGTGTCAGGTGTCAGCAGGAGACAGTTCAACCCGCTGAACGTCGTACGTTCGCGAACCGCTCGGGACGCCTTTTGCAGTGCGGACACCGGGTCCTCGCCGCCTCGAAGCTCCTGCAGGACGAGGAGGAAGTAGCGTTCGCTGTCCGTATCACCAGCCGCCAGGGCCAGCAGATCCGGGTCGATGAGGCCGTCCAGCGCGTCCGGCGGGCTGAAGTGACCGTTGTGCGCGAAAGCGGTGGCTCCGAGCACGAACGGGTGCGTGTTCGACTCGGTCAACCGCGAACCCGGATTGGCGAGTCGGAGATGCAGCAGAGCGAGATCGGTTCGGATGGCACCGACTGTTTGGTGATATGCCGAACTCTGATACGCAGGCTCCACCGAACGCCTCGTACCGAGCCCGTCGACGGTCCGATAGGCCACACCCCAACCGTCCGCGTGTTCCTCGGAGAGGGCGGTGAAGCTGGGCAGGTCTTCTTCGAGAAGGTGCACGATGGTGTCTGGGGACGACGAGACGACGCCAAGGAGGCGGCACATGCTGGCGATTAGCCCTTTCGGCGATGCACGGTTTCCAGTAAGCTTGCCGGCTCTTCTAGTGAGATTTCAGAGCTGGCCTACGTTCGAGCGCTCGCGCGAACCACGAGAGCAGAGAGTTGATAGCGATATAGAAGACCGCTACGACCAGGTAGGTCTGGATCAGCGCGTGCGTGTATTCGCCAAGCACTTTGCCCGCGTATAGCAACTCGGTGTAACTGACCACGAACCCGAGCGTGCTTTCCTTCAGAAGCCGCACGAGTTGAGTCACGAGTGCGGGCCGGAGCCGTCGGACAGCTTGCGGAATGAGCACGAGGCGCATGGATTGCCAGTAGGTCATACCGATGGCGTAGGACGCCTCGGTCTGACCCCGGGGCAGCGCGGCGATGCCGGCCCGGAATATCTCGGCGATCACCGCGATATTGGACAGCGTAACCGGAACGACGAGTTGCCAGAATATCGGCATCCGCACGCCGAAGCGAGGCAGCGCAATCATGCAGGCGAACAGCAGCAAAAGGACCGGCACCGCGCGAAACAGCTCGACGTAAGCAGCAGCGAGTAGTCGGGTCACCGGATTGCGCGCCAACCTGGCGAGCGCGACCAACAGACCGATGGGCACGGTCATGGCGGTAGCGACCGCGGTCGCGAGGAGCGTCTTTCCAACGCCATCAAGAAGATATCGAACAACCGGCCACTGTCCGAAAGTTGACCATTTTCCCGGCTCGAGTTGACCCGCGGCAGCGAACCGCGAAACCACCAGCAGCGCAAGTGCCGGCAGCACCAGGGCGACGGCGACGGCGATGACGCGGTTACGGCGTATCGCCCGCGGACCGGGTGGATCGAACAGGCGATGAACTTCGGTTCTCATTGGCCGACTGCCAACCGTCGCTCCATCCAACCGAAGAAGAGGCCCCCGCTCAAGGTGATCCCGACGTAGAGCGCACCACTGATCAGAAGCGTCACGCCGGCGTCCGCGTATTCCAGATTTATCATGTCAGTTTTCCCGGTCAGTTCACTCACACCCACGGCTGCCGCCAGCGAGCTACTGAGGGAGATCGATATGAAGACGTTTCCGAGCGGCTGAATCATCGCCCGCAGAGCGCGCGGCAGAATGATGTGCCATATCGTCTGGGTTGTCGTCATCCCGAGCGCACGCGCTGCTTCGGCTTCATTGACTGACACGGTAGCCACGCCCGTACGCACCGTCTCGGACACAAAAGCCGCCCCGTAGAGGGCCATGGCGGTCACCACGGTGAGAAAGAGCGAGTACATGACGCCGATCTCTGGCAACCCGAAGACGAAGATCACCAGTAGGACGAGTAGCGGAATATTGCGGACCACCTCCACGTAGACGCCAGCCAGCACCCGTAACGGCAGAATGGGGGAGATTCGCATGACGGCCAGCACAATGCCCAAGAGCAGCGCTCCGACGAAGGACAGGATGGTCAACTGGAGAGTGACCAGGAGACCATCCCACAGCGGGCCAAGGTGGCCAACGACGTCCATCGACAGACTAACTTCCGGCCACGGATCCCGGCTGCGGCGGCGTCGGCGCTGCGTCCTCGACCGCGGTTCCCACCGTCAACTTCCAGGTTCGCTCCCAGAGCCCGGATGCGACGATCGACCGCAGCCACTCATTGACGAAAGTCTTGAACTGGGCATCGCCGGGCGGTAGGCCGATGCCGTACGGCTCCGTGGTGAAGGGATTGCCGACCACCTTGAGTTCCGGATTGCGAGCCACGTCGCCAACCAGGATCGCCTGATCGATCACGTACGCCTCGGCGCGTCCCTGCCGAACGGCCTGCACGCACTCGTCGTTGCTGCCGAGGAGCAACACCTTCGCGTCCGGAACCTGCTTGGCCAAGGTCGCCGCAGCGGTTGAGTTGGCCTGGGTCGCCACCGACTTGCCGGCGAGATCCGTCACCTGCTTGATGTCAGTTCGATTTTTCTTCACGAGGATGGAGGTACCCGAGCTGTAGTACGGTCCCGCGAACGAGATCTTCTCGGCTCGGGCCGGAGTGATCGTGTACGTGGCGAAGACGGTGTCGACGGTTCGGTTCTGCAGCAGCAGTTCCCTGGTCTGCGCCGTGACCTGGACCAGCTTCGTCTCCGGCTTACCGGTGATGTACTTCGCCAGCAGTTGCGACAGAGTCGCATCGAAGCCGGTGAGCTTGCCGGTCAACGGATCGCGTAACGAGAAGAGCGCCGCGGTCTCGGTGCCTCCGACCGTCAGTACCCCCTTCTCCTTGATTGTGGCCATGGTGGTGCCGGTGGAGATGAGGTTGGGTGCCGCGATCGGGGCCTCGGCAAGCACCTTCTCGATGCTGTCGCCTCCTACGGAGGTGCCACTCTGCCCGCCCGGGAGTGCGGTGCTCTGTCCACCGCAGCCGGCGATGGTCGCAGCCAGCAGCAGAGCCGCCACTGTGCCGGTGAACCTGATTCCTGTTCTGGCCAACGCCCCTGTCGAAGGGGTGTGAAGGAGTGCCATTGCCAACCTTCCGAAGCCGGCGACCACCTGGAACCTGGCCGCCGGTGTGATGTGCTCGACGGGGTGGGGGCACGAGCGCCCCCACGGGCAAGCGTGGCGGCTTCGGGAGCGACCGTCCAATAGAAAGATTTAACCCACCGATCAGGTAGGTTTATATGCTTCCCTCATGTTTGACGCACGCCAGCTGCTCACCCTGACCCAGGTGGCACGCACCGGCTCGTACACGGCTGCCGCCAGCGCCCTGGGCTACACGCAGCCTGCGGTGAGTTACCAGATGCGTCAGCTCGAGCGAGCCGCCGGGACGCCCCTGGTGGTGCACGCCGACCGCACTATTCGCCTGACCGAAGCAGGTCGGCGGCTGGCCGGCCATGCAGACGTCGTCCTCGCGGCGCTCTCCGCGGCCGAGGCTGATATCGCCGCGCTCAATGCCGACACCGGGACGGTGATCCGCCTCGCTGCCTTCCAGAGCAGCTGCTCCACGCTTGTGCCCGTCATGCTGGACCTGCTCGCCGGGCAGGGCACACCGACGAAGGTCGTCGTCCAGCAGTTGGAGCCGGCAGAGGCCACCCCGCTTGTCGTCCGCAACGAGGTCGACCTCGCGGTCATGTGCGACTGGACGAATGAGGCCGCCAGCCCCGATGAACGAAAGCTGCGCCGGATTTCCTTGATGAGCGATCGGAGATGTGTTCTCCTGCCCCGCGGTCATCCGCTAGCCGATCAACCAGAGATCGACTTCGCGGACCTGTCGCAGGAATCATGGGTGATGGAGAGTGTGCGCGACCGCTTCACCGCGGCTTGCGAGGCAGCCGGATTCGAGCCACGCATCGCTGTCACCGCCTCTGACATCGTCGCCATCCAAAACCTGGTGGCCGTCGGTGTCGGCATCACTCTGATGAATGAGCTGGCGATTGCCACCCACCTCGACCCCCGGCTGAAAGCCGTGCCGCTGATGAACTGGCCGCGTCGACGGATCTACATCTCCATGAGTGTCAGGAGGGCCCAATCCACTGCGGTTGAGGCGGTGGTGACAGCCCTACGCGGTGCGGCTCAGCATGTGCAAGCTCAGCTGGTAGCACGAAGCGCCAGTGCAAGCCAGTAAGAGCGGCGGAAGCCCCCGGGGCATTCGGAGGCCTCCGCCGCTGCCGAACGGTCAGGAGATGTCGCGGCGACGCATCGCCCAGAGCGCCGCGCCGAGGATCACCACGAGCCCGATCGAGAACAGCACGGACGACTGCTGCCAGGTGATGTCCATCGTCTCCGGCTTGCACTCGCCGTAGTAGGTCGCGTTGCAGGACTCCCAGTTCTGCAGCTTGACCGTCTTCGTCATCCAGGCCAGCGCGTACGTGGGCAGCAGCCACGCCTCGGCGAACTTGACGTTCGCCATCGCCAGCAGGATGCCGAGGCCGAACTGGCCGACCACCATCAGCGCCACGACACCGCCGAGGGCCATCGCGGTGTGCCGGCCCAACGAGGCCAGCGCGAAGCCGATGGTGGTGATCACCAGCACCAGCGCCACGCCCCGCAACCCGGTCAGCGCGAACGACTGCCAGGCGCCCGAGGTCATCTTCTCGGTGCTGCCGCGGAAGCTGGCGACCGCCCAGAATCCGGCGAACCACAACACCGCCGCCGGCAGCGTCACCGCCAGGATGCCGGTGAGCAGCGCGGCCAGCTTGGTGAGTAGTACGGTGAGCCGCTTCGGCCGCCAGAGCAGCAGGTTCATCATGCCGCCGGTGCTCCACTCGGCCCCGACGAAGGACGCGCCGACCACGAACCCGACCAGGGCGAGGATCGCCGCGAACGGGACCAGTGTCTCGTCGAACGTCTTGCGGAAGTTGAACGTCGACGGCAGGAACCACTCCGCCTCGATCTGGTCCCGCGACGGAGGCGTGATCACCGAACAGTCCTCGGGGTAACGACCGTCGTTCGACGTGCCGGCCTTCTTGGCCTGCTCGCAGTTGCCCCGCTCCTGCTCACTCCAGCGGACCTGCTCCTGGTACTGCTGGTCGGCCTGCCGCTCGGCCTTGGCGATCTGACTGGCGTCGATCTTCTGGTTGGTGAAGAAGACGCCGACCACCACAGCGGCCAGCACCAGCAGGCCGAGCAGCGTCATGTAGCGGGTGAAGCGCCGCTTGGTCAGTCGGCGCAGCTCCGTCCGATAGAGGCTCACGCGCCCCACCCTCCCCCGGTGGCGCCGGGCTGACCCGTCCCACCGACCCTCGTGGACTCGTCGACCTGCCGGTGCTGGCCGGGGACCGGCGCGGTGGCGGTCAGTTCGAGGAAGACACTCTCCAGATCGACCGCGATCGGAGCCAGCTCACTGACGTACAGGTGCTGCTCGGCGAGCAGCCGGGTGATCGTGGCCGGCTTGTCGACGCCGGTCAGCATCAGGTGGTCCGGATGCCCGGTGACCCGGACACCCGCCCGGGTGAGGGCCTCGGTGGCCGTCGGCAGGTCGCTGACCGCCTCCAGGCGGACCCGGACCGCGCCGGACGAGTGCTGGGCGAGCACCTCGTCGACCGGGCCGAAGGCGACCCGCCGGCCGAGCGAGATGATGGTGACCGAGTCGCAGATGAGCTGGATCTCGCCGAGGATGTGGCTGGACAGCACCACGGTCATCCCGGATTCGGCGAGGGTGCGCATCAGGGTGCGCATCTCCCGGATGCCGCCCGGGTCGAGGCCGTTGGCCGGCTCGTCGAGGATGAGCAGCTTCGGGTTCTTCAGGAGGGCGGACGCGACGGCGAGCCGCTGCTTCATGCCCAGTGAGTACGTCTTGACCCGCTCGCCGGCCCGGTCGCGCAGCCCGACGAGTTCCAGGACCTCGTCGACCCGTGTGGCGGGCACCTCGCCCGCACCCGCCAGCAGGGACAGCGTGTCCCGTGCCGTGAAGTGCGGAAAGAACTGCGGGCTCTCGACGATCGCGCCGACCTGACCGGCGACCGTGGGCAGCGCGTCGGGGACCTCGTGCCCGAGCAGCGTCATCCGTCCGCCGTCGGGTCGGATCAGGCCGAGAAGCGTACGCAGAGTGGTGGTCTTACCGGACCCGTTAGGACCCAGGAAGCCATGCACCTGCCCCGCGTCGACCCGCATGTCGAAGCCGTCGAGCGCGTTGCGGGTGCCGCGTCGACGACTCTTGTACGTCTTACGTAGACCTTCGATCTCCAGGACAGCTGGCAAGCTGCACCTCCCCCGATGGTGGGCGTGACAGCCGACACCATACGCGGTATGCAGCGGTGCGCAATACGCGGTATGCATTGACACGCCGGTCGATGCATTTCATCGACGGAGCGTGACCGTTCAGGCGCAGACGACCTGCACGCCGGCGGCCCGGAACGCCTCCACCACCTCGGGCGCGGCCCCGGAGTCGGTCACCAGCGTCTCGACCCGCTCGACCGGGCAGATCCGGGCGAAGGCGTGACCGCCCAACTTGGACGAGTCCGCGATGATCACGACCCGCTTGGCACGGGCCACCATCAGGTTGTTCATGGCCGCCTCCCCCTCGTGGTGGGCGGCGGCGCCGAGCTGCGGGTCGATCGCGTCCACGCCGAGCAGAGCGACGTCGAGGGTGACCTCACGCAGCAACGCGCCGCCCAGCGGGCCGACCAGCTCGAACGACTTCGGGCGCACCACGCCGCCGGCCACCACGACCTTCATCCGCGACCGTACGAGCAGCTCGTTGGCGATGTTCAGCGCGTTCGTCACGACGGTGAGCTGGGCACCTTCGGCGCTGGTGTTCAGGTCCGGCCGGACGGCGAGCGCCCGGGCCACCTCCGTGCTGGTGGTGCCGCCGTTCAGGCCGACCACGGTGCCGGGCGTGACCAGCGCCGCGGCGGCGGCCCCGATCCGCTGCTTCTCGGCCGAGTGCTTGGCCGTCTTGTAGCGCAGGGGCAGGTCGTACGACACGCCGTTGGCGACCGCGCCACCCCGGGTTCTGGTGATCATCTGCTGCTGGGCGAGCTGGTCGAAGTCGCGCCGGATGGTGGCCTGGGAGACGTCCAGCCGCTCGGCGGCCGCCTCGACGCTGACCCGACCGTTGTCGGTCAGCATCTCCAGCAGGGCGTTCCATCTGGCGTACCGGTCCACCTCGGCGACCCTCCCAGCAACTGCACGCTCGGTGATTGATTGCGTGCACACTAGTGCGCGAAACTGGGCGGGCGCAAAAGGCCGGTCTGCGCGATCGGCCGGCCGGTTGCCACGACCACCCCGGTTCGCGCAGAATAACGCGCGAAATATGGCCCTAACGAGCCGTATTGCGCAGACAGGTCGGCCCTGCGAGGAGTTACCGATGGCGTACGTGGACGCGGAGATCGCGAGCCAACCCGACTGCTGGCGGGAGGCCGCCTCGCTGTCCGCCGACGCTTCCCGACACCTGTCCCGGTCCGTGGTACTCGCATGAGCGACCGGGTGGTCGTGGCGCTGGACATCGGCGGCACCGGCATGAAGTGCGCCCTGGTCCGGCCGGACGGCGTCGCCGTACGCACCGAACGACACCCCACCGACGCCGCGCGCGGCCCGGCCGCCGTGGTCGACACCATCCTCGACGTCGCCGAGGGACTGGCCGCCAAGGCCCGCGCCGACGGCCTCACCCCGGTCGCGATCGGCGTCGCGGTCCCCGGGGTCGTGGACGAGGCACGCGGGGTCGCGGTGTGGTCGGCGAACGTGGGCTTCCGGGACGTACCGCTGCGGGACCTGGCGGTGCGGCGGCTCGGACTGCCCACCGCGCTCGGCCACGACGTACGCGTCGGTGGTCTCGCCGAGGCCCGGCTCGGCGCCGGACGCGGCGCCGACCACGTGCTCTTCGTGGCGATCGGTACCGGCATCGCCGCCGCGCACGTGGTCGACGGGATGGCAGCCGTCGGCGCGCACGGCGCGGCCGGCGAGATCGGCCACATCATGGTCCGACCCGACGGCCCACGCTGCGGATGCGGGCGACCCGGCTGCCTGGAGGCAGTCGCCTCGGCGTCCGCGATCGGCCGGCGCTACACCGAACTGGCCGGCGGCAGCCCCGACGCCCCGGCGACGGCGGCCGCCGTCGCGGAACGCGCCGCGGCCGGCGAACCACTCGCCGCCCAGGTCTGGCGAGCTGCCGTCGAGGCACTCGCCGACGGCCTCGCCACCGGGCAGGCGCTGTTCGACGTGACGACGATCGTGCTCGGCGGCGGTCTCGCCCAGGCGGGTGACCTGCTGCTCGTCCCCCTGCGGGCGGCCCTGCACGACCGGATGACCTTCCACCGGGAGCCGCGTCTCGTCGCGGCGGCCCTCGGCGACGAGGCGGGCTGCCTGGGCGCTGCCCTCCTCGCGCTGGACACCCTGACCGTGCTTGACCATCAGGAGGAACGATGACCGAACGGGTGAACGGCCGAGTGGTGACCCCGAACGGTGTCATCCGGCAGGGGTGCGTCGAGTGGGACGGCGAACGGATCACCGCCGTGGCCGAGTATCCGTCGGTCCGCGACGGGCACTGGATCCTGCCGGGCTTCGTCGACATGCACACGCACGGCGGCGGCGGGCACACCTTCACCACCGGGGACGCCGACCAGGCCCGCGCGGCGGCCGCCTTCCACCTGGGACACGGCACCACCACGCTGTTGGCCAGCCTGGTCAGCGCGCCCCTGGAGGTGATGCGCTCGGCCACCGAGGCGTTCGCCCCGCTCGTCGACGAGGGGGTGCTGGCGGGAATCCACTTCGAGGGCCCCTACCTCTCCGCCGACCGCTGCGGCGCGCAGAACCCCGAGTACCTGCGCGACCCGTCGACCGACGAGCTGGCCGAGCTGATCGAGCTGGGCCGCGGCGCGATCCGCATGGTCACCCTCGCCCCGGAGCGCGACGGAGCGCTGGAGGCGATCAAGCTGCTCACCGCGCAGCGCGTGGTGGCCGCCGTGGGCCACACCGACGCCACCTACGAGCAGACCCGGGCCGCGATCGCCGCCGGGGCGAGCGTGGGTACGCACCTGTTCAACGGCATGCGCCCGGTGCACCACCGTGAGCCGGGCCCGGTGGTGGCCCTGCTCGACGCGTCCACAGTGGTCTGCGAACTGGTCGCCGACGGCGTGCACCTGCACGACGGCATGCTGACCTTCACCACGACGACCGCCGGACCCGACCGGGCGGCGCTGATCACCGACGCCATGGCCGCCGCCGGAATGGCCGACGGTGAGTACGAGTTGGGCGGTCAGGCCGTCACGGTGACCGACGGCGTGGCCCGGCTCGCCCGCGACGGCGCGATCGCCGGCAGCACGCTGACCATGGACGCGGCGCTCCGGCACGCGGTGCACGCCGGAATCCCGATGGCCGACGCCGCCCGGATGGCGGCGACCACCCCGGCCCGCGCGATCGGTCTGGGCGACCGGCTCGGTGCCCTCCAGGTCGGTCTCCGCTCCGACCTCGTCGTGCTCGACGACGAGCTGAACGTCGTGCGGGTGCTGCGCGCAGGCTCCTGGGTGGAGTGACGAAGCGGCAGTCGGCTCAGCCCAGGGCGGGGGCGTCGACGCCGAGGATGGCCTGTTCGTCGGGGCGGTGCACCAGCACGTCCGCCAGGTACGTCTGCACAGCGGGCGCCATCCCGACGTCCCGGCCGGCCCGCTCGGAGAGCAGCCACTTGTGCTCGATGATCTGCGCGAACAGCTCCTGCGGCTCCAACTTGCGACGCAGGTGCGCGGGCACGGCCCGGACCACCGGCTCGAAGACCTCGGTCAGCCAGCGGTGCGCCGCCTGCTGCTCGTCGGTCAGGTCGCTCTCCGCGCGGTAGGCGTCCAGGTCGTTGAGCAGCTTGCGGGCCTGGTTCTCCTCGGCGTCGAGGCCGGTCAGCCGCAGCAGCCGCCGGGTGTGGTAGCCGGCGTCGACGACCTTCGGCCGGACCAGGTAACGCCCGTCCTCGGCACTCGACATGGCCACCTCGGCCACGTCGAAACCCAGGTCGTTGAGGCGACGGATCCGGCCCTCGATGTCGTGCCGGGCCTCCCGCTCGATCGCCTGCTCATAGGTGATCTCGTGCCACAGCCGCTCGTAGCGCTGCACGACCTCCTCGCAGACCGCCTCCGGGTCGATGGACTCGTGCAGCAGGCCGGCGGCCTGCAGGTCCAGCGCCTCCCCGAAGATGTTCACCCGGGCGATCTCCAGGTCCTCGCCACGCTGACCGTTGGAGAGCGACTGGTGCAGCGCCCCCGTCTCGGCATCGACCAGGTAGGCGGCGAAGGCCCCCGCGTCCCGGCGGAACAGCGTGTTCGACAGCGAGCAGTCGCCCCAGAAGAAGCCGGTCAGGTGCATCCGCACGATCAGGGCGGCGAGCGCGTCGAGCAGCCGGCTCATCGTCTCCGGCCGCAGGGTGTGCGAGAAGAGCGCCCGGTACGGCAGCGAGAACTGGAGGTGCCGCGTGATCAGCACCGACTCGAGGGGTTCCCCGTCGTCGGTCTGCCGGTCCGCGACGACCGCCACCGCCTCGACCGAGGGAAAGTCGATCCGCTCCAGCGACCGGAGCAGGTCGTACTCCCGCTCGGCGATCCGCTCCCGGGTCTCCTTGAAGGCGTACACATAGTCGCCCAACCGGACGAACCGGACGATGTGCCGGGAGATGCCCTGCGGCAGGGCCACCAGATGCTGGGCAGGCCACTCCTCCAGCGGTGTCGACCAGGGCAGGTCGAGAAGCGCCGGGTCGACGAGGGCAGACGTGATCCGCACGGGGACAAGCATGACGCCTCGGCCCCCGCATCCGCCTCACATCGTGGCTGGGCCCACAGCGCCGCGGACCCCGGCCTCGCGCCGGGCCGGTAGCGTGGTCGCGTGCTCAAACCCACGGGTGTACGACGTGACCTGCGGCTACGGCCCGTCCGCCCGGCCGGCTGGTGGTTCGACGCCCTGCTGCTGGCCGGTTTCGGGGCGGTGACCCTGGCGCTGGCGAACGGGGCGCTGCTCGGGCTGGACCTCGCGGTCCGCGAATGGGCCTACGCCCATCACCCGGCGCCGATCTACTGGACGGCGCGGGTGTTGAACTTCCTCGGGCAGGGCGGCTGGCTGCTGATGCCGATCGCCGGGGCGCTCGGGCTGGCGGTCGCGTGGCGCTCCCGCACGGTTCGGCCGCTGCTGCTGCTGGCGGCGGCGTTCGTGCTGCTGTACCTGACGGTCGGCCCGCTCAAGATCCTGACCGATCGGGCCGCGCCCAGCTCGGATCTGCCGCCGGCTCACTCGGTCCGGATCTTCAACGACCTGCCGCCCACCGAGTACGACCTCTCCTATCCGTCGGGGCACGTCGCCAACGCGATCGTCTGGTACGGGGTGATCGCCGTGCTGCTGACCGCCCTGACGGCCGGGCGACTGCACCCGAGCGTGTACCGCCTGATCCGTTTCGCACCGCCGGCGATCCTGCTGGTCACCACGACATACCTGAACTTCCACTGGCTCACCGACGGCGTCGCGGCGCTGCTGCTCAGCCTCTTCCTGGACCGGCTGCTGCACCGGATGCCGTGGGACGATCTGCCGCTCCCCGGTCGGTTACGCGAGTGGGACCGGCCGTTCACGTCGTACACCTAGGGTTCGGCTCGTGGATCGACTGGCGCGGCGGCTGGGCGTACCCGATGCGGTCGTCATCGGGTTGGGCTCGATGCTCGGCGCGGGCGTCTTCGTGGTCTTCGCGCCCGCCGCGGCGGCGGCCGGCGGCGCGGGACTGCTGCCCGCGCTGCTGCTCGCCGGCTTCGTCGCCTTCTGCAACGCGACCAGCTCGGCGCGCCTGGCGGCTCGCTACCCGGAGTCCGGCGGCACCTACGTCTACGGCCGGGAACGCCTCGGACCGCTGGCGGGATTCGTCGCCGGTTGGGGATTCGTGGTCGGCAAGACGGCGAGCTGCGCGGCGATGGCGCTGACCATCGGGGCGTACCTGTGGCCGGGGCAAGCCCGGCTGGTCGCCGTCGGCGCGGTGCTCGCGGTCACCGCCGTGAACCTGCGCGGCATCGGTAAGACGGCCACCGCCACGAAGGCGCTGGTCGCGCTGGTACTCGCCGTGCTGGCCCTCGTCGCGGTCGTCGGTCTGGTCGGCGGGCCGGTGCACCTGGACCGGCTGGCCGACCCCGGCGGCTCCGCGCGGGGTGTGCTCACCGCCGCCGGGCTGCTGTTCTTCGCCTTCGCCGGGTACGCGCGGATCGCCACGCTCGGCGAGGAGGTCCGCGACCCGGAGCGGACCATCCCGCGCGCGGTGCCGCTGGCGCTCGGGGCGGTGCTCGCGATCTACCTGGCGCTGGCCGTGATCACGCTCGGCGTGCTCGGTGCCGACCGGCTGGCCGCGTCCGCAGCGCCCCTGGTCGACGTGGTGACCGCCGCCGGATTGCCGGGTCTGGCCTGGGTGGTCCGCGCCGGGGCGACCGTCGCCGTCGTCGGGGTGCTGCTCTCCCTGGTCGCCGGGGTCGGCAGGACCACGCTCGCCATGGCCCGCCGACGCGACCTGCCCGGCGCGCTGGCCGCCGTACACCCCGTGCACCGGGTGCCGCACCGCGCGGAGCTGGCCGTCGCCGCCGTGGTGATCGCGGTGGTGCTGCTCGGCGACGTGCGGCAGGCGATCGGCTTTTCGAGCTGCACGGTGCTTGTCTACTACGCGATCACCAACGCTGCGGCGCTCACGTTGGGGCGGGACCGGGGGCGACGGCTACCGGTGCAGGTGCTCGCCGGGCTCGGGCTGGTCGGCTGCCTGCTGCTCGCGCTCAACCTGCCGCTGGGCAGCGTCGTCGCCGGTTTCGGCGTACTCGCCGCCGGGGCCGTGTGGCACGGCCTGCGGCAGCGGGATCGCTGAGAGGTCCGTCGCGCGCGGCACCGGGCTGGTCGCCGCGGGCGGGGCGCACTGGCGGGTCAGCCAGTCCAACCCGCGTCGGCGGGCGACAACCGTCAGCCGGTCGCCCGCGAAGATCACCTGTCGCGGGTCGAGGTCCTTCCACCAGATCGTCTTTGCCCCGCCGGTCGGAGTCCGGGCGATCAGCCGGACCTGCCCGTCCCGGTTCACCGTGTCCAGCGGCCGACCGTCCAGCTCGGAACCGGCGGCGACCGGCACCTCGGCGACCGGAAGCGCGTGCCGGTCGACCGGGATGGTGGTGATGACCGCGCGTTCGGTGAGCGCGCCGATGAAGGCTGGCGCGGCCAGATAGGAGACCGAGCGGGACACCCCGAGAGCGAAGCTCTCCTCCACCCGCTCGGCGAAGTCGCCGTCGAAGAGCCGCAGCACCACCCGCAGGTCGTCGCGGAGGTCACGGGCCGCCAACGCCGCCTCCAGGTTGGCGACGTCGTCGGTGGACGCCACCACCAGCGCCTGACAGTTCGCGACCGACGCGGCGGCCAGGGTCTCGGGCAGTGCGGCGTCACCAATGACCAGGGGCACCTCCAACTGCCGGGCCAGGGTCGCTCCGCGCGGCGCCGGGTCCTTGTCGATCGCCACGACCTCGACGTCGTACTCGCGCAGCTGGGCCATGACCCGCGTGCCGACGTTGCCGAGGCCGATCACCACGACGTGCCCGGCGCGAGCCGGTTGCAGCAGACCGGTGTGCAGGGCGAGCCGGGCGTTGACGATGCCGTCCACGACCACAGCGGTGATCAGCGGGATCAGTGCGAGCCCCGCCAGGTTGAGCACCACCTGCATGATCTGGGCGTCGGCGGCCTTGCCGGTGTCCGGGTCGGCGCCGCTGAGCGTGGTGACGAGCGTCAGGTACAGCGCCTCCAACGGCGAGACGTCCTCGGCGCGGGAGATCAGCGCGCCCAGCACCGCGATCACCGCGAGCACCACCATCACCGCGATGCCGATCTTGCGGGTGGCGAAGCCGCGTAGGGCCCGCAGCAGCACCGCGACCGGACGTCGTCGGCGTCGGGCCCGGACCAGCCGCCGCGCGGCAACCTCGGTGCCCGGCGGCTGACCGGTCGCCTCGGCGAGCACCAGGTCCGCGCCGGCCTGCTCGGTAGGCAACAGCTCCATCCCCTGCTGCCCGTCGGGGCGGGCCAGCGCGCACACCACGTCCTGCGCCCGGACGTCGGCACGGCGCGCCACCCGCAACGTCTTGTCCCGGTGTTGGAAGGAACTGGGGTCGACCTCGCCGAGTGCGGCGGCCACGAACGCCGGGGCCGCCATCTCGGCGTCGGAGAGCACCTCGACGGGTGCCTTGATCAGCTTGCGGACGCCGTCGGCGAGGGTGCCGTTGAACATCCGCAGCACCTGGCGGACCCGCTGGTCGACGGCCTGGGCACAGAGCGCGGCGTGCAGGTTGCCCACGTCGTCCTGGTGCAGCAGGGCCAACCCGGTCGCGCCGGCCAGCCCGGCCGCCTCGAAGGTCGCCACGTCCAGGCGCTCCGAGCGGATCACGCGGACACCGCGCAGGCCGGCCACGTCCGGACCGGTACTGCGGTAGCGCTCCGGCACCACGACGGTCACCCGTGCGCCGCCGACGGGAAGGTCGGATTCGAGCATCGCGCGGGCCACGTAGTAGGCGAGGGCATCCCGGCCGCAGATCACGTAGTGCGGTCGCGGGTCGCCGGCGGAGCGGAGCCGCCAGTTCCACTCGACCGCCCGTCGCGCCCGGTCCCGCCACGGCTCCGCCATGCCCGGATCGTAACCAGCACGAACACCCCGGGCGACCCCGCCCGGTTCGTCCCCGGGCAGGCATGGCGACCCGGGCGGTGGGTAGAGCACTGCCATGCAGACCTTCCTCCCGTATCCGGACTTTCTGGCCAGCGCCCGCGTGCTGGACCAGAAGCGGCTGGGCAAGCAGCGGGTGGAGGCCATCCAGGTGCTGCGCGGGCTCACCTGGCCGGGGTACGGCTGGCGCAACCACCCGGCGGTGAAGATGTGGGCCGGGTACGAGGAGGCGTTGACCCGCTACGGGCTGGACATGTGCGCGGTCTGGACCGAGCCGGGCCGGGCCGACACCTGCGCCACGACGCTGACCGTCGACCTCGCCGCCGCGTGCGGGGCAGGTGTCGTACGTACGCAGGACGAGCTGGCCCAGGCGGGTGACCTGCCGCCCTGGCTCGGCCGCGACGACCTGCACCTGAGCCACCGATCGTCCCTGCTCCGCAAGGACCCGACGCACTACGGCCCGATCTTCGGCGTCGACACACCGGACGACCTGGAGTACGTCTGGCCCGCGTCCGACCGGGCGCGGCGCTGCCTGCCGTAGGAGACTGGCGGCAGACGAGGGAGGTACCCGTGGCGCTGTCGCGTGTGGTGGGTCGGCTCATCGGCGTACGCCAGCACCTGGTGGACCCGGGCGGTGCTGGCGCCGACCGCGTGCCGCAACCGGTCACGGCGGTCGTGGTCGGCGGTGGGATCGCCGGCATGTCGGCGGCGGTGGTGCTCGCCGAGCGCGGCGTGGACGTGACGGTGCTGGAGGCGGCACCGACCGTCGGCGGACGGCTGGGCGCCTGGCCCGAGGCCCTGCCCGACGGGGAACAGCAGAACGAGCACGGCTTCCACGCGTTCTTTCGGCAGTACTACAACTGGCGGTCCATCCTCCGCCGCGTCGAGCCCGACCTGGGCTTTCTCAAGCCGATCCCGGGCTATCCGATCCTGAGCGCCGAGTGGCCGACCGAGGAGTTCGGCAGGCTGCCCCCCGCGCCCCCGGCGAACCTGCTGGCGCTGCTGCTGCGCAGTCCCAGCCTGCGCCTGGCCGACCTGCGGTCGATGGACCGGGACGCGGCGCTGCCGCTGCTCACCTACGACCCGGTGCGCACCTACGCGGAGTTGGACGACACGACCGCCGACGAGTTGCTGGCCTCGCTGCGGCTGCCGGATCGGGCGCGGGCGATGCTGTTCGAGGTCTTCTCGCACTCGTTCTTCAACCACGAGGCGGAGATGTCGGCCGCCGAGATGGTCGCCCAGTTCCACTTCTACCTGCTCGGCAACCCGGAAGGGCTGGCCTTCGACTGCCCCGACGAGGATTACGCGACGGCGATCTGGCAGCCGCTGACCGGGCATGTGGAGAAGCACGGCGGTCGCGTGCTCACCCGCTCGGGAGTGACCGGGGTGCACCGCGACGGCGACGGCTGGCGGGTGACGACCACCGACGGCAGTGACCACCGGGCGGCCCACGTGGTGCTGGCCGTCGATCCGCCCGCGCTCGCCGCGCTGGTGGCGGCCTCCCCCGACCTGGTCGCGCGGGCACCGGGGCTGGCGGCGCGGATGCCCAGCTTCGGCACGCCCGGCCCGCCGTACGCGGTGGCCCGGTACTGGTGCGACGGTGACGTCGCTGCCGACCGGGCGGTGTTCAGCGGGGTGTCCCGGCAGCCCACACTGGACTCGGTGACGTTGTACCACCGGCTGGAGAACGAGTCGCGGCGCTGGGCGCGCCGCACCGGCGGTTCGGTCGTCGAGCTGCACGCGTACGCCTGCGAGCCCGGTGTGCCGGCCGAGGAGTTGGCCGAGCGGATGCGCCGCGAGCTGGTGGCACTCTGGCCGGAGGCGGCTGACCTGCGGGTCCGGGAGCTGCGTGCCCGGGTGGAGGCGCAGGCGCCGGCGTTCACGCCGGGCAGCCACGCCTGGCGTCCCGGGGTCCGCACCGAGGCTCCCGGTGTCTATCTGGCCGGCGACGGGATCGCGACGGACTTCCCGACCGCCCTGATGGAACGGTCCGCGTCGACCGGGATCATCGCGGCGAACCACATCCTGCGCGAACAGGGTGTCGCGGGCGAGCCGGTGCGCTCGGTCCGCCCGCGGGGCCTGTTGGCGGGGCGAGGCACCCCAAACCGACAAAAAGCCACATAAGCGACGGTACGCTGCCGTACGCTCGGTTGATCATCCGTCGATCGACCGGGCGGGAGGGCAGCGGCGATGTCACCCCTGCACCGCGCTGGCGCGGCGGACGCACGAGCCGAGGCGACCGCGCGGGACGACGCGTACCCGCTGATCCGTGACGAGCGCGCCTGCGTCGTCACCGCGCTGCGACTGGGCTGGTGGATGGCGGACGCCTACCACCAGGGACAGCACGCCGAGCCCGCCCCGGCGACCCCGGTCCACCCGCCGGCCAAGCTCTCCAACCTGACCGAGATGTCGCTCCCGCGCCGGATGCGGATGTACCTGGACGGCGTTGACGTCGCGCTGGCCCAGATCTCGGCCCTCACCCGGCACAGCGGCTCGTTGCCCGACACGTCCGCCGCCCGCACCCACCTGCCCGACCTGGACCGTATGCCCGACCCGGACCGGCTGCCCGACCTGGAACAGCCCGGTCTGATCGACACCGAACCGCTGCTGCTCGCCCTCGACGACCTCAACGTGGACGTGCTGCGCTGGGCGATGGCCACCAACCTCCGGGTCGGGCTGGCCTACCGGCTGGGCCGGTCGCTGGCCGACACGGTTCGCCCCGGCGACGCCGCCCAACTGCTGCGCCGCTTCGACGGCCGGCAGATCCAGATCAGCCGGTGGCTGGACGAGTTGGCCAGCGTGCTTCCCCCGTACTCGGCCGCGGTGGTACGCCGCTCGCTGGCCGCGTGGGCGGTCGCCGTCGAACGGGCGGGTCGAGGTGATCCGGCGGAACCGGAGCCCGCCGAGCTGAGCCGCGAACTGCGCAACCAGGGCGACCTCTGGCGCGGCGTGCTTACCGGCGGACTGCACCCGCGCGACCTGCTCGACGAGGAGGACTACGCGGTGGTCGCCCGAAACCTGATCATCCGGGACCGGCGGCTGGTGGCCCAGGCCGCCCGGGGCATCTTCTGGCCGGTGCTGGTGCCGTTGCTGGTGGTGCTCTTCGCGCTGGTCGGGGTCAGTGCCGCCGCGGCGGCCGGCTCACCGACCACGCGGGCCGCCGTCGCCCTCCTCGGCCTGGGTGCCGGGCTGGCCGCCATCTGGCGCTCGGTCTCCGGACCTGCGCTGGCGGTCGCCAGCGAGATCAACCGGCCGCTGCTGGACAGCGAACTCACCGCCCGGATGGCACTGCGGCTGGACCGCCCGTTGACCACCGCCCGCAGCGCGGCCGGGGTCGCTCCCCAAACCCGGCGGCAGCGTCGTCCCGAGGAGCCGGGCGGCCGATCGAAATACGTTGCCCCCCGCTCCCGTGCGGACCTACCGTGATCGCGCAAGGTCAACCACCACCGCGGGAGCAGATCATGACGATGTCGCACGTCACCACCGTGCCGTCGTCGCTGCTGCGCGGCCGCGGTCGCCTTGTGGAAGGTCCCCGGCCGGGCCGGCCCGACTGACGCGTACCCGTACGCGCCGAGCCGCCCGTCCGAACGCCGGACCGGGCGGCTCTTTGCTGTCCGTCGCCACTGTCGAAAGGAGTCCCGGTGGACGCCGTCCTCGTCGTCAACGCCGACCTCGGCCCGCTGCACCGGGTCACCGTCCAACACGCCGTACGGATGCTCTGCCGACGGGTGGCCGAGATCCACGAGGCGGAGCCGGATCGGCTGATCGGGGTCTTCCCGCTGCCCCGGGTGGTGCGGCTGGTCCGCTATGTCGTCACCCGGTGGCGGTTCAACTCCGGACCGGCCTGGTCCCGGGCCGGAGTGCTGCGCCGCGACGAGCGCTGCTGCGCGTACTGCGATGGTCCGGCGTCGACCATCGACCACATCCTGCCGCGTTCCCGAGGTGGCCGGAACACGTGGCGCAACACCACCGCCGCCTGCTACGGCTGCAACCAGCGCAAGGGCGACCGGACCCCGGCCGAGGCGGGCATGCCGCTGCGCCGGGAGCCGGTGACCCCGGGCTGGTCGGCGCTCGCCGGGCGGTGATCGACCGGCCGGCGGGAACGGGGGGCCGCGTCCGGGGGTACGCCCCGGCGCTGCACCCGCCGGCCCCCAGGTCAGGTGGCGCGCTCACTGACCTTCGGCTTCGGCCGCCCGGCGGCGCAGTGGACGCGGATCTCGCTGGTGTGCTCGGGTGAGGTCAACTCCACCCTGACCTGCTTCGCCGGCCCCGCGTCGTACGGCGTCACCTGGTAACCCGACGCGGGGTTGACCGTGAGCAGTTCGGCCGAACCCCCGACACAGCGGACGGTGACCGTTCCGCCCTGGGCGCGCACCATGAGCCCCGGGGATTCGGCGGGCGTTGACGCGTCCGTGGGCGCGACCGTCGGCGCGAGGGTCGGCGGCGGCTGACCCGGGGCCGACGGCCGGCCCGGGCCCGCTCCGGGGCCAGGTCGGGGAGCGGCCGACGTGGCAGGGGCGGTCGGGTCGGCGGGCGGACGCACAGTGGACGGTTCGGGCTGCGCGACGGTCTCCGGCAGGCCCACCGTGGTGGTGCCGCCCGTGCCGATCCCGGTTCGCGGGTTCGTCCCGTCGTGCCGCCGCGTGCCGTAGTCGCCGAGCGAACCAGCCACCGCTACCGCGGCGATCACCGCACCGCCGACCACCAGCGCCACCCGTCGGCGACGCCAGGACCGTCGCTGGGGAGCGCCGGAAGCAGCCCGGTTCACGCCGTCAGCCGTCGGGGCCGCCACGCCGCCACCAACTTCCGGGTCCTCACCCGCTGCGGCCTTACGCTCCGGGTCCTCACCCGCGGCCCCATCCGCCCCGGCCTCACCAGCGCCAACCTCACCAGCTCCGGCCGAGGGGGCAGCGGGCGAGCCGGTGGCGGCCGACCTGTCCCCGCCGGACGGCCCGGAAGCAGCGGTCGCACCGGAGGCAGCGGTCGACCCGGCAGCGGCGGTCTCGCCGGCCAGCCCGGAGACGACCGTGAGCAGGATGCGGGCCACTTCGGCGGCCGGGGGCCGGTCGTCGGGGTTGCGAGCCAGACACCAGTGGTAGAGCCGGTGGACCTCTGCGGGCACCCGGTCGATCTCGGGTAGCGGGTCCGGATCGACGTGCACGTGGGCACGGAGCATTCCGGTCTGCGTCTCGGCAGCCCACGGCAGTCGGCCGGTGAGCGTCCGGTGCAGGAGCAGGCCGAGCGCGTACACGTCGGAGGCCGGCAGGACCTCGCCGGCCGCCAGTCGCTCCGGGGCGAGGTACGCGGGCGTACCGAGCAGCCGGCCGTCGAAGTCGATCTCGGAGTCACCGGCGGCCGCCGCGATACCGAAGTCGAGCACCTTCGCGCCGGTGGGGGTGAGCATCACGTTGCTCGGCTTCACGTCCCGGTGCACCAGCCCCTGCGCGTGCGCTGCCTCGATGGCGGATGCCACCTCGGCACAGACCCGCAGCGCGGCGCGGGGCGGCAGCGGGCCGGCGGCCAGCCGTCGTTCGAGGGTGTCGCCGTTGAGCAGTTCCAGCACCACGAACGGCACCTGGGCACCGTCCAGAAGCGACTCGCCGAAGTCGTAGACGTTCGTCACGTGCGGGTGCGACAACCGGGCCGCCGCCTTGGCCTCGGCCCGGATTCGCTGCCGGGCGTTGGGGTCCGAGGCGACGAGCACCTTCACCGCCACGTCCCGTTCGAGCACCTCGTCGTACGCCCGGTACACCGCCGACATGCCGCCGCTGCCGAGACGCTCCAGGAGCCGGTAGCGGCCCGCAAGCAACTGATCACGCTGCACGACGGACAGCCTGCCGTACGACCCGGGGCGGGCACCACGCGGGATCGAGGTTTCGCAATGGGTGGAACCCGACCGGGGCGTGGCCGGCCCGGCAGGCGAGGCCCCCGAGTACCTGAGCACGCCCTTTGCTCTGCTTCAACGGAGGCGACACTCACGACCCGTGGCTGTTGCCTCCGCTGAAGCAGAGCAAAGGGAGCGAAGGCAGGTGGCGGGCGCTACCGGGCGGAGCCGGCACCGGGCGGAGCCGGCACCGGGGCCCAGCGCGGCGGATCCACCTCAGCGACGCCTCGGCCGCAGACGGCGACGACGGGCGTGGGCGACCAGCCTCAGCGCTCGCTCGGCGCCTGCCAGGCGAAGCGGGGAGCACGGCGCTCCGCCATGGCCGCCACGCCCTCCCGGGCCTCGCCGCTGTCCGCGACCTTCCGGTGCCACCAGGCGATCCGCGCCGGTCCGGCCCGGTCGTCGACGATCTCCTTGGCGGCGGCGGCGCTCAGCGCTGACCGCTGGGCGATCGTGGCGGTGAGGTCGTCCACCCGCCCGGCGAGACGGTCGCCCGGCAGGACCTCGTCGACCAGGCCGATCCGTAGGGCGCGCTCGGCGTCGATCAGCTCGGCGGTGAAGAGCAGGTGCTTCGCCGCGGACGGGCCGACCAGTCGCGCCAGCCGGCGCGTCGTCGGCGCAGGGTAGACCAGGCCGAGCCGGGCCGGGGGTACGCCGAACCGGGCGTCGTCCGAGGCGATCCGCAGGTCACAGGCGACCGCGAGCTGCGCGCCGCCCCCGACGCAGGCACCTCGGATCGCCGCGATGGTTGGCTTGGCGAAGCTTGCCAGCCGCTCCTCGGCGGCCACCGCGATGCTGGTGTCGCCGGCCTCCAGCAGCTCGGCCAGATCACCGAGGTCGGCACCGGCGCAGAAGGCGTCGCCCGCGCCGGTGAGCACCAGGGCCCGCACGTCGGGGTCGGGTTCCAGCCGGTCGAGCAGTTCGGGGAGTTGCCGCCACATGGCCGCCGTCATCGCGTTCCGGCGAGCCGGGTTGTGGATCACGACCGTCGCCACCGGTCCGGCCACCGCGACAGTCAACTCCGCGTCCGACACGCAAGCCCCCTCTTCCCACGCCAACCGCCCAAGACTGCCAGACCCGGCGGCCACCGTTGCGGTGGCCGCCGGG
>NZ_JBEXIJ010000017.1:27257-157254 GCF_040608495.1 Micromonospora sp. NPDC005174 | reverse complement strand
ACTGTACCGTACGCCCCCCGGCCCCGGCCGCGCCGCCCCCGCCCCCCGCCCCGTCGATCATGAAGTTATTGCCCCGACACGCCGTGCGGGAGGGCGATAACGTCATGATCGACGGGGTTCTGTGGCGGGGTTCGGCCGAGGGAGGGTATGCACATGGATTCGCGGCTTGCTGTCGTCAGTGGGGGTGCGACCGGGATCGGGGCGGCGGTTGCTTCCGCGTTCGCGCGGGACGGGTACGACGTTCTTGTCGTCGGGCGGCGCGGGGATGCCCTGGCCACCGCCGCCGAGCGCATCAGTGTCGACTGTGGACGGCCGGGCGAGGTCACCCCGGTGACCGCGGACCTGACCGATCCGGAGCAGCTCGAGCGGGTCGTGGCGGCGGTCGCCGGCCGGCCGGTCGACGCGGTGGTCAACAACGCCGGGAGCTACCTGGCCGGGGACACCGGGACGCTGGCCGGGACCGCCGCGTACTGGCGGGCCAACCTCGACGCCAACGTCCTCACCGCGGTGCTGTTGACCGAGGCGCTGCGGCCGGCGCTGCGTCGGCCCGGCGGTCGGGTGATCATAGTCAGTTCGATCGCCGCCCAGCGGGGCGGCGCTGACCCGTACGCGGCGGCGAAGGCAGCTCTGCACGGCTGGGCGTACACCCTGGCGGCGCAGCTCGGCCCGGAGCAGATCACGGTCAACGTGGTGAGCCCCGGCTACGTCGCCGAGACCGAGTTCTTCGGCGACCGGATGACCCCCGAGGGGTACGCGAAGCGGGTCGCGGAGACCCTCGTCAAGCGTCCTGGACTGCCGGACGAGATCGCCGAGGCAATCCGTTACCTCGCCAGCCCGGCCGCCGGCTATGTGACCGGGCAGGTCCTCGGCGTCAACGGCGGCTCGGTCCTCGGTCGCTGACCACGCCAGCGTCCGCAGACGACGACAGGGCGGCGGCCCCCCGTGTGGCCGCCGCCCTCTGTGTCGTGGGTCAGCCGTTCAGCAGGTCGTACGCCATTGCCGGGGCCTTCGTGGTGGCGGCACCGGTCGGCACGGTGATCTTCGGCACGCTGCCGTAGTCGGCGTACCTGACGACGTAGTCGTACGCCTTCGCCTTCCCGGCTGCCGGCATCTTCAGCGTCAGCGACGCCAGGTGCTTGTCCGCACCGACCACGGCCGTGAACGGCACCTTCTTGCCGGCCTCGCCGAGGGCCGCCGCCTCGCCGTCCTCCAGCGCCTTCGCCGCCTCCCCGGCGCTCACGTCGATGAACCCGACGTACTGGCCGGGGCTCTTCTGCTCGACCGAGGTGGCCGCCTGGATCAGCGGACCGGCGTTGCCCTGGTCCACGCCGTCGTACGTCGGGATGCTCGTCGCATCGGTCAGCTTCGCGCGGTCCAGCTTCATCCACTTGTCGGGGAACTTCGGAAGCCCGGGACGGCCGCTGAACTTCGCCTTCACCCAGTTCTGCTCCTCGATCACCAGGAACGACATCTTCACCACGACGCCCTCGTCGGGCGGCATGACCATGTTGAGTTCGAATGCCTTAGCCGCCGGGTCGATCCGGCCGTCGATCGTGCTCGACGCGTCCTTGCCGCTGAACCGGAACGCCCCCTCCGTGCCGTCCGGGACGGCGTCGAGGAGCGCCTCCTTCGGACTGACGCTCGGGCTCGCGGACGGGCTGCTCTGCGGTGCCGCGGCGGGCTCGCTTTTCGGCCCGCAACCCGCGAGCAGGGTGGTCGCGGCCAGCACGGCGGCGGCCGTACCAACCGTCCGTCGGATGGTGCCGGCGGTGCCCGTTGCCTGTGTCATCGCATTTCTCTTTCTCGCTGCGTGGCTTGTGCCGAGGAGGATGCTGCCGGCCGGCACGGCGGTTCGGCTGCCGATATGCTGCCGTCCGGCTGCCGGGCACTGCCGTCCGGCTGTCCCGGGGGTGTCAGGAGCGGAAACTCGCATGTCAGGCCAACTGCGTTTCGCGATTCTCGGTCCTCAGCGGGCCTGGTACGCCGACCAAGAGATCGACCTCGGTCCCGGTAAGCAGCGGGCGGTGCTCGCCGTACTCCTGCTCGCTGCCGGCCGTCCGGTGTCCACCGGGCAGATCGTCGACGCGGTCTGGCCGGAGGAGCCGCCCGCGAACGGTCCCAACGTGGTGCAGAAGTACGTGGCCGGGCTGCGCCGGGTGCTGGAACCGGACCGGTCCCCACGGACGCCCGGACAGGTGCTCAGCCTGACCGACGCCGGTTACCTGCTGCGGGTGGATCCCGAGGCGGTGGACGCGGTCCGTTTCGAACGGGGTGTGCAGGCCGCCCGCCAGCGACACGCGTCCGGGCTTGCGGAACAGGCGCTCAGTGAGTTGGCGACCGCCTTGGACCGCTGGCACGGGGAGCCGTTCACCGGCTTCACCGGCCCGATCTTCGAGGCGGCCCGGCAGCGGTTGGTGGAGTTGCGGGCCGTGGCGTTGGAGACCCGGGCCGAGTTGAGGCTGGACCTCGGACGGCACCGCGAGACGGTCGGTGAGCTGGTCGAGCTGGTGGCCGAATTTCCCGTCCGGGAACGGCTGCGACACCAGCTCATGCTCGCGCTCTACCGCAGCGGGCGGCAGGCCGAGGCGCTCGCCGCCTACCGGGAGTTCGGCGAGCTGCTCCGCGAGGAGTACGGCATCGAGCCGGGCGGGGCGTTGCAGGAACTGCACGGGCGCATCCTGCGCTCCGACCCGACGCTCGTGAGGGCGGAACCCACCGAACCGGAGGCGCCGCCGCCGGTGGCGGCCACAGTGCGCGAACCGGCGACGCCGCCGCCCGTGGCGGCCACAGTGCGCGAACCGGCGACGCCGATGGTCGCACCCGCGGGTCTCATCCCCACCCAACCGGCGCCGGCCGTCGTCTCAGCCCCTCCGCCGCTGCTTCCGCCGCCTCCGGCCACTGCCGTGCAGCCCGCGCGGCGGGAGGCGCCCTACTGGGCGAGCAGGACCGTCACGATCCTCGGTACGGTGCTCGTCCTGCTCTCGTTCGGCTGCCTGACCTGGCTGGTGATCCTGGCGTACGCGGTCTGGCGGCGGAGTTGGCGCCTCGCTGTCGCAGGTGTCGGCTACCTGGTGCTGGTCGTCGTCGAGGTGACCATGCTCGACATGGAGAATCCGGACGCCGAGGTGCCCGGCCCGGAGGCGGTGACATTCCTCGGTCTGGCCGTCATCACCTGGCTCGCCGGTGCGGTGCATGTGGTCCTGCTCAGCCGTGGGCTCTGGGAGGCGATCACCGCACGGCCGGACAGCGCCCGGGGTCGCGCGAAGGAAGAGCGGCGCATCCGGCGCGAGCACGCCCGCTACCTGCTCTACCACTACCCGGCGGCCCGGACCGAGCTGGGACTTGGCCGGCCCGACCTGGCCCGCAGCTTCGACGACGGTGGTCTGGTCGACGTCAACGCGGTTCCCGAGCAGGTGCTCACCACCCTGCCCGGCCTGACACCCGAGCAGGGCCGGCAGATCGTCGTGGACCGCTGGCTGCGCGGCCCGTACGCCTCGATGGAGGAGCTCGCGGCGCGCTGCCTGCTGCCTCCGAGCGCGACCGAGCCCCTTCGGGACCTGTTGCTCTTTCTTCCGCCGGCGTCCCAGTCCGACGAGGCACGAATGCAGGGATCGTGACGGGAACCTCCCGCGCGGCCGGGGGTTCTGACGTACGGCGCTGGTAGAAATGCCGGATGGGCGACGAACGGGCGGCGGTACGGGAGCGGGCCGAGGCGGTGCTGCGCCGGCTGGCCGGTGAGCACGCCCGGCTGCGCGAGGACCAGTGGCGGGCCATCGAGGCGTTGGTCGTCGACCGGCGACGGGTGCTGTGCGTGCAGCGGACCGGTTGGGGCAAGTCGGCGGTCTACTTCGTGGCCACCGCGTTGCTGCGTGACCGCGAGCAGACCGGCGGGGGCGACGGCGGCGGGCACGGGCCGACAGTCATCGTGTCGCCGCTGCTGGCCCTCATGCGCAACCAGGTCGAGGCGGCGGCCCGCGCCGGCATCCGCGCGCGCACGATCAACTCGGCGAACCTCGACGAGTGGGACGAGATCACCGCCGAGATCCAGGCCGGCGCGGTGGACGTCCTGCTGATCAGTCCCGAGCGCCTCAACAACCCCGACTTCCGCGACGGCGTGCTGCCGAAGCTGGCCGCGACGACCGGTCTGCTGGTGGTCGACGAGGCGCACTGCGTCTCGGACTGGGGGCACGACTTCCGGCCGGACTATCGGCGGCTGCGGACGTTCCTCGCCGAGTTGCCCGAGCGCACGCCCGTGCTCGCCACCACCGCCACCGCCAACGCCCGGGTCACCGAGGACGTCGCCGAGCAGTTGGGCGACGCGCTCGTCCTGCGCGGGACGCTGGACCGCGAGTCGCTGCGGCTCGGCGTCCTCGACCTGCCCAGCCCGGCGCACCGACTGGCGTGGCTCGCCGACCACCTGGACGAGCTGCCCGGCTCCGGCATCGTCTACACGCTGACCGTCGCGGCAGCCGGGGAGGCCACCGAGTTCCTGCGCTCCCGGGGCTACCCGGTCGCGTCGTACACCGGCCAGGCCGACGACGCCGACCGGCGGGCCGCCGAGCAGGACCTGCTCGACAACAAGATCAAGGCTCTGGTGGCGACCAGCGCGCTCGGCATGGGCTTCGACAAGCCCGACCTGGGCTTCGTCGTGCACCTCGGCGCGCCGCCGTCGCCGATCGCGTACTACCAGCAGGTCGGCCGCGCCGGCCGCGCCGTCGAGCACGCCGAGGTGCTGCTGCTGCCCGGCGCGGAGGACGCCGCCATCTGGCGCTACTTCGCCTCGCTGGCGTTCCCACCGGAACAGCAGGTCCGGGCCGTGCTGGCCGCCCTGCACACCGACCGACCGCTCTCCACCCAGGCCCTCGAACCCCTCGTCGACCTGCGCCGGGCCCGCCTGGAGCTGATGCTCAAGGTCCTCGACGTGGACGGCGCGGTCCGCCGGGTGCGCGGTGGCTGGCTCGCCACCGGCGAGCCCTGGGTCTACGACGAGGCCCGGTTGCGCCGCGTCGCCGAGGCACGCACCGTCGAGCAACAGGCCATGCGGGAGTACGCGTCGACGGGCGACTGCCGGATGCGATATCTACGGGAACGCCTCGACGACACCGGGGCGGCCGACTGCGGTCGGTGCGACAGGTGTGCCGGCCCACTGTTCGACGCGGACGTCTCGACGGCCGCGCTCGCCGCCGCGCAGACCTTCCTGGGCCGCCCCGGCGTGGAGATCGCGCCCAAGAAGCTCTGGCCGACCGGGTTGGACGCGGTGGGCGTACCCCTCAAGGGCAGGATCGCCCCGACGGACCAGGCGCTGCCCGGCCGCGCGGTCGGCCGCCTCTCCGACCTGGGGTGGGGCGGCCGGTTGCGGGATCTGGTCGGCCCGGAGGCGCCCGACGCCCCGGTGCCGGACGACGTGGCCGGCGCGGTGGTGGAGGTGCTGAAGGCCTGGGCGCACGGCGACAACCCGTGGCCCCGCCGCCCGGTGGCGGTGGTCGCGGTCTCCTCCCGCCGTCGCCCCCTGCTGGTCGGTTCACTGGCCGAGCGGATCGCCGCCGTGGGCCGGCTGCCGCTGCTCGGCGCGGTCGCCGCGACCGGCCCGGGCGGCCCCGGCGGGCCGCGCGGCAACAGCGCACAGCGGGTACGCGCGCTGCACGAGGCCTTCGCCGTGCCGTCCGAGCTGGCCGACGCGCTGGCCGCGCTGGATGGTCCGGTGCTGCTCGTCGACGATCTGGTCGACTCGGGTTGGACGATGACGATGGTGGCCCGTGAACTGCGGCGGGCCGGCGCGCCCGACGTGCTGCCACTCGCGCTCGCCGTGGCCGGCTGAGCCACACCTGTCACCGCCGGGCACCCGGCGACGGCTGCGGCGGAAAGTTCCCGGGGCGGGCAGAGTGCGACGGCCGCCACCCTGTCCCGGCGTCGACCGGAACCGGCCGGGCGCGGCGGTACGGTGGCGGGATGACCGATCAGCAGCTCGTCACCCGCGCGTACGCCGTCACGGGCATGACCTGCGCACACTGCGTGCGTGCGGTCACCGACGAGCTGTCGACGCTGCCCGGTGTGCGGCAGGTCCAGGTCGACCTGGCCACCGGCACCGCCACGGTGACCAGCGACGCGCCGCTGCCCGACGAGTCGGTGCGGGCGGCGGTCGACGAGGCCGGCTACGAGCTGGACGCCGGCGGTGCCTGACCAGGCTGGCGCGACCGGAAGCGCCGTCGCGCCGGGCGCGGCCGTGTCAGGCGGGAGCGCCGTCGCGTCGGGCGCGGCCATGTCGGGCGGGAGCGCCGTCGCGTCGGGCGCGGGCGCGGCCATGCCGGCCGGGAGCGCCGTCGCGTCAAGCAGGGTGGGCGCGGCCGTGCCCGAGCTGGATGCCGTCGCGTCGGACCAGGCGGCCGTCCCGGATCAGGCCGAGGTCCCGGACCGTGGTGTCGCCGGTGGGCCGGACCGGAGCACGGTCCGGTTGGCGCTGGTGGTCGGCGGGCTGGTGCTCGCCGTCCTGCTCGGTTTCGGCCTCGGTCGCCTGAACGGCGGCACCAACGTCGGTGGCGGCACCACCGGCGGTACGGCGCTGACCCCCGACCACACACATCCGGCGGGCACGGCGGCCCACGACCACGGGTCCGTCGCGGGCACCGACCAGGGTGCGGCCACCGAGCCCGGCGGTCTGTCCGTCAGCTCCGGCGGGTACACGCTCGTGCCGCTGGCCACCGAGTTCCCGGCCGGCCGCCCCGGGCAGCTCCGCTTCCAGGTACGCGACGCGCAACGTCGGCCGGTCACCCGCTTCGCCGTCGTACACGACAAGCCGATGCACGTCATCGTGGTCCGTCGGGACCTGACCGGCTATCAGCACCTGCATCCGACGATGGCGCCGGACGGCACCTGGTCGGTACCGGTGACACTGGCGCAGCCCGGTGTCTGGCGGGCGTACGCGGACTTCACGGCGGTCGCCGACAGCGGTGGCCAGAGCGCCGTGACCCTCGGCGTGGACCTGGTCGTGCCGGGTACGTACCAGCCGCGTCCGCTGCCCGCGCCGGCGATCTCGACGACGGTGGATGGGTTCACGGTCGGCTACCAGGGCAGCCCGCAGGCAGGGGTGACGGTGCCGCTGACCTTCCGGATCGGCGGACCGACCGGTGGCGCGGTGCTGGAGCGCTACCTGGGCGCGTACGGGCACCTGGTGGCGCTGCGCGAGGGCGACCTCGGCTACCTGCACGTGCACCCCGAGCCGGAGTTGGCCGACGGCCAGGTCAAGTTCTGGTTGACGATCCCCGGCCCCGGCCGCTACCGCCTCTACCTGGACTTCCAGGTGGCCGCCAACGTCCACACCGCCGAACTGACCCTGACCATCCCGTAAGCCCCCACCCCCCACCCCCCACTGCGTTGATCATGAAGTTGTTGCCGCTCGCGTCGGCGTGTCGCGGCAATAACTTCATGATCAACACGTGGTTGGGGTTGGGGGTGGGGTGGGGGTGGGGGGGGGGTTAGCTGGCTCGGCGGGTGGGGCGGCGGGCCAGGTAGCGGAGGAGGTCGCGGATGTGGTGCTTCTCCTCGGCGGGCACGGCGGGGTCGGCCAGGCGGTCCAGGATGGCGCGGACGTCGGCGTCGACCGGGCCGTCGTCACTGCGCCGTCGGGGCGTCGGGCCGGCGTCGGGCAGCCCGAGCGCCCGGAACGCGGCCGCCACCGGCAGGTCCAGCGCGGCGCAGAAGCCGCGTACCTTGGCCAGTTCCGGATAGTCCTGCCAGTCACCGGCGAGCCAACGGAACACGGTGGAGCGGCCCACGCCCGTGTGTGCGGCGAGATCGGTCACGGTCCACCCGCGGTCTTCGCGGGCGTCGTCGATGGCCCGCCGGACGAAGCGGGCGAACGCCATCTGCGGTGTTACGTCTGCGGAACCCATTCCGGTATGTCTTTCCCTCCCGGCCGAGCACTGGGAAGATGCGCCTCCGAGCGTAGTACGCCGAGGATCGGAAACCACTGACTGACCACACAAACTGTCCCACGGATGAGACTCCACCTCGGGCAGTATTCGGACCGGTACCGAGCGATCATCATCGTTCTTCCACTAAGCTCGGTGCCCGTCCCGGCACGGCGCACGCGCGCCTGCCGCGTTCGCCCGGACCACCGCCGAGGAGCACCATGGCCGAATCGCGCCGTCCGCAGCCGTACCAGCCTGGTGCGGTGAGCCTCTTCTTCGTCGTCAAGGCCGGCGTCTTCGCCGCCGGGTTCTGGATCTGGCTGCTGGTCCTGGTGCTCCGCACCGATGCGGCGACCGGCGCCCAGGTGCTGGCCGCCACCGGCGCGATCACCACCACGCTGGTCGCCGTGGTCCTGGGTGCGCGGATGGCGTTGCAGCACAACGCTGCCGTCCGGCACGCCGAGACGAAGAAGCTGCTCGTCGACATCTCCTGGAACGCGTTCACGGCTGCCGGTAACGCCGAGAGCTCGGGCAAGGTGGTGCCCTTCCCGAGCAGCCCGATCGACGACGACCGCGCGACGCGGCACATCGGGGACCGGGTGTCGGTCTTCGACCGTTCCGGCAGCCGGGACCGGGGCGGCAACACCGACCGCCGGCGTTGACCGCACTCGGGCGGGGCTCCCAGTGGCGCGTGCCAAGCGTCCTGCTTTAGGTGTCAAGTGGGGGTTGCGGTTACTCGCGAGCCCGCCCCGAAGTTCCTGTCGCGGCGCGTCGCCGGGCGATATGTACGCCCAAAGCGGGTTCTGAATATAGCCTGATTCCGTTCGAAGCGGAAGTGGCCGATTACCCGAACAAGCATCGGAGCTAGGTATGCGGACCGCCAGCAAGGAAGGCCTCGATAGGCCGCCGGAGCGTGAGGTCGACGTTCTCCGCCGCGCCTTGGCGCTCGTCGCTGACCGGCTACCGGCTGGTTGGTCGATCCGCCTAGTAGAGGTGGAACGCAGGATCGACGGTGTAGCGGATCTGATCGCGCCGGACGGGCAGAGAGCGACCTTCCTCATCGAGGCGAAGCGCTCACTGGTCGCGAGCGACCTTCCTGGACTTCTTGATCAACTTCGCTCGTACAGTCTGCCCCAGGTGGAGCAGCCGGTGCCGATGGTCGCTGCGCGGTATATCGGATCTTCCGCCCGCAGATGGCTGGAGGAGCGTGACGTCTCCTACGTCGATGCCACCGGCAACATGCACATTTTGCTGGAGCGTCCAGCGATATACCTGCGGGACAGGGGCGCAGATCGGGATCCGTGGCGCGGGCCTGGCAGGCCGCGCGGCACGCTGCAGGGGTCGCCGGCGGCGCGTGTGGTGCGCGCCCTCGTGGACTTCGGTGAAGCCATGACAGTCCCAGACTTGATTCGGCTGTCCGGAGCATCGACAGGCGCAACGTACCGAGTGGTCGAGTTCCTGGAGCGCGAGGCCTTTGTAACGCGCGCTCGGGGAGGACCCATATTGGACGTCCAGTGGCGTCGAATCCTGGAAAGATGGAGCGAGGACTACGGTTTTCAGCGCAGCAACAGTGTCAACGCCTACCTGAGTCCGCGAGGGATACCAGCCCTTCAACAGGATCTGCGGGAGGCGGTCGGATTGCGCTACGCGCTGACGGGGTCGCTGGCGGCCCACCGTCTGGCACCTCACGCGCCCGCCAGGCTGGCGATGCTATATGTGGACGATGTTGAGCAAGCCGCCGAGACGCTCAAGCTGCGCCCCGTTGAGACCGGCGCGAACGTATTGATAGCCCATGGAAAATACGACGTCGTATTCGACCGGCTCACGCGGGATGAAGGCTTGCTCTACGTAGCTCCGAGCCAAGCTGCTGTTGATCTATTGACAGGCCCTGGGCGGACTCCGGCTGAGGGAGAGGAACTCCTTAACTGGATGGAGGAGCACGAGCGTGCCTGGCGACGCTGATCTCCTTGTAGCCGCGCGTAGCGCGCTACTGGACGCGCTGGAAGCCCTCCGTCACCACGCAAACGCTGTGGTTGTGGTCGGGGCGCAGGCCGTGTACCTGCACACGGGTGCCGCGCCTGTCGCACTGGCCGAGGCGACCAAGGATTGCGACCTCGCCCTAGACGCACGTGTCCTTCCTCGGGAGCCGTTGATCGAGGAGGCTATGAGCGCAGCCGGGTTTCATCTCAATGTCCAGGCGCGGCAGCCGGGGGCGTGGCTGAACCCTAAAGGCATCCCTGTCGACTTGATGGTTCCGGAGGCGCTCGCTGGTGGGCCAGGTCGCCGCGCCGTTAAAATTCCGCCGCATTCCAGAGACGTAGCCAGGAGAGCAGTCGGACTTGAAGCAGCAGTCGTGGATCACGCAGCAATAGACATACACGCGCTCGCTCCAGGAGACGGTCGGGTCTATGTGGCCAATGTCGCCGGTCCTGCGGCTTTGCTCGTGGCGAAGTTGCACAAGATCGGCGAACGGCAGGAGACACCCAAGCGCCTTGTGGACAAGGACGCACACGACATCTACCGTCTCCTCGTCGCGGTGCAAACCGAACGGCTCGCCGCCCGCCTGACAGAGCTGCGGGCAGATGAACTGGCGCAACAGGTTACCGAGCAAGCTCTGGTTGTCCTGGCAGACCTGTTTGCTGCAGGCCCCGATGCGCCAGGATCGATCATGGCGGGAAGAGCCGAGCAAGGTATCGGGGACCCCCCCGTTGTATCGGCCGCCGCTTCTGCCTTGGCCGATGATCTGTTGGCTGTGGTCGGCCAATCACCTAGCAGGCACACAGGGTGCTAAAGCTTCGGCCCGAGCACTAGGCGGGCTCGTCGGCGGCCAGCAGGACCTCCAGCCGGGGCGTGACCTGCCACTGGTCGACAAGCTCGCGGTAGTCCGCCGGCCGTGGGTCGACGGCGTCGGTGCGGCGGGCGCGGATCAGCAGGTTGCGGGGCGTGTGCTGGGAGTCGACGAACTCCACCACCTCGGTCCGGTACCCGTGCGCCCGCAGCAACCCGGCGCGCAGCGCGTCGGTGAGCACGTCGGCGAAGCGCTCCCGCAGGATGCCCTGCCGCGTCAACAGCTCGTACGGCCCCGGGGTGGGCGCGGCGCGTAGCTGCTTGGCGAGGTCGTGGTGACAGCACGGTGCCGCGAGCACCCAGCGGGCCTGCCAGCGCACCGCGCGCGCCAGCGCCTCGTCGGTGGCGGTGTCGCAGGCGTGCAGCGCCAGTACCAGGTCCGGGGACGGGTCGACGACGGCCTCGGCGATCGTGCCGGCGACGAAGCTGACCTTGTCGGCCCAGCCCAGTCGCTGCGCCAGTTCGGTGTTGCGGCGGCGCTGGTCCTCGCGGACGTCCACGCCGACCAGCTCGACATCGAGCCCCCGGCTCGCCAGGTAACGGTAGGCGGCGAAGGTCAGGTAGGCGTTGCCGCAGCCCAGGTCGACCACCCGCAGCGGGCCGGTCAGATCGTCGGGCAGGGTCGCCGCCAGGGCGCGCAGGAACGCGTCGACCTGCCGCCGTTTGGCCGCCGAGCCACCGATCTCGGCGAAGATCGGGTCGCCGGGATCGAGCAGGTACTCCTTGGCCCGGTCGTTTCCAGCGGGCTTCGCCGCCGGTCGCGCCGTCGCCGCCCGGTGCACCTGCGCCTCGCCGGACTTGGTCACCCGTAGCTGGAGGGTCTCGTCGGTCGTCTCCACGTGCCAGTTGCCGAAGGGCTCGGCCAGCAGTTCGTCGACCGCCGCGTCGGCCTCGGGACCGGGAGCGACATTGCGGGTGTACGGGCGTACGCCGTCGGAGGTGGTGACCTGAAGTCGGGGCCCGGCCTTCAGCGTCACCGGCCGCAGCTCGGCCCGCTCGACTGTGGGGCGACGACCGCGACGGCGTCCGGCGGCGACCGCCCGGGTCAGCGCGGGGTCGCGCAGCAGCGCCCGAACCTCGGTCAGGGCAGCTTCCAGTGGTTGCGGCATCGTTCCATCTTCGGCAGGTGGGGTGGGAAGAAGGCGACATCCCCCGTACCGCGCTCAGGCGGTGCGGGGGATGCCGGATGGATCTCGTTGCGTCAGTCCGCGGTCGCCTCGGCCGGCGTACCCGCATCGGAACCGCCACCACGACGGCGACGGCGGCGGCGCGGCTTCGACGCCTCGCCCTCGGTCGCGTCGGCGGACTCGGCCGGCGCTGCGTCGGCGGTGATCACAGCGGTCGGCTCACCGGTCACCGTCTCCCCGGCCCGGCGGCGACGCCGGCGGCGCGGGGTGCGGGTGGCCTCGTCGCCGGCGGTGTCGGCGGTGTCCGCGGTGTCCGCGGGCGCCTCGACGGCCGGCGTGCCGGCGTCGCTGCGGTCCCGGCGACCGTCACCCCGACCACGGCGCTCGCCCCTGCCCTCGCCACGACTCTCACCGCGTCGGGAGCCCCGGCCACCGCCGTCACCGCGGCGGGAGCGCGTCGTGCCGCCCAGGTCTTCCTCGATCTCGGCGGACAACCCGGCGCGCGTCCGCTCGGCGGTGGGCAGCGTGCCGCTGACCTCGGTCGAGATGTGCAGGTCGGTGTAGAGGTGCGGAGAGGTGTGGTACGTCTCCGGCGGCTCGGGCATCTCCAGACCGAGGGTCTTGTCGATGATCCGCCAGCGCGGCATGTCGTCCCAGTCGACGAAGGTCACCGCGACGCCGGTCGCCCCGGCCCGACCGGTACGACCGATGCGGTGGGTGTAGGTGTCCTGGTCTTCCGGGCAGTCGTAGTTGATCACGTGGGTGACGCCGGTGACGTCCAGCCCTCGGGCCGCGACGTCGGTGGCGACCAGGATGTCGATCTTGCCGGCGCGGAACGCCCGCAGGGCCCGCTCCCGGGCGCCCTGGCCGAGGTCACCGTGCACCGCGGCGACCGCGAACCCGCGGAAGTCGAGATCCTCGGCGACCCGGTCGGCGGCCCGCTTGGTGCGGGTGAAGATCATGGTCAGCCCACGCCCCTCGGCCTGGAGGATGCGCGCCACCACCTCGACCTTGTTCATCGAGTGGGTGCGGTAGACCAGCTGCTGGGTCTGCGGCGACGGTCCGGTCTCGGCGCTGTGCCCGGCGTGGATCGTCATCGGCTGGCGCAGGAAGCGCCGGGACAGGGTGACAATCGGGTCCGGCATGGTCGCCGAGAACAGCATCGTCTGCCGGTCCTCCGGGAGCATCGCCAGGATCTTCTCGACGTCGTCGAGGAAGCCCAGGTCGAGCATGCGGTCGGCCTCGTCGAGGACGAGCGCGTGCACCCGGTCGAGGCGCAGGTGCTTCTGCTTCTGGAGGTCCATCAGTCGGCCGGGAGTGCCGACCAGGATCTCGACGCCCTTGCGCAGCGCGTCGATCTGCGGCTCGTACGCCACGCCGCCGTAGATCGGCAGCACGCGGACGCCGCGCGTCCGGCCGGCGGCGGCCAGGTCCTTGGCGACCTGGATGCCCAGCTCACGGGTGGGGACGACGACCAGCGCCTGGGGGACGCCGTCGCTGCCCTCGCCCGGCGCGAAGACCCGGTCCAGCAGCGGTACGCCGAAGCCGAGGGTCTTGCCGGTGCCGGTGGGCGCCTGGCCGATGAGGTCGACGCCGCGCAGCGCGATCGGGATCGCGTACTCCTGGATGGCGAACGCGCGGGTGATGCCGGCCGCGGCCAGGGCCTCGACGGTCTCCTCGCGGGCGCCGAGCGCGGCGAAGGTGGGTGCCTCCGGTCGGACCGGGGCAGTGGGGGCCAGTTCCTGGCCGTCCATCAGATCTTGAGTCAGCTCGCTCATGTGGATGTGGGGGTGCCCTCTCGTGGGTGCGCCCCGTCATGTCCTCAGGGCGCGGTCGGTATGACGCGGGCCACACGGTCGGGGGCAGACTGCCGAGCCGGACCGGGCCGCACGCGCACCGCAGGCTGAACGTCGATCAGATCGGCGCCCGCGGCAACTGCTCTATGCTACCCGAACAGGCAAGCGCACGTCCCGATTCCCGGTCGGCCAGCCGCCACGCGGGGCAAGTGAATGTGAGCTGCCTCACATATCGTCGCGGAGTCTTCACCCGGCACACCGCACGAATGGCAGCTCTCGGGCCGAACAACTGCGCGCCGCCCCTGGGGCGCGCTCCGCGGTGCCGGCCCGCGGCAGGTGGCCGGACGCCGACCTGCCGCGACGGCCGGACCGGTCAGCGGACGGTGAAACCGACCGCTCGGGGGGACGCCTCGGCGATCTCGACGTAGGCGACCTTCTCGACCGGAACGATGACCCGCCGGCCCTTCTCGTCGGTCAGGGAGAGCGTGCCGCCGTTACCGGCGAAGGCGTCGGTCACGATCTGCTCGATCTCGGCCGGCGACTGCGCGCTGTCCAGAACCAGCTCGCGCGGCGCGTACTGCACGCCGATCTTGACCTCCACTGTGCCTCCTCAACTGGGCGATTACCGCCCTGCGAAGGCTATCCGATCACGGGGGCGGCGGTCAGGCTGACTCACCTTGCAGCGGGAAGCTCGCGATGCCCCGCCACGACAGCGCCGCGACCAGCGCCTCGGCCTCGGCCTTCGGCACCTGCCGGCCGCCGGCGAGCCAGAACTGCGCGGCCGTCTCCGCCGCGCCGACCAGCCCGGAGGCGAGCAGTTCGGCGTGCGACCGGCTCACGCCGGTGTCGGAAATGATGGTGTCGGTGATCGCCGCGATGCAGCCCTGCTCGACCCGCTCGACCCGCTGCCGTACCGCCGGGTCGTTGCGCAGGTCCGACTCGAAGACGAGGCGGAACGCCTCGCTCTCGTGATCGACGAAGTCGAAGTACGCGCGCACCGACGCGCCGACCCGCTCCTTGTTGTCACTGGTGCCGCGCATCGCCTCGCGCACCTGAGCGACGATTGCGTCACAGTGCGTGTCCAGCAGGGCCAGGTAGAGGTCCATCTTGCCGGGGAAGTGTTGGTAGAGCACCGGCTTGGAGACCCCGGCCCGCTCGGCGATGTCGTCCATCGCCGCAGCGTGGTAGCCCTGCGCGACGAACACCTCCTGCGCCGCCGCGAGCAGCTGCTTACGACGCGCGGAGCGGGGCAGGCGCGTGGGCCTGCCTGCGGTCTGTGCGCCGTTCCCCACAGCGGTCATGGGCTCCTCCGAGTTCTCCGTACGAGCCGGCATTTTCCCCCCAGACGGGGCGGCCCCCGACCGCGTCGTGGAATTGGCCCGCCGCTGTAACTTATCGCCACTCTCCCCACACGGTAGCCTCAGCGAGGGCGACCAAGGAGCGCGCGGTGAGTGAAACAGGGCAACCCGGAGCCGCCACCCCGGGAGAGCACGGTGACGGAGCGGGTCAGCACGACGACCCGGGCCGTTCCGGCGGCGGGTGGGCGCCCTCGACGGGCGGGTGGTCCCCGTCCGGCGAGCGCGAAACGGCCGGGGAGCAGGCGCCACGATGGCAGCCCGACCCCGCGTCCGGCTGGCGCACCACCTCCACGAGGCACGGTGACCTGCCGGCCCCGCTACCCGGAGTCAACGGGGACTCCGAGCGGCTGGCCAGGGTCAACGGCAACCACACCAACGGCGTCCACCATGCCGAGGTCGACGGCGACGGCGAGGTCAACGGGGTCCACCACGAGGACGCCGAGGTGCTCGGCGTCGGGTCGTCGTCCGGTCGCCAGACGCCGGTGAGCGCGCCGCCTGGGCGGACCGTCGAAGACCGGCCCGACCTGGGTGCCGGCCGCCTCGCGGTGCCCGCCCAGCGCCCCGCGCCGCCCACGGAGCAGGGGGCGGGGGAGGCCGACACCGGCCGGGCCCGGCACCTGACCGCCGACCCCGCCGCACCGCACGGCGCCCGCTGGTCAGAGCCCGGTGTGCCCGGCACGGCACCCATCCAGGTGCCGCCCGTCGGCACGGCCGCCTCGGGCTTCGAGGTGCCACCCGGTCTCCGCGCGCCCACCGGCGACCGGTCGACCGTCGACGACCCGCCGGCCGCGTCACGCGCCCGGCCGGAAGACCTCGCGCCGGAGGCCTCGGCCGAGTCGGGGCGCGGCGACGACCCCGAGCCGGAGCGCCCCGTCGGGGACGGGCGCCGCGCCGGCGAGTCCTCCTCCATCGAGCCGGACTGGTCCGGGCCCAGCTGGAACCGCCCGAGCTGGGGCAGCGGGTGGGCGCCACCCTGGTCCCGCCAGGACGGCGAGCCGGCCGACCGGCCGACGCGGGACGAGTCCGCGCCGGGTTGGGTAGCCGAGCCGAGCGTGCCGTACGAGCCGGTGCGTGCCGAGCCGACCCGCCCGTACGAGCCGTTGGCCGCCGAGCCGACCCGCCCGTACGACGCCGAGCCACCGCGCCCGTACGACGTCGCCCCCGACGCCGAAGCGGCCTCCGATCGCGACCGGTCCACGCGCCCGTCCTGGGCCGGCGAGCGTCCGGTCCCGACCCCGATCAGCGTGCCGCCGGCAGCCTCCCGGCCCGAGCCGCCCGAGCGGCCCTCCTGGGCCGGCGGGTCGACGCCCGAGCCGGCCGCTGCGCTTCCGGCGGACCGCCCGTCGTGGGCCGCGCCGGCCTCGACCAGCGTGCCGACCGACCCGTCACCCCGCACGGGTGGCGCGGACCCCGCTCCGACCAGCGGCCCACCGGTGCCGCTGCGTGCCGAGCCGCCGGCTCCCGAGCGTCCGTCCTGGGCCGGTGGTTCCGTGCCGACCAGTGGTCCGCCTGCTGTCGAGCGTCCGTCCTGGGCCGGTCCGGCATCGGCCCTCCCGCCGCCCCGCCCCTCCTGGGCCGGCGAGTCGGACCCCGCGCCGACCAGCTTCCCGCCGTCGCGCCCGTCCTGGGCCGGCGATCCGGCCTCCGGTGGCACGCCTGCGAGTCCGCGTCCGTCCTGGGCCGGCCCGGTCGATCCGCCAGCGCCGGTCGATCCGCCGCCCGCGCCCGCCGGCCCACCGGCGACGGTGGCGGATTCGCCGCCGCAGGTCACGCCGCCACCGGCGGTGCCGGTGCGTCCGGCGGCCGAGCGGCCCTCCTGGGCCGGGGGCTCGCCATCGCCGGTGGTGAACGCGGCAACCGAGCGACCCGACTGGTCCGAGGGGCGCATCCCGGCAGCCGCTCCGTCCGATCGTCCGTCCTGGCCGGCCACCCGACCGGCGAGTCCCGCGCGCGCGAGCGACGCCGGCGACTCGACCGGCCCGGTCCGACCAACCGGGCCGTTCCGGCTCCGGCCGGCCACCCCCGAGCCGCCCGACCCTTCGACCGTCGGTCCCGCCCGCACCGCCCCGACGGCAGCCGGCCCCTCCGCCGCCAGCGCCCCACCGCAGTCGGCCGGTCCGGCCTCCGCCACCGGCGGTCCCGGCCGCCCCGACCGACCGTCACCCGCGTCCGCCTCTCCCTATGCCGCTCGTCGATCCGCCCCCGACCCGGCGTCGCCGGCCGAGCCCGCCGCCGGCGGTCGACGGCCCGACACACCGGCGGTGCTGCCGCAGCGCGTCCCCGCGGAACCGGACGTGCCCGTTGTGCCGGAGCCGCCAGCCGTGGAGCCACCCGCCGAAACTCCCGAGCTCGCTCGCATCGCCACCCACCTGCGCCGCGACGACGAGCCTGCTCCGTTGCGGGAGCGTCCCGAGGGATTCGACGTCAACGCCATCCTGGACGCCGTCCGGGAGGTGGCCGGCGTCCGTGACGCGGCGCTGCGTCGTACCCCGGCGGGTGCGCACAGCCTCCGACTGGACCTGGCCGACGGCGCGGACCCGGCCGAGGTGAGTCGACAGGTCGCCCGGCTGCTCCAGGAACGGATGGGCCTCGCCGCAGCCCCGCAGAACGTGCCCGGCCTGCCCACCACGCCGGGACCGCCGCCGGTCCGCCGCCGCGCCGGCGACCCGCGACCCGCCGAGCCCCGACCGGCCGGCGCGAAATCCGCCAATGCGCGATCCGCCGAGGCCCGACCCGCCGAACCACGCAACACCGGCGCGGACTCGCGCGCCGCCGAGGCGCCCACGATCGGCCGGTCGAGTGGGGGCTCGGCGGCGGCCGCACCGGCGGGCGCCGAGCGGTGGACCGGCTCGGAGGTCACGCGTCCCCGGCGTACGACCGCGCCGCACCGGGGCCGTGCCACGGTCGAGGAGCCCGGTTCGGTCTCAGGCGTACCCGCTGGTGGAGCCACCGGCAGCCCGGCGACGGTCGGTACGTCGTACTCCGGTGGTCAGGTGACCACGACGGAGTCGGCGCCCTCCCGACCTCTGGACACCGGCGGCGCGCCGGGGCCGCGCGTGGTCATCGACCACGTGCAGGTCAGCACCTTCGGCCTGGACGCCAACGTGGAGGTGCGGCTGCTGGCCGGCGACGACAACGCCGCCGGGTACGCGACCGGGCCTGCGGTGGACGGTTACGTGCTGCGTCTGTGCGCGGTGGCTGCGGCCGCCGCCGTCGACGAGTTGCTGCGCGGGGGCGAGGACGCCGAGCGTGGTCGCTGCTTCGTGGAGCACGCGGCGGTGGTGCCGTTCGGCAACTGTGAGGTGGCGACCGTGGTGGTGCTCCTGGTCTGCGACGGCTGGGTCGAGCAGCTCGCCGGCTCGGCCCTGGTGGCCGGCGATCCGCGGCAGGCGGTGGTCCGGGCCACGCTGGCGGCGGTCAACCGTCGGTTGGAGGCGCTGCTGTCCTGAGTGGTGCGAGGCAGACTGGGGGCATGAAGCGCGCCACCCTCTGGCCGGACCATCTCCTTCGCGATGCCGGTGTGCCGCCGCCGTGGCCGGGCCGGGAGGTCGACCTCGACGGCACTGTCACGTACGTGCGGGACACCCCGGGGACGACCGTGGACGCCGAGCCGGCGCTGTTCGTGCACGGGCTCGGTGGTTCGTCGCAGAACTGGACCGACCTGGCCGGACTGCTCGCCGACCGGTTGGACGGCCAGGCCATCGACCTGCCCGGGTTCGGTCGCAGCGAGCCGGGCCGGCGGTACACGATTCCGGCCTTCACGGACCTGGTCATCAGGTGGATCGAGCACTCCGGTCGGGGACCGGTCCACCTGCTCGGCAACTCGCTGGGCGGCGCGGTCTCGGTCCAGGTGGCGGCGCTGCGGCCGGACCTGGTCCGCACCCTCACCCTGATCTCCCCGGCGCTGCCGTTCCTGGACTTCCGGCGGTCGTTGCAGGGCAGGATGCTGCCGGTCCTGGCCATTCCGGGGGGTGAGCGGTTGGTCGCCCGGCGGCTCACCCAGCTTGCTCCGGAGGTGATGGCCGAGCAGGTGCTCGAGGCGTGCGTCGCCGATCTGAGCCGCATCTGTGCGCAGCGGCGGGAGGAGGCGTTGGAGGAGATCCGGGTGCGGTACGAGGCGGAGCACTACGCGGCCGCGTACGTCCGGACGTTCCGGGGCCTGGTCTCCAGCTTCCTGCGGGCGTACCTGCCGGGGGCGGGTTCGCTGTGGCGACTCGCCAGCGCGGTCCGCGCGCCGACGCTGGTGGTCGGAGGTCGGCAGGACCGGCTGGTCGACGTGCGGGTCGCGCCGCAGACCGCCCGGGTCATCCCGGACAGCCGCCTGCTCATGCTCGACGGTGTCGGCCACGTGGCGCAGCTGGAGGTTCCCCGGCTGGTCGCCCGTGCGGTGCTCGGCCTGCTCACCGAAAAGGGGGAGACCGTTCGGCCGTCCGATCTGGCAGGCTGACCGGGATGTTCAGGTCTGCTCTCCGCCACCGACGCTTCGCACTGATCGCCCAACTGGTGGCGGTGGGGCTGGCGGTCGGCGCGGCGGTGACCGTGATCGCCGAGGGTCAGGGCGAGCCGCCCGACCGGTTGGCCACCGAGGAGGCCGGTCCGCCGCCGCTGTTGGCGGGCCTGCCGTCGTCGGCGGCAGCGTCGCCGGGCGCCACGGTGGCGGCGTCGCCGAGCCCGGTGCTGCGGATGCCCGGTGCGGTCCCGAGCGCGGGAACGGGCCGGTTCAGCCACGACGACCGCTCCGGCCCGGTCCTGGGCCGTGCGGGCGAGTTGCGTCGCTACCGGGTGGCTGTCGAGTCGGGCAGCAACGAGGACGCTGCCGCGTTCGCCCAGTTCGTCCAGGTGGCGCTCACCGGGCCGGGTAGCTGGGTCGACAGCGGCCGACTGCGGTTGCAGCAGGTGCCGGGGGACGCTCCCCGCGACTTCACCGTCTATCTGGCGACCGCCCGTACGGCGGGCCGGATGTGCGCCGAGGGTGGCGTGGACATCCGGGTCGACGGGCGGCCGTACACCTCCTGCCGCGCGCCGGGTCAGGTGATCATCAACCTGGACCGGTGGCGGTTGTCGGTGCCGCACTACGTCTCGGCGCGCGTGCCGCTGTCGGTCTACCGGACGTACGTGGTCAACCACGAGGTCGGTCACCAGTTGGGGCACCACCACGAGCGCTGCCCGGGGGCGGGGCGGCCGGCGCCGGTGATGATGCAGCAGACGCTCTTCCTCAACGGGTGCCGGGTCAACCCGTGGCCGTACGTCGACGGCCGGCGTTACGCGGGGCCGGCGCTCTGAGACAGCCGGAAAGACGTATTGCGGCGATAAAAGGCAAAGGCGGAGAATTGCCCGAATAATCTGGCAGGCTGGACGTCATGACGCCGTCGTCCCCTTACGGCCCGCCCGAGTCGTCCGACCCGCCCGAGGGGTCGGCGTACGAGGGCACGCGTCCCACGCTCGTGCGGATGCGCCGTCGCCGTCGCCGGAGTGTCCTGCTCGGCGTGCTCGTCGTCGCCGCGGCCGTCGGCGTGACCGTGGCACGCAGTGCCGAACCGCCGGCCGACGCGCCCCCCACCCCCACCCAGGGCGGCATGGGCGTGGGCGGTGGGGAGGCACACCCGGCGCCCAGCGGCTACCCGTCGGTCGGCGCGGGGCGGTTCACCGCCGCCGACTCCGGTACCGCCGTGCACGGCGAGGATGGGCCGTTGCGGCGATACCGCGTCGTGGTCGAGCGCGACAGCGGGCAGGACGCCGACGCGTTCGCCCAGCGGGTGGACGAGGTGCTGGCCGACCCGCGGAGCTGGATCGCCTCGGGCGAACTGCGCGTGCAACGGGTGGCCGACGTCCGGGCCGCCGACTTCACCATCTACCTCGCCACCCCGGTCACGTCGGAGCGGATGTGCGCCGAGGGTGGGCTGACCACCGAGCGCTACACCTCCTGCCGGCTGCCCGGCCGGGTCATCATCAACCTGGCCCGCTGGCAGGAGGCGGTGCCCGACTACGGCGCGCCGCTGGAGACGTACCGCACCTACGTCATCAACCACGAGGTCGGCCACGAGTTCGGCCACGAGCACGAGGCGTGCCCCGGCACGGGGGAACTCGCCCCGGTGATGCAGCAGCAGACGTACGGGTTGCGCGGCTGTGTGGCCAACGCCTGGCCCTATCTCGATGGCCGTCGTTACGCGGGCGACCTCGTTCCCTGAGATATTCCCGCTCCCGTATCGCGGACCACGTGTCCTCCCTCATGGCCGAGCGGGGCCCCGGCGAGCAACAATGGGGCGGTTCACACCGCCGATCCCGGGGAGTCCACCGTGTCGTTGCCCCCGCTCGTCGAGCCCGCCGCCGAGCTGACAGTTGACGAGATCCGCCGCTACTCACGCCACCTGATCATCCCGGACGTCGGGGTGGCCGGCCAGAAGCGGCTGAAGAACGCCCGGGTGCTCTGTGTCGGCGCCGGTGGCCTCGGCTCGCCGGCCCTGCTGTACCTGGCCGCTGCCGGGGTCGGCACGCTCGGCATCATCGACTTCGACACCGTCGACGAGTCCAACCTCCAGCGCCAGGTCATCCACGGCGTGTCCGATGTCGGCCGCTCGAAGGCCGAGTCCGCCGCCGCGTCGATCCGCGAGATCAACCCGCTGGTCAACGTGGAGATCCACAACACCGCGTTGGACCGGGAGAACGTCCGCGAGATCTTCGCCCAGTACGACCTGATCGTCGACGGCACCGACAACTTCGCCACCCGCTACATGGTCAACGACGCGGCGGTGCTCCTCGGCAAGCCGTACGTCTGGGGTTCGATCTACCGCTTCGACGGTCAGGCGTCGGTGTTCTGGGCCGAGCACGGCCCCTGCTACCGGTGCCTCTACCCGGAGCCGCCGCCGCCCGGCATGGTTCCCTCCTGCGCCGAGGGCGGCGTGCTCGGCGTGCTCTGCGCGTCGATCGGGTCGATCCAGGTGAACGAGGCGATCAAGCTGCTCACCGGCATCGGCGAGCCCCTGGTCGGCCGGCTGATGGTCTACGACGCCCTGGAGATGGAGTACCGCAAGATCAAGGTCCGGAAGGACCCGAACTGCGTGCTCTGCGGCGAGAACCCGAGCGTCACCGACCTGCTCGAGGACTACGAGGACTTCTGCGGCGCGGTCTCGGTCGAGGCCCAGGAGGCGACGCTCGACTCGACAATCACCGCCCTGGAGCTCAAGGAGTGGCAGGACGCCGGCAAGGACATCTTCCTCGTCGACGTGCGGGAGCCGGCCGAGTACGAGATCGTGCGGATCCCCGGCGCCACCCTGATCCCCAAGGGCGACATCATCTCCGGCGACGCTCTCGCGAAGCTGCCGCAGGACCGGCAGATCGTGCTGCACTGCAAGTCCGGTGTCCGCTCCGCCGAGGCGCTTGCCGCGCTCAAGGCGGCCGGATTCAAGGACGCCGTCCACGTGCAGGGCGGCGTGCTCTCCTGGATCAAGCAGATCGACCCGTCGCTGCCGGCGTACTGATCGGCGGAGCCGGGGCGACCCCGTCGTCCCGGCTCCGACCGTCCCGTGCCGTCAATCGACGCAGATGGCTCCGACCAGGCCGGCCCGCAGAGCGACGCAGCCATTTCCGGCTGGCCGATTCCCCGAAGCGGGATCGCGTCTGCGCAGGTAGCGTCTCCGCCGTGGTCGACTTGGAAGCGGCGATCGGGTTCGTCGTGGCACACGGGGATGCGGTGGAACGCGCCCGTCTCTCCTGGCTGCGCAACGGCACCCCGGCACCGCCCGAGCTGTTGGACGCGGCCGAGGTCGGCCAGTCGCCCGACGGTGGCTGGCCGGCGACCTGGGGCGGTGAGGTCGCCTCGGTCGACGCCACCTGCTTCCGGCTCGTCGAGCTGGACGACCTCGGCGCGCTGGGTCGTCCCGCCGCCCGCCGGGCACTGGACTGGTTGGCGTCCCGGCAGCAGGCCGACGGCGGCTGGGACGAGGACCTCTCGCTGGCCGGCTCGGCGCCCGAGTGGGCCCGGCCCGGCGACCCCGAGGCCAAACTCTTCCTCACCGCCAACGCCGGCTTCTGGCTCACCGTCGCCGGTCTGGACGCCCGCGCCTCGGGTCCGCTCGATCACCGGGTCGGTGGGGCGTACGCCGGTGTGGTGCAGGCCGCGGCCCAGTCGATCGTCGCGCGGCTGCGCCCGGACGGGAGCTGGCCGTCGTTCCTCGCCGCCGGCTGGCTGAGCGCGGCCGTACTGCACCGTCAGGACATGTTCCAGGAGTCGGCACGGATCCAGGTGGTGCTCGCCGAACGGATGGCGACGATGTCGGCGGGGGACGTGGCGTGGCTGGCGGCCACGCTGCGCCGGGTCGGCATCGACTCGCACGACTGGGTCATGACGCGTGCCCTGCGGCGGCTCGCCGAGACACAGCGCAGCGACGGTGGGTGGGAGAGCGACGACGGCCACCAGTTCGACGTGCACTCCACGCTGTCCGCGATCAGGGCCTGCCGACCGGGCCCATAGGGCGGGTGTCAAAGCCCCTGGCCGGCCTGCGGCGGGCCCAGACGACGGCCGGCGGCGTTGGAGATGGGCCCGGATACAACACCGGTATCCGAACCCATCTCCGCCTTGCCGGACCGCCGCCTGGACTCCGCCTCGGCTCGACCGAGGACTTTGACACCCGCCCTAGCGCACGTGACCGTCGCCGGTGACGACGTACTTGGTGCTGGTCAACTCGGGCAGGCCCATCGGGCCGCGGGCGTGCAGCTTCTGCGTCGAGATGCCGATCTCCGCGCCGAAGCCGAACTCGCCCCCGTCGGTGAACCGGGTCGACGCGTTTACCATCACCGCCGCCGCGTCCACCCGGGCGACGAACTCGCGGGCCGCCGTCGTCGAGTCGGTGATGATCGCCTCGGTGTGTCCGGTGCCGAAGCGACGGATGTGCGCGACCGCCGCGTCCAGCGAGTCGACCACCGCCACCGAGATGTCGGCGGACAGGTACTCCGTCGCGTAGTCCTCCTCGCTGGCCGGAATAACGGCGGCGGAGTGGGCGGCCACCTCGGGGGAGCCGTGCACGGTCACCCCGGCCTCGGCGAAGGCGGCCAGCATCGGCGGCAGGAACGCGTCGGCGACGTCGGCGTGCACCAGCAGCGACTCGGCGGTGTTGCAGGTGGACAGCCGTTGGGTCTTGGCGTTCAGCGTCACCGCGACGGCCTTGGCCAGGTCGGCGGCGGCGTCGACGTAGACGTGGCAGTTGCCCACCCCGGTCTCGATCACCGGCACGGTCGACTCCTCGACCACGGTGCGGATCAGCGACGCGCCACCGCGCGGGATGAGCACGTCGACGAGCCCTCGGGCGCGCATCAGCTCCTTGACCGAGTCGCGGGAGCTGGCGTCGAGCAGTTGCACCGCGTCGGCCGGCAGACCGCTCTCGGCGATCGCGTCGCGCAGGACCGTTACCAGCGCGGCGTTGGAGTGCGCGGCCGACGACGACCCGCGCAGCAGCGCCGCGTTACCGGACTTGAGGCAGATCCCGGCGGCGTCCACCGTCACATTGGGCCGTGCCTCGTAGATGATGCCGACCACCCCGAACGGCACCCGGATCTGGCGCAGTTCCAGTCCGTTGGGCAGCGTGGACCCGCGGACCACCTCGCCGACCGGGTCGGGCAGCGCGGCCATCTCGCGCAGCGCGCCGGCGATGCCGGCCACTCGGCCCTCGTCGAGGGCGAGCCGGTCCAGCACGGCCGCGCTCAGCCCGGCTTCGCGCCCGGCCGCCAGATCCGCCTCGTTCGCGGCAAGGACCTCCGGGGTACGCGCCACCAGCGCGTCGGCCATCGCGACCAGCGCGGCGTCCTTGGCGGTACGCGTGGCCACGGCCAGTTCGGCGGCGGCGTCCCGCGCCCGCTTCGCCTGCTCCACGACACTCATGCCGGCACAACTCCTCATACTCGGGAAGGGCTCACAGCAGCACGAGATCGTCGCGGTGGACGACCTCCCGCTCGTACGCCGGGCCGAGCGCCGCGGCGAGTTCGGAGGTGGAACGGCCGAGTAGTCCCGGCAACTCCACCGCGTCGTAGTTGACCAGGCCACGGGCTACCGGTGCACCGGCGGTGTCGACCAGGTCCACCGGGTCGCCGGCGGTGAAGGTGCCGTCCACGGCGGTGATGCCGGCCGGCAGCAGCGACTTGCGCCGCCCGACGACGGCGGCCACCGCGCCCGGGTCCAGGTGTAGGCGCCCCCGGGGCGAGGTGGCGTGGGCCAGCCAGAACAGCCGAGCGGTCGGCCGTTGCCGCTGCGGGTGGAACAGCGTGCCGACCGGTTCGCCGGTCAACGCCGGCGCGGCCAGGTCGGCGGAGGTGAGCACCACGGGGATGCCGAAGCCGGTGGCGATCCGGGCCGCCTCGACCTTCGTCACCATGCCGCCGGTGCCGACGCCGGACCGGCCGGTGCCGCCGATGGTGATGCCGGTCAGGTCCTGCTCGCTGCGGACCTCGGCGATCCGCACCGACGTGGAACGGGTCGGGTCGCCGGTCCAGAGCGCGTCCACGTCGGAGAGGAGCACCAGCAGGTCGGCGTGCACCAGGGCGGCCACCAGGGCGGCCAGCCGGTCGTTGTCGCCGAACCGGATCTCCTCGGTGGCGACCGTGTCGTTCTCGTTGACGATCGGCACCGCCCGCAGATCGAGCAGTTTGCGCAGGGTGCGGTACGCGTTGCGGTAGTGCGCCCGCCGGGTCACGTCGTCCACGGTGAGCAGCACCTGCCCGACGGTGCGGCCGTGCCGGGCGAAGCTGGCCGCGTACCTGCCGATCAGGAGGCCCTGGCCGACGCTGGCGGCGGCCTGCTGGGTGGCCAGGTCGCGCGGACGTCGGGTCAGGCCGAGCGGCGCGAGGCCGGCGGCGATCGCGCCGGAGGAGACCAGGACGACCTCGCGGCCCTCGGCGCCGAGCCGGCCCAGGGTGTCGACGAGCGCGTCGACCCGCTCGTCGGCCAGACCGCCGGTGGCGGTGGTCAACGAGGAAGACCCGATCTTGACGACGATCCGCCGAGCGGCCGTGACTGCGTCGCGCACCCGCCCATTCTGCGTGCTTACGCCCGCGTGGCCCGGTGGCGTTCCCATATGGTGGCCGATTGTGACTCCTGACGAGTACGTCGAGGCGGTGCTGGACCTGGTGGAGCGGATTCCGGAGGGTCGGGTGATGTCGTACGGGGCGATCGCCGACGCGCTGGCCGAACGCTCGGGTCGTTCCTCCGCGCGACTGGTGGGCAGCATCATGGCCCGGCACGGTGGCTCGGTGCCCTGGCATCGGGTGGTGACCGCGGGTGGCCGGTTGCCACCGGGGCACGAGCGCGAGGCGCGGGCCCGGCTGCGGGCCGAGGGTGCACCGTTGCGCGGCGAGGGAGTCGACATCGCGGCGGCGGGTTGGTCGCCCGAGGAGGGGATGTGACCTCCGATGGAACGTGAGTAACATTCGGCCCCATGAACCAGCCGCCGGGTGCTGCCGGCCCGCCCGCAACCGGTCGGCTGCCCCGCCCGGTGCACGTCGGATACGCGCTCGGCTCGCTCGCCACCGGTGCGTTCGGCACCGTGCCCGGTCTGCTGCTGTTGCCGTACCTGACCGACACGCTCGGTGTCGCCGCCGGGGTGGCAGCCCTGCTGGTGCTGTTGCCGAAGGCGTGGGACGTGCTGGTGAACCCGGTCGCCGGCCGGATCTCCGACCGCACGCGGTCGCGTTGGGGCGCACGCCGCCCGTACCTGCTCGTCGCTGGTCTCGCGCTCGCCGTGCTCTTCGCGGCCATCTTCGCGGCGCCGTTCGACAACGGGCCGGCCGCCGCGACGTACGTGGCGCTCGCCTTCCTGGCCACGGCCACCGCGTTCGCCTTCTTCCAGGTGCCGTACATGGCGATGCCCGCCGAGATGACCGACGACTACACCGAACGTACGCGGCTGATGACCTGGCGGATCGCCGCGCTGGCGCTGGCCATCCTGATCTCCGGAGCGGTCGCCCCGCTGGTGGTCAAGGCCGGCGGCGACGGCGTGCCCGGCCACCGCTGGATGGGTCTGTTCGTGGCGACGCTCATCGCCGTCGGCGCGCTGGGCGCGTTCCTCGGCACCCGGTCCGCACCCGCTGGTGTGACCGGTGCCAGCGAGCCGACGCTGCGCGCCCAGCTCGCGGTGGCCGCCGCCAACCGGCCGTTCCGGGCACTGCTGATCTGCTTCGTGGTGCAGTCCGCGGGGGTGGCGACCATCCTCGCCGGGGTCAACTACTTCGCCGGGCAGATCCTGCGCGACGACCGGAACGGGCCGACGCTGCTCTTCGCCTGCTTCGTCGGGCCGGCGTTGCTGGTGATGCCGCTGTGGGCCCGTGCGGGCGCGCGGCTGGGCAAGCGGACCGCACTCGTGGTCGCCGGGCTGATCCTCGCCGCCGGGGCGCTCACCCTGGTCGCCGCCCCGGCACTGCCCCCGGTCGTCGTCTACCTGGTGGTCGCGGTGCTGGGCGTCGGGTACGCCGGACAGCAGGTGTTCGCGCTGGCGATGCTGCCCGACTGCATCGCGGACGAGACGGCGCGTACCGGCCGTCGGCAGGCGGGTGTCTTCACCGGCCTGTGGACCGCCGGGGAGACCTTCGGCCTGGCTCTCGGCCCCGGCATCTACGGCCTGGTGCTGCAACTCTCCGGCTACGTCTCCTCCGACACGGGCACGGCAGCCGCCCAGTCCGACACGGCGAGGCTCGGCGTGCTGCTCGGCTTCACCCTGATCCCGGCCCTCCTGATAGCTCCCCCCATCCTCCTGCTCCGCCAGTACACCCTCGCCGCCCCCACCCTCGGGGTCGATCATGGAGTTGTGGTGGGGGACCAAAGCCGTTGACCGTTACGAGAAGGGCACCATGACCCCATGATCGACGAGAACACGCTCGGGGCGGGCGCGTTGTCCCGCGACGGGGTCAGCGCGGAACAGGCGCTGGACGAGGTCCGGCGGCTGCGTGCGGACGACCGGCCCACCCACGGCGGGCGGCTGTTCGCCTATGTCTACGACCCGGCGGTACCGGGGCTCGACGCCCTCACCGCCGCCGCGCACTCCGAGAGCGCCCACGTCAACGGGCTCGACCCGACCGCGTTCCCCTCCCTGCTGGCCATGGAGAACGCGCTCGTCGGCGCGGCCGGCCGAGTGCTCGGGGGTGGCCCGGGCACGACCGCGCCGGACGTCGTCGGCAGCGTCACCAGCGGCGGTACCGAGTCGCTGATCCTCGCCGTCAAGGCGGCCCGGGACGCCCACCCGGAGATCGGCGCGCCCCGGATCGTGGTGCCGTCGACGGCGCACGCCGCGTTCGCCAAGGCGGCGCACTACCTGCGGGTGGCGCTGGACGTGGTGCCGGTCTCGCCGGACACGCTGCGTCCCGAGCCCGCCGCGATGGCCGCCGCGATCGGGCCGGACACGGTACTCGTCGCCTGCTCGGCGCCCTCGTACGCGCACGGCGTGGTGGACCCGGTCGCCGAGATCGCCGCCGTGGCCGCCGAGGCCGGGGTGCGCTGCCACGTCGACGCCTGCTTCGGCGGCTGGACCCTGCCGTACCTGCGTCGCCTCGGCGCGCCGGTGCCGGCGTTCGACTTCGAGGTCCCCGGTGTCACCTCGATCTCGGTCGACCTGCACAAGTACGCGTACGCGCCGAAGGGCGTGTCGGTGCTGCTGCACCGCGACGCGGCGGGACGCGCCCCGCAGTACTTCGCGTACGCCGACTGGCCCGGCTACACGATGATCAATCCGGTGATCGCGTCCACCCGATCGGGCGGCCCGATCGCCGCCGCGTACGCCACCCTGCGACACCTCGGCGACGCCGGCTACCTGCGGTTGGCCGCCACCACCCGGGACGCGGTCACCGGTCTGGCCGAGGCGGTCCGCGCCGTCGACGGGCTACGGCTGATGGTCGAGCCGGAGTCCACAGTGGTGTGCTTCACCGCCACCAAGGGTGGCCCCGACCTGTTCGTCCTGGTCGACGAGCTGACCGCGCGTGGCTGGCACACCCAGCCCCAGCTGTCGTACGCCGATCTGCCGGCCAGCGTGCACCTCACGGTGACCGCCTCGGTCGCGCCCCGGGTGGCCGAGTTCGGCCCGGATCTGGTCGCCGCCGTGGCGGCGGCCCGGGCGACCGGCCCGGTGCGGTTGCCCGCCGAGTTGGCGTCCCTGGTCGGCACCCTCACCCCCGAGGCCCTGACGCCGGAGGTGGTGGCCGGCCTGGCCGCCGGTCTGGGCCTGGGCGGCGACACCGCCGGTCCGCTGCCGGATCGGATGGCTGTCGTGAACACGCTGCTCGACGCCTCCCCGCCGGCGATGCGCGAGAGGTTGCTTGTCGAGTTCGTCGGTCTTCTGCAACGCCCGAGCTGGGGATCGGCCGGGTGAACGGCGGTGCCCCACCCGGGATCGGGGTGGGGCACCGGGCGCGCGGCTCACCGGTAGGTGATGACCACCGTGTTGTCCGGGTCGTAGACCTCCTCCACGAAGTCGAAGCTCGCGTTCATCGGGCGGGCGTCCACGTCGGCCTTCCCGGTGCCGACCGTGGCGCCTGCCGCGACCCGGAAGCCCAGGGTGAGCCGGACCTCTTTACCGGCCCCGAGCTTGTTCAGGTCGCAGGACACCGGCTGCCCGGTCTTCTCCGGGTCGTTGCGGCAGGCCGCCCAGCCGTCACCATCCGGGCGGACCGCCGCCGGCAGGCCGATCCGCAGATCCACGTAGGCGGCGGGTCCGTGACCTCCGTTGCGGATGCGCACGGTGATCGTGCCGGTCCGGGAGCCGTCCGGGGCGTCGGCCAGCACCAGGTTCGAGGCGGTGACGACGAGGTTGACGTCGTGCGGGTTCGGTCCGAAGCTCGTCGGCCCGGAGACCTGCGCGAAGGACCCGCCCTTGAAGCGGTAGCCCCGCCACTGTCGCTGTGACCATTCACCGGGCCAGCCACCACCGGGCGCGATGTCGCCGACCTGCACCCGCACGGTGCCGTCGTCCACCACGTCGAGGGCGAACAGCCACTGCGGCTTGTCGATGCTCGTCGCGACCACCCGGCCCAGCGTGACGATCCTGCCCTGCTGGTCGCGGTCGAAGGCGACCACCTGCATGGGTCCGCCGCTGCCGAGCACGCACTGCACCAGCCCCACCGCCTCCACCGCGCCGTCTCCGTCGACGTCCCCCTGGTCGAACGCCAGCAGCCAGTTGACGCCCTCGCGGTCGTCGCCGCTGAGCCGGATGCCCGACGTGGGGCATCCGGGCCCGGCTCGCCACGCGGGCAGGGTCACCGACGCGTCGAGCAGTTGGGCTCGGCTGATCTTTCCGCTCGGCGGGGTGGCCGTCGGGCTGCCGCTCGTGACGGACGGGCTGGGGGCCGGGCTCGCCGAGCCGCTCGGGGCGGACGACGCGGAGATGGTGGGTGTGGGGTCGACCGGGCCGGGCTCGCGATCCGGGCCGCCGCTCATCGCCGCGTATCCCAGGGTGGCCCCGCCGAACAGCGCGAGCACCGTCGCGGTGGTGGTCGCCAGCCGGCGACGGCCGCGTCCCCGCGCCGTCCGCCGCACGGCGGCGGGTCCGGGCACCTCGACCTCCGCCAGCACGGTACGGCGGTAGTGGGCGAACTCCTCGGCGAGGCCGAGGGTCTCCTGCTCAGACATCTCGCACCTCCTCGGTGGTGTCACGCAGGTGCGTCGCGAGGGCCGCCCGGCCCCGGTGCAGCCAGGACTTGACGGTCCCCTCGGCAACCCGTTCCTGGGCGGCGATCTCGGCGACCGTCAGGTCGGCCAGGTAGTGCAGCACGACGGCCCGTCGCTGCTTCGGCGGCAACTTCGCCAACGCGGTGTCGAGGGCCACCCGGTCCGGGCTCGGCTCGGCGACGTGTGTCTCGCGCTGCCGCAGCAGCCAGGCCTGCGCGGTCCGCAGCCGCCGCCAGCGGTTGTGGCCGAGGTTCCAGGCGACCCGGCGCACCCAGGCCAGCGGATCGTCGTACCGGGCGAGCCGGGCCCAGTTGGCGTACGCCCGGCAGAACGCCTCCTGAACCAGGTCCTGCGCCTGCCCACGGTCGCCGGTGTACGCCGTGAGCTGCACGACCAGCGAGCGGAAGTGGGCGTGGTAGAAGTCGTCGAAGACGAGTTCGGCAGGCGCGGGGACGGGGCTTCCCGGGTCGGGGGGCGGACCGCCCACCCGTACTTCTCTTGTCACAAGCACTCGTCCTCCCCGTGGTGGCCGCAGGCGGCGTGTTCGCCAGCACCGGTCACACACTCGGCTGCGCCCGCCGGTTGCGGTGGGGACCGGTGCGGTTGCCTGTCCGGTCCGTGACAACCGGCTGTGATTCACTGTGGGATGAGGAGAGGGGACGTCCGTGCAGCTACCGGCAGTGCTCGGTGAGCCGATCCGCTTCGTGCTGAACTGGGGGCGCCGCTACTCGCTCTGGGTGTTCAACTTCGGCCTGGCCTGCTGCGCGATCGAGTTCATCGCCACCAGCATGGGCCGGCACGACTTCATCCGGCTCGGCGTGATCCCGTTCGCCCACGGCCCTCGACAGGCCGACCTCATGGTGGTCTCCGGCACGGTGACCGACAAGATGGCCCCGGCCATCAAGCGGCTCTACGACCAGATGCCCGAGCCGAAGTACGTCATCTCGTTCGGCGCGTGTTCCAACTGCGGTGGCCCCTACTGGGACTCGTACTCGGTGACCAAGGGTGTCGACCAGCTCATCCCGGTCGACGTCTACGTGCCCGGCTGTCCGCCCCGCCCGGAGGCGCTGCTGCACGGCATCCTGCGCCTACAGGAGAAGATCGCGGCCGAGCAGTCCGGGATCGGCGGTGTGCCGCAGCGGGACCTGCTCGCCGCGCCCGCCGAGGCCAGCGCCCCGCGCTCGGTCGACTCCCTCACGGCCCCACCCGTACGCCCACCCGACGCGCGCTGACGAAGGGTGGGGCCGCCGCCCGGACGAGTCCGAGTGGCGGCCCCGGCAGGTACCGGTCAGTTGGTGGCCGCGACAGCGTGCCTCCGGCGGCGTCCGCCGGTGCGGCGGCGGCCGGTCCGGCCCCACCGATCGTGGTGGTCAGGCCGAGCAGTGCGGCGGTGAGCAGGGTCCCCGTTTTGCGGAACATCTGTGTCTGGTCCTCCGTGGTCGACGCCCGGCGGGGACCTGCCGCCGCCCACGGCAGCAGCGATCGGCCGAATTGACCGTGGTGTCCGGGCCCCCGCGCGTGACGCAGACAGCATGATCGATGGGTTGCCGTTCTGCCACCCCGTTGTGGACCCGTCGAGCTAGCCTGCGGACTATGAGCAGCTCAGGGGACCAGCGGTCCGCTCACATCATCGACGTGCTCAGCGCGGAGTTCGGCGCGTCCATGGCGATCGACCCGGCGGCCTTCCGCCGCAAGTTCCGCAAGATGGCCGCGTCGCCGTTCGCCTTCTACCGGGGCAGCGCCGCGCTGTTCTACGCCGACCAGCGGGGTGACTTCGCCGACGACCGCTTCCTCGACGAGCGCACCGGCCGGGTGTGGATCCACGGTGACCTGCACGCCGAGAACTTCGGCACGTACATGAACGCCTCCGGGCAACTGGTGTTCAACGTGAACGACTTCGACGAGGCGTACGTCGGGCCGTTCACCTGGGATCTGCGGCGGTTCGTGGCCAGCGTGGCGCTGCTCGGCTACAGCAAGGCCCTCTCCGACACGGTGATCGGCGAGCTGGTCACCGGCTTCGCCCGCGCCTACCTGACCGAGCTGCGGGCGATCGCCGCCGGCGGGGACGACGCCATCGGGTCGATCACCCTGGACAACGCCGACGGGGTGCTGCGTCGGGTACTCCAGCAGGCCCGCCTCAACACGAGGGTCGACCTGCTCGCCGCGCAGACCACCGTCGACAACTACGAGCGGCGGTTCTCCGTCACCGACGGCATCTTCGAGGTCGACGCCGCGACCCGGGACGAGGTGCTCGCCGCCTTCGAGGAGTACCTGGGTACCCTCCCCGCCGCCACGGCCCGGCTACGGCCGGGAGCTGCCCGGATCAAGGACGTGGTGCTGCGTAAGGGGGTGGGCATCGGCTCGGCTGGGCTGCCGTCGTACAACCTGCTGCTGGAGGGGCACACCCAGGCGTTGGAGAACGACGTCGTGATCTACATGAAGCAGGCGCAGGTGCCGGCGGTGGCCCGCTACAGCACCGACGACTCGGTGGCCGGCTACTTCCAGCACCAGGGCCACCGGACCGCCGAGTCGCAGCGGGCGTTGCAGGCGCACGCCGATCCGTGGCTGGGCTTCACCGAGCTGGACGGGGCGGGCCAACTGGTCGCCGAGGTCTCCCCGTACGCCGCCGACCTGGACTGGTCCGACGTCAACGAGCCGGACGAGCTGACCGGGGTGCTGGCCGATCTGGGCCGGGCGGTGGCCCGGATGCACTCGGTCGCCGACGACGAGTCCAGCCACGACCTCGTGGACTACTCCACCGAGGAGGCGATCGTCGCGGCCGTGGACGCCGACGAGCCGGGGTTCGTCACCCACCTGGTGGACTTCGCGCACGTGTACGGGGTGCGCGCCCGGCAGGATCATCAGCTCTTCGTGGACCTGTTCCGCAACGGCCGGCTGCCGGGGATCTAGCTAGGAGGCGAACTCCAGCACCACCTTGATGTCGTCCGGCCCGGCCGTGTACGCGTCGGCGTACCTGTTCACCGGCACGCGCCGGGTGATCAGGGAGGAGAGCCAGACCTGGTCGGCGCGGGAGAGTGCCTGGGCCGCCGTGTCCCAGTGCCGGCGGTTGGCATTGACCGAGCCGAACACCACGTTGTTCTCCAGCACCAGCGCACGGTTCAGGGCCCCCGCGTCGAAGTCGATGCTCCGACCGCCGCTGGACACCCCGGCGAGGCAGACGATCCCGTTCGGCGCCGCCTTGCACATGACGTCGAGGACGACGCTGGGCGCGCCGGTGCACTCGATCACCACGTCCGGCTCGAAGGGCAGGTCGTTGACCGGCACCGTGTGGTAGGTGGCGCCCAGCCCGGCGACCAGCTCCGGCTTCGGTCCGTCGGTGGCCCGGTCCAGCACGTGGACGGTGAGCCCGCGCTGGCTGCCGAGCAGCGCGGCCAGCAGCCCGATCGGCCCGGCCCCGGTCACCAGGACGGTCTGCGGCTGCCACTCCGCGCGGTGCCCGATCCGTTCGATGTGGTCCCACGCCTTGGCCACCACGCTCGTCGGTTCCAGGAGCACGCCGACCTGGGCCAGCACCGGGTCGAGCCGGATCGCGAACTCAGGCTCGATCCGCCAGCGGTCGCGGGCGAAGCCGGGGAGCGCCTTGATGCCGTGCTCGGTGTACTGCCCGTTGCGGCACATGTCCCACTCGCCGACCGCGCAGTTGGGGCAGGGCACCGGGTCGGGATGCCGGACGATGCCGGCCACCAGGTCGCCGGCCTGCAGCGTGCCGGTCGGATCCTCCAGCACCCGGCCCAACGACTCGTGCCCGATCACCAGGCGGTCCGCGCCCGGCGGCGCCTCGCCGTAGTCGCCGGAGATGATCTCGTGATCGGTGCCGCAGATGCCCACGGCCAGTGCCTGGACCAGGACCGCGCCCTCCTCGGGCGCCGGCTCGGGCTGGTCCTCGGCGAGGCTCAGCGAGTTGGCGATCCCAGGTTTCACCGTCACAGCGCGCACGCCCTCATCTTTCCTTGTCGACGGGACCACCGCCGGTAAAGCGGGCAGATCACCGGGGCTCGGTCGAGGACCGCGGGCCGGGTCGGTGACCCTAGGATCAGCGGCATGACGTCAGAAGAGGTCGGCGCTCGGCTGGTCGCGTTGCTCGCGCCGGTCGAGGCGACCGCGTCGGTCTCCGGCGGGCAGCGGTTCGCCCGGGCCACCGTCGACGTACCCCCGGCGAGCTGGTCGGCCGCCGTCCGCGTCGCCCGCGACGACACGGAGCTGGCCTGCGACTTCTTCGACTGGCTCTCAGCCGTCGACGAGTTGACCGAGGGTTTCGACGTGGTCGCGCACCTCTGGTCGACCCGGCTGCGGCACGGCGTGCTGCTGCGCACCCGGGTACCCCGCGACGCGCCCTCGGTCGCCTCGGTGGTGGACATCTACCCGGGTGCGGCCTGGCACGAGCGGGAGACCCACGAAATGTTCGGCATCGGCTTCGACGGGCACGGGGAACTGCGGCCGTTGCTGTTGCCACCGGAGTTCGAGGGCAATCCGCTGCGCAAGGAGTTCGTGCTGGCCTCCCGGGTGGCGAAGCCCTGGCCGGGCGCGAAGGAACCGGGCGAGTCGGAGGCCGGCGGTGGCCGTCGACCGATCCGCCCGCCGGGCGTGCCCGCTCCGGGCGAGTGGGGAACGACGCCGACCCCGGCCGGCGCGGGTGGTGTGGGAGAGGGGCCGCGTGGCGGTACCCCGGCCCGACCGGCCGGTGAGCGACCCGCGCGGCCTGCGCCGGGGGCCCGTCCGGCGCGTACTCCCCGGGTTGCCGGCGGCGAGCCGGTCGCGGACCCGGCGGCGCGCGACGACAGCGACGACGACGGGGGTACGCGCTGATGCCGCTCTGGGTGGAGCTGGTGATCCGGATCGGCGGCGTGGTGGTCGCGTTCCTCACCCTGCCGCTGCTGGTCGGCCAGGCCGAGCACAAGGTGATGGCGCACATGCAGGGCCGGCTCGGTCCGATGTACGCGGGCGGTTTCCACGGCTGGGCGCAGCTCGTGGCGGACGGCGTGAAGTTCGTGCAGAAGGAGGACATCACCCCGCGCGAGGCGGACCGGGCGGTGTTCCGACTGGCCCCCGCGGTGGCGCTGCTGCCCTACCTGCTGGTGCTGCTGGTGATCCCGCTCGGCCCGAACGACCTGGTCGGGCAACCGTTGGACATCGGCCTGTTCTTCGTGCTGGCCGTCGTCGGCATCGGCGTGGTGGCGGTGCTGATGTCGGCGTGGGCGTCGGCCAACAAGTACAGCCTGCTCGGCGGGCTGCGCGGGGCCGCCCAACTACTCGGCTACGAGCTGCCACTGGTGCTGGCCGCCGCGTCGGTGGCGATGGCGGCCGGCACACTGAGCCTGTCCGGCATCGTCGCCGCGTGGCAGCCCTGGTGGCTGCTCTGGCAGGCGCCCGCGATGATCATCTTCTTCGTCGCGGGGCTGGCCGAGATCCGCCGGCCGCCGTTCGACATGCCGGTGGCCGACTCGGAGCTGGTGTTCGGCTACATGACCGAGTACACGGGCCTGCGGTTCGCGTTCTTCCTGCTCGCCGAGTACGTCGGCATCGTGGTGATCGCCGCGCTGACCACGGTGCTGTTCCTCGGCGGCTGGCAGGGCCCGTTCGCCGACGACCAGCTCGGCTGGCTCTGGACACTGCTCAAGATCTTCGCGGTGGCATTCGTGATCATCTGGCTCCGGGTGTCCTACCCCCGCCTGCGCGAGGACCAGCTCCAGCGCCTCTGCTGGCTGGTCCTGGTCCCCGCCTCCCTGGCCCAACTGGTCCTTACCGCAGCCATCCGCGTAGCCCTCTAACCCCACCCCAAGCGCAACCCCCGCCCTCGCCCGTACTGACTCCGGCGGGCTACAAACACTCGCCGATCTTGCACTTTCTGTTGCGACATAAGAGGGCATAGCGCTCACATCGACCACCGAAAGTGCAAGATCGGCGGGCGCGGCGCGGCGCGGCGCGGCGCGACGCGGCGGGGCGCGGCGGGGCGCGGCGGGGCGGGGCGTTAGCGGAGCGGGGTGTGTTGTGGGTTCACCGGCTCGGCGGGGGGTGGGGGTGGGGTGCCGTTGCCGAAGGGGCGGCCGCCCAGGGCCTCCCGGTCGTGTGGCGTGAGCCAGTTGGACAGGTCGGGGCCGAGCGGCACGATACCCGTCGGGTTGATGTCGCGGTGCACCTCGTAGTAGTGCCGCTTGATGTGGTCGAAGTCGATGGTGTCGCCGAAACCGGGAGTCTGGAACAGGTCCCGGGCGTACGCCCACAGCACCGGCATCTCGCTCAGCTTCTGCCGGTTGCACTTGAAGTGTCCGTGGTAGACGGGATCGAAGCGGACCAACGTCGTGAACAGCCGCACGTCGGCCTCGGTGATGGTGTCGCCGACCAGGTACCGCTGGTCGGTCAGCCGCTCGGTCAACCAGTCCAGCCGGTCGAACAGCCGGTGGTACGCCTTGTCGTACGCCTCCTGGCTGCCCGCGAACCCGCACCGGTACACGCCGTTGTTGACGTCCCGGAACACCGCCGCGTTGACCTCGTCGATCTGCTCGCGCAGGTGCTCGGGGTAGAGCTGCGGTGCGCCCTCGCGGTGGTACGGGGTCCACTCGGTGGACAGGTCCAGGCTCATCTGCGCGAAGTCGTTGGTCACCACCTGCCCGGTCGGCACGTCCACGAGCGCCGGCACGGTGATGCCGCGCTCGTAACCGGGGAAGCGCTTGAAGTAGGCCTCCTGGATGCGCTCGACGCCGAGCACCGGGTCGCGCCCGTCCGGGTCGAGGTCGAAGGTCCAGCTCCGGGCGTCGTGGGTAGGGCCGGCCACCGCCATCGAGATGGCATCCTCCAGGCCGAGCAGCCGCCGGACGATGATCAGGCGGTTGGCCCACGGGCAGGCCCGGCTGACCGCCAGTCGGTACCGGCCGGGCTCCACCGGGTACCCGTCCCGCCCGTCCGCGGTGATCCGTGTGGCGATGTACCGCTGATCCCGGGTGAACTCGCCGCCCGGCTCGACGTACTTCCCGCCTGTCTCCGCCACGTCGTCCGCCCTCCGCTCCGGTTGCCCTCACCGCCATCCTTGCCGAAATCCGGGACTCCGGCTCGGTACGGGCCAACCTCGGCCGCTCCCCGTGCAGGTCCGGAGGCGGGTCTTTCTTGGCTACCCTGCCGTCATGACGGATGTGGAGACGGCGGCCCGGCGCTTCATCGCCGACGTGTGGAACGCCCGCCGGGAGGAGTCGGCGTACGAGTTGATCGCCGGTGCGTGCCCCGGGCTGGGCGGGACGGGGCCGGATGCGATGCTGGCCTGGCACCGCGAGCGTCGGGCGGCCTTCCCGGACCTCCGCTACAAGATCGTCGACGTGGTCGCCGCGGCTGAGCGGGTGGCAGTGCACTGGCGGGCGGCCGGCACCCACGCCGGGCAGTTCGGGCCGGTGCCGCCGACCGGCCAGGTGGTCAGCTACTCCGGGGCGACGTTCCTGCGCTTCGACACCGACGGTCGGATCGTCGAGGTGTGGAGCTGCAACGAGCTGCTCCAGCTCCTTCAGCAGCTCGGCGTCGAGATGGTGCCGCCCGCAGGCGGTCTCACCGGGTCCGCGGCGTGATCCGGCTGATCGGCAGGTTGATCGGGAACGGCTCGCCGGTGTCGACGAACTTGGTCCACCGTCCGGTCTCGGTGTAGACCTCGTTCACCGCGTCGATCCGGTAGGTCACGACCTCCAGGTCGCCGTCCAGGGTCTCGATCCGCCAGTAGTAGGGGATGCCGGCCTGGGCGTACAGCGCTGGCTTGAGTACCCGGTCGATCGAACGGGTGCTCGGCGAGACGATCTCGATGGCGACGACCACCTCGTGCGGCTCGTACCTCGACGGCTCGCGAGCTGCCGCGGCGGCCGTGGTGATCAGCACGTCGGGGATGAAGGAGCGGGTGCGGTTGATCCGTACCTCGACCGCCTGGGTCACGTCGTAGCCGTCGGGGCAGTCCTCGTCGAGCGCGGCACCAAGACGCATAGCGATGCTCTGGTGGGTACGGGTGGGGGAGGGGGACATCAGCAGCACTCCATCGAGCAGTTCCCGGCGACGGCCATCCTCGGGCTGCGCGTCCAGATCGTCAGTCGTCCACTCGCTCTCGGGCGGGTGGTCGCTCTGCAGCGCGGCGGTCATGGCGGGTCCTTCCAGGTGCGGTCGTTCTCCCCGCGACCACGGTACCGCCTCGGACCTGTGGGTGGTGGTCGCGCGCGCCGGGGCCACAGGGCAGGATGGTCCACATGACCGATTCCAGCGAGCGCGGCGATCCGGCCGCCGGCGCCAGCGAGCGCGGCCTGCCCGGCGCCGGTCTGGTGAAGGGGCTGGCGGTCACCCTCAAGACGATGACCAGCCGCTCGACCACGCAGCAGTACCCGGACGTCGCCCCCGAGCTGCCGCCGCGCTCGCGCGGAGTGATCGCGCTGTCCGAGGAGAACTGCACGGTCTGCATGCTCTGCGCCCGCGAGTGCCCGGACTGGTGCATCTACATCGACTCGCACAAGGAGGAGGTGGCGGTGCCCGGTGCCGCCCGCCCCCGCCAGCGCAACGTGCTCGACCGGTTCGACATCGACTTCTCGCTCTGCATGTACTGCGGCATCTGCATCGAGGTCTGCCCCTTCGACGCGCTCTACTGGTCGCCGGAGTTCGAGTACGCCGAGTACGACATCAAGGACCTGCTGCACGACAAGGACCACCTCGGCCAGTGGATGGCGACGGTTCCGCCGCCGCCCGCGCACGATCCCAACGGCGAGCCGGCCAAGGAGGAGACCGCCGCCGCGCGCAAGGCCGCGCGGTCGGTTCCACCGGCGGTACGCCCCGCCGACGAGGGCCCGGCGTCGTGACCGTCCGAGCTGCGGGGGCGGCCCGGTGACCGGCGCGGATCTGCTGCTGCTCGCGCTGGGCGCGGTGGCGGTCGGGGCCGGTGTGCTGGTGGTGACCACGAAGCACCTGGTCCGGGCCGGGCTCTACCTGGTGGTCTGCCTGGGCGCGCTGGCCGGCGACTACCTGGTGCTCGGTGCCGAGCTGGTCGCGTGGGTGCAGGTGCTGATCTACGTGGGCGCGGTGGTGGTGCTGCTGCTGTTCGCGGTGATGCTGACGCGGGCTCCGATCGGGGCGTCCGACGACCTGGACCGGCCCGGCTGGCCCGCCGCGCTGATCGGCGGCGGTGCCGGGCTGGGGTTGAGCGTGCTGCTGGTCGACGCGTACCGGTGGAGCACCGTCGCGCTGCCCGACGCGGGTACGGCGGAGCGGCTGGGGGAGCAGATCTTCACCTCCTGGGTGCTGCCGTTCGAGGTGCTCTCCGTCCTGCTGCTGTCCGCCCTGGTCGGCGCGGTGGTGCTGTCCCGACCGGACATCGGTCGGCGCGCCGACGACGTGCACGTGCAGACGCCGGCGGAGAACGTGGTTCCCGGGGGGCGTCGGTGAGGCCGGTCATCCCGTACGTCACCGCCGCGCTGCTGTTCGGCCTCGGCGTGTACGGCGTGCTGCGGCGACGTAACGCCGTGCTGGTGCTGATGTCGGTCGAGCTGATGCTCAACGCGGTGAACCTCGTCCTGGTAACCGCGGACACCACGGTCCGCGCGGTGCTGCCGCACTCCGGGCAGGTGTTCGCGCTGTTCGTCATCGTGCTGGCCGCCGCGGAGATCGGGGTGGGGTTGGCGATCGTCCTCCAGCTCTACCGCCTGCGGTCGACCGTGGCGGTGGACGACGTGCTGTTGACCGAGCCGGCCGGGGCCGTCACGCAGGACGCGGAGGCGAGCCGGTGACCGGGCTGCTCGGGGCGGCGCTGCCGGCCGTACCGCTGCTCGCCGGTCTGCTCGGTCTGCTGCTGCCGCCGGCCCCACGCCATGCCGGCGGTTATCGGGCCCGCGCGACCGCCGTGGCGATCGGCGTGGCCGGTGCGGCCGGGGCGCTGGCGCTGGCCGTGGCCCTGCTGTTGACTGTCGACGGTCCGACCGAGACGTCGACGACCTGGGTGGACATCGGCGGGTTGGCGGTGACCCTCGGCGTACGACTGGACGGCGCCGCCGCGCTGGTCGCCGTCGCGGTCACCGCGGTGGCCCTGGCCGTGCAGGTCTACTCGATCGGCTACCTGCGCCGTGGTCCGCACGACGATGTCGACGTCGACCACCGCTATCCGCCGTACGCCGCCCAGATCAGTCTCTTCACCGGCGCGATGCTGCTGGTGGTGGTCGCCGGTGACCTGATCATGCTGCTGGTCGGGTGGGAGGTGATGGGCCTCTGTTCGTACCTGCTCATCGCCCACGACCGCCGGCTCGCGGGCGCGCCGGCCGCGGCCATGAAAGCGTTCCTGGTGACGCGGGTCGGTGACGTCGGCTTCCTGCTCGGCATCGCGCTGCTCGGCGTGTCGACGGGCAGCTTCCGCATCGCCGACGTGCTCGCACACGACCACTCCGGCGCGACGCTGACCGCCGCCGGCCTGCTGCTGCTCGCCGGGGTGGCCGGCAAGAGCGCCCAGTTCCCGTTGCACACGTGGCTGCCGGACGCCATGGCCGGCCCGACGCCGATCTCCGCGCTGATCCACGCCGCGACGATGGTCGCCGCCGGCGTGTACGCGGTGACCCGGCTGTACCCGCTGTTCACCGCCGCGCCGGTGACGTTGACGGTGCTCGGCGTCCTCGCCGCGATCACGCTGCTGCTCGGGGCGCTCGCCGCCACCGCCCAGGACGACATCAAGCGGGTGCTGGCCTGGTCGACCGTCTCCCAACTGGGCTACATGACCGGCGCGCTGGCCGTCGGCTCGCCGTCGGCGGCGCTGTTCCACCTGCTCACCCACGCCGCGTTCAAGGCGCTGCTGTTCCTCGCCGCCGGTGCGGTGATCCACTCGGTGGGGACCACGCTGATGTCGGAGATGGGTGGTCTGCGCCGGAGCATGCCTGTGACGTTCTGGTGCACGGTGATCGGCCTCGGCGCTCTGGCCGGGGTGCCGCCGCTGGCCGGCTTCTGGAGCAAGGACGGCGTGCTGACGGTCGCCGAGTCGGCCGCGCTGGAGGGCACCGGCCCCGCGCCGTCGTGGGTGGGCTGGCTGGTGTGGCTGGCCGGGCTGCTCGGTGTGGCGATCACCGCCTGGTACGCGGGTCGGCTACTGCTGCGGGCCTTCTTCGGCGAGCCCCGACTGCCGCTGGTGCACCCGCACGATCCGCCGGCGGTACTGCGCTGGCCGGTGTTGCTGCTCGCCGTGCCGGCCGCGCTGCTGGGCCTGGCCGGGTTCGTCGGGGCGTTCGCCGACCGGCTGCGGTTCGCCACCGTACCCGTCGCGGGCGCGGAGGACGGCCTGGTCCACGTCGGGCCGGCGCTGCTGCTGCCGCTGGCGCTGCTGGTGGTCGGCGCGGGCTTGGTGTGGGCGCGCTGGCAGCGGGACAGGGCCGCCGATCCGGCGGCCACGCTGGGCCCGCTGCGGCCGGTCTTCGCCCGCGCGTTCCGGCTCGACGACGTCCAGCACACCCTTGTCGTACGCCCCGTCCGGGCGCTGGCTCGCCTGGCGCGCACCGGTGACGAGGTGGTGGTGGACGGGGCCGTCGAGGGCAGCGGCCGGGTCGCCACGGGCCTGGGCGCCGGACTGGCCGCGCTGCACCGGGCGGCGCTGCCCCGGGCCGCCGCCGGTGTGCTGGCCGGCGCGTTGCTGATCGGCCTGGCCGCCGCCGTGCTGGGAGTAACCCGATGACGCTTGGGCAGGTTCTGCTCGTCGCCGTGCTGGTGGTGCCGGCGCTCGGCGCGGTCGCGGTGGCGGCGACACCCCGGGACCGGGCGGCGCGGGTCGTCGGCACGGTCGCGGCGGCGCTGACCCTGCTGGCGACCGTGGCACTGGTGTCCGGTGGGCGGGGGTGGTTCGCCTGGTCGGCCGGTACGCCTGCGGTGCGCCCCTGGCACCAGGTGAACCTGCCCTGGGTGCCCGGTCTGGATCTGCGGTTCCACCTCGGCGTCGACGGCATCTCCTGGCCGCTGGTGGTGCTCACCGCGCTGCTCACGCTGCTCTGCTGCGCGTACTCGCTGTGGCGGGTGCCCGACGGCGGCAGCGGCCGGGCGCTGGTGGCGCTGCTGCTGCTCGTCGAGGTGGGCATCCTCGGCACGTTCCTCGCCCTGGACCTGGTGCTGTTCTTCCTGTTCTTCGAGGTCGTCCTGCTGCCGATGTACGCGATCATCGCCGGCTGGGGCGGTGCCGACCGGCGTCGGGCCGGCCGCAAGTTCGTGCTCTACACGCTCGTCGGTTCGGTGCTGCTGCTGGTCGGCGTGTACGTCGTGGTCGCCGCCGCGGGCACCGCCGACGTGGTGGCGCTGACCGGTGGGGCAGGGCTGTCCCGGGGCACCCAGTTGGCCGCGTTCACGCTGTTCGCGCTCGCGTTCGCGGTGAAGAGTCCACTCTGGCCGTTGCACTCGTGGCTGCCCGACGCGCACACGCAGGCCCCGACGGTGGGCAGCGTGGTGCTGGCGGGTGTGCTGCTCAAGATGGGCACGTACGGGCTGATCCGGGTGGCGGTGGGGGTGGCGCCGGAGGGTGCCCGCTGGGCCGCGCCGGTGCTCGGTGTGCTGGCGGTCGCGGCGATCCTGGTCGGCTCGCTGGTCTGCCTGGCCCAGACCGAGGTGAAGCGGCTCATCGCGTACTCCAGCGTGGGGCACATGGGCTTCGTCCTGCTGGGCGTCGCCACGTTGACCGCCACCGGCATCCAGGCTGCCCTGATCGGCAACGTCGCGCACGGTGTGATCACCGGCCTGCTGTTCTTCCTGGCCGGTGCGGTGAAGGACCGCACCGGTACGGGCGCTCTCGCCGATCTGTCCGGCCTGCGGGAGACCGCGCCCCGGCTGGCCGGCCTGCTGGCGTTCGCGGCCATCGCGTCGCTGGGCCTGCCCGGGCTGGCCGGCTTCTGGGGGGAGGCGTTCGCGGTGGTCGCGGCGATCCAGGTGGGCGGCCCGCTGTGGCTGACCCTCGGGGTGCTGGCGGCGATCGGCGGCGCGCTCACGGCCGCGTACTTCCTGCGGTTGCTGCGTCGGGTCACCCACAGCCGGCCGAGCCCCGCGGTGAGCGGCGTCGGCGCGGGCCTGGCCGGCGCGGAGTTGACCGCGTGGTCGCCGCTGGTGCTGCTCGCGCTGGCCATCGGCCTGGTTCCGGCGCTGGTCCTCGGCGTCGCCGAGGCACCCGTCGACGCCCTCATCGAGGTGATCCACAGGTGAGCACGAAGAAAGCGCCGCGTCCGGAACCGAGGGTGGTCCGATGAGCGTCGTGCAGAGCGTGGACAGCGTGGCGTTGCTGCCGGCGTACCTGGCCGCCGGCACCGCCGTACTCGTGCTGGTCGTCGACCTCGTGCTGGCGCGGCCCCGCGCCACTGTCGCGGTGGCCGCGCTCGGGGCGCTCGGTACCGCCGTCTGCTCGGCGCTGGTCGGTGCGGGCGGGGAGCGGCGGACGTTCTGCGTCGGCGGCGACTGCTCGTGGGTCTTCGGCGGCCGGGCGGCCCTGGTCGGCGCGGTGGTGGCGCTGCTCACCCTGGGCGTGCTCGGGTTGTCGGTGCCGGCGCTGCGGGCCGGCCGGTCACCGGCGGGGGAGTACGCCTTCCTGTTCGCCTGTTCGATGACCGGCGGCGTGGTGCTCGGCGCGGCCGGCGACCTGATCACCCTGATCGTGGCGTTGGAGACGCTGACCCTCCCGCTGTACGTGCTGGTGGGCCTGCGTCGGGGCAGCCTGGCCAGCGCCGAGGCGGCGGTGACGTTCTTCGTGGTCAGCGTGGTGGCCACCACGCTGACGCTGCTCGGCGCGGCGCTGCTGTACGCGGTGACCGGCGGCCTGCACCTCGACCGGGTCGGCGCGCTGCTGGCCGAGCGTCCGGAGCTGCGCGAACTGCCACTGACCACCGCCGCCGTGGCGCTGCTGCTGCTCGGACTGGCCTTCAAGGTGGCGGCGGTGCCGTTCCACGCCTGGGCGCCGGCCACCTACGACGGCGCTCCGCTGCCGGTCGCCGCGTACCTGTCGACGGCGTCCAAGCTGGGCGGCCTGGTGGCGTTGCTGGCCGTGGTGCAGCGGGCGTTGCCGGCGGACCAGACCGGGCCGGTGCTCGCCCTACTGGCGGTGCTCACGATGACCGTCGGCAACCTGGTGGCACTGCGTCAGCGGCGTACCGTCCGGCTGCTCGCCTGGTCCTCGGTCGCGCAGGCCGGTTACATCCTCGCCCCGCTGGGTGCGCTGGCGCTGGCCGCCGGCCGTACGGGCGAGGCGCGGTCGGCCGCGTACGCCGCAGCGGTGGCGTACGCCGTGTTCTTCGTGGTGCTGGAGTTGGCGGCGTTCGCCGGGGTGACCGCGCTGCGCCCGGTGGGGGCGGACGGCGGGACGCTTGACGACCTGCGCGGCGCGGCCCGCCGACACCCGTGGCGGGGTGCCGCCCTCGGCCTCGCGCTGGTGGGCCTGGCGGGTCTGCCTCCGGGCCTGGCCGGGTTGTTCGCGAAGGTGACGGTGGTCCGGTCGCTGCTGGACGGCGGCGCGGCCTGGTTGGCGCTGGTGGTGGCGCTGAACGCGGTGATCGGGCTCGCCTACTACCTGCGGGTGACCGCCGGCCTGTGGGCGCCGACGCCCACGCCGACGTCGACACCCTCGGCGGGCGCGGACGGTGTGGTGGCCGTACCCCTGGTGGGTGTGGTGGCGGTGGTGCTGGCGGTGGCCACCGTGGCCGCCGTGGTGCTCGGGGTCGCCCCGCAGCTCGTGCTGGATCTCGCCGCCCGCTGACGCGGGTCTCAGTCAACTCTCAGCGTTCCGACGGATGGTTGACGGGTATCGAGTTGTTGTACCGGTCAGCGGATCGAGGCGATCCGCGCACCGAAGGAGAGATCGTGCACCACAACCGTCTGAAGACCGCCGCGCTGCTCGGCCTGCTCACCGCGCTGATCCTCGCGGTGGGCTACGGGTTCGGTGGCAGTGGCGGCCTGGTCATCGCCGTCCTCATCTCGCTGGTCATGAACGGCGTTTCCTACTTCTACTCGGACAAGATCGCGCTGCGCTCGATGCGGGCGCAACCGGTCACCGAGGCACAGTTCCCCGAGCTGTACCGCATGGTGCGCGAGCTGGCCACCGAGGCTCGACAGCCGATGCCGCGCCTGTACGTCAGCCCGACCGCGCAGCCCAACGCGTTCGCCACCGGGCGTAACCCGCAGCACGCCGCGGTCTGCGTGACCCAGGGCATCACCGAGGTCCTGGACTACCGGGAGCTTCGTGGTGTGATCGGGCACGAGCTGTCCCACGTCTACAACCGGGACATCCTGATCTCCAGCGTCGCGGCCGGTCTCGCCGGCATCATCACGTTCCTGGCGAACATCGCCTGGTTCATCCCCCTGGGCGGTGGGGACGACGAGGACTCGCCGAACCCGGCCGTGCTGCTGCTGACCCTGATCCTCGGCCCGATCGCGGCCACCGTGATCCAGTTGGCGATCAGCCGGAGCCGCGAGTTCCAGGCGGACCAGTCGGGTGCCGAGCTGAGCCGGGACCCGCTGGCGCTGGCCAGCGCCCTGCGCAAGATCGACGCCGTGGCCCGGCGACGCCCGCTGCCGGCTCAGGGCACGCTCACCAGCAGCGCCCACCTGATGATCGCCAACCCGTTCGCCGGTGGCGCGGTGGCCGCCCTCTTCTCCACCCACCCCAAGATGGAGGACCGGGTCGCCCGCCTGGAGCGGATGGCCGCCAACTCGGGGCCGGTGCAGTTCCAGCGCTGACCCGCCGAATCCCGTACTCCACCCGCGTCCGCGACGGACGCGGGTGGAGTCGTCTCCGGGTCAATCCGGTACGGACAGCCGATCCGGTCGGGTCAGCAGCACGACGACGAGCAGGACGACACCGGCCGTGAGGTACGACGCGGCGGGCGAGAGCACGGCGGCCACACCACCCAACAGGAAGATGCCGATTCCCGAGGTCACGATGTTGGCCGCGACGATCGTCGCCTCGACCTGCCCCATCCGCTCGGGAGGGGCCAACCGGGCGAACGTGGCCTGCGCACCGATCAGCCATCCACCACCCGCGCCGATCAACGCGTTGCCCACCGTCAGCGCCCACAGCGGCGCGTCGACGGCGACCAGCACACCGTTCAGCAGCAACGCTCCGGACAGCGCGGCGGCCACGACCACCTGGCCGGCCAGCCGACCCAGCCAGCGGGAGCGGCCCACCCACAGGACGAAGACCGCCCCTCCCAGCGCCGACGCCGCCAGCAGGGCGGGACGCCAGGCCCCACGGGCGAGGTCCGGTGCGAGGGTCTCGGGCAGCGCGCCGGACAGCACCGTGGCCAGCGTGAGCAGGGCGACGCCCCGCAGCACGGGGTGACCGGCGATGATGCGGACACCCGCAGTCGCCGGCGGACGAGGTCCGCGTACGCGGTGGGGTCGCTTCGGCAGCCCGGCCAGGACGACCGCGGCGACCAGGAACGAGGCGAGGTCGATCAGCAGCGCCACCCGGGAGCCGAGCGCCACGGTCAGGCTGGCTCCCGCGAGCAGGCCGACCACCTGACCCGCCTGGTTGGCGAAGGCGCTGAGGCCGAACAGCGGCAGCCGCAGCGGAGCGTCCACCGCCTCGGCGACGACGGCGACGTTGACACTCGCGTAGGCGGCGCGTACCGCCCCGAGCAGACCGGCCGCCACGATCGCCGGCACCGGCTCGGGGACCGCCGCGGGCACGGCGATCAGCGCGGCGCCGACCACCGACAGCCAGACCAGGAGGGTACGGCGGGCCGGCACGTCCAACCAGCCGCTGAAGACGGTGGCGATCAGCAGGGCCGGCAGGGTACGCGCGGCGTAGACCGCGGCCGGGCCGAGGACGGAGTTCGTCTGGTCGTACGCGAGCAGCAGCAGAGCGGCCAGGCCCACGAAGTCACCCAGCTCCGAGATGCCGCGGGCGATGACAAGTCGGGAGGCGACCGGATGTCGGAACAGTGCCCGGTAACCAGGCGAAGGGGTGAGCTGTTCTTCGGTGTCACGCATCAGGTCGGCTGGTCGGCTTCCACGACCCCGATTGGCTGGTAGGAGGCGTTGTCCCGGACCCGGCGGGCCTGCTCCCGGCGGTAGCTGCTGCGGATCTCCGGGTCCTGGCGGCGGCGGCGCAGCGCCACGAAGTCCGACCAGACGTCCTGCGGCCACGCCGGCAGCCCCTCCCCGGTGGCCAGTTCGGCGTCGCGGAAAGCTTCCAACGTCGACCGGTGCACCGGCTGTAGGCACATGAGGGGAATGTTCCGGTAGAAGCGCACCACCTGCCCGACCTCGGTGAGTCGCAGGATGGTGGGCAGGAGCGAGGTGTACCAGTCGGTCTCCACCACGCCCTCGTAGAGCTGTAGGCCACGCTGGGCAGGCCAGTTCGGCACGCCTCGAGCGATGAGGCACCAGCCCGGGGACGTACGCGCCACCACGCCGGTGACCAGCTCGACCGTGTTGGCCGCGCGCGGGTCGGCATCCAGGAACGGGATGCTCGCGCCGTACCGGTCGAAGATGTCCAGGTCGCCGTGGAACTGCTCCGGCGCCGCCTGCAACTGGCTGGCCGCTTCCGGCAGCTTGCCGTCGTAACCGCCGGCGAGCGAACGCCATCCTGTCGGCTCGTTCTCCTCCAGCAGGGTCCACTCGGTGTCCTGACCGTCCCAGCGGAGCGCGAAGTCGGCCGGCGGGTAGACGTACCAGCCGAATCCCGAGCCGGCGGCGACCGGCGGGCACTGTTGGACGGCCCGGGCCGGCAGGGAGCCGCGCAGGCTGGGCGAGGCCGCTTCACTGGGTTTGGCATCGCCGTACAGCGAATAGATCTCGACTCGCAGAGGTGCGGTGGTAGTCCCGGACATCGGACCTCCTGCCTCATCGTGCGGTGCCGGCGTATGGACCCAATTCGATCAGCAACCTACCCCCTTTGTGACTGCTCGGTCAGTCCCACCCACTGCGCTCCTGTGAGCGGATCGACCATCCATGGCCTGACCTCGGGAGTTAGGGTCGACAGGGCTTCTACCCGTTACCTGTCCCGGCGGAGGTGTATCCCGTGGCCGCACTGCGCCAGTACCTGGGTGTCTGGCGGATTCCCGGTGCGCCGATCCTGCTGGTCAACGGCATCATCGGGCGGCTCGGGATCGGCATGACGCCGCTGGCGCTGCTGCTGGTGGTCGAGCAGGTGACCGGCCGCTACGCGCTGGCCGCCATCGCCGGCGGCATCTACGCCGTCGCCGGCGCCGCACTCAGCCCGGTGGCCGGACGCGTCGCCGACCGGGTCGGCCCGAGCCCCGTGCTGCTGGTGACCGCCGTAGCCCACCCGCTCGCGCTCATCGGGCTGCTACTGGCCAGCCGCTCGGGTGATGACGCCCTCGCCGCCATCTACCTGACGGCCGGCGTCGCCGGTGCGACGTACCCGCCGCTGACCGCCGCCATCCGCGGCGCCTGGAACGAGCTGACCAGCCCCGCCTCCGGCCGGTACGCCCTACGCAACACCGCCCTGGCCGCCGAGACCTCACTGTTCGAGATCGTGTTCGTGCTCGGCCCGCTGCTCGTGGCTGGCTTCGTGCTGGTCGCCGACGCGGCCGCCGCGCTGATCGGGGCAGCGGTCGTCACCCTGGTCGGCACCGCCGCCGTCGCCCTCGGCCGGGTGATGCGCGACTGGCGTCCGCACCCGCGCGAACACCACGCCCGCGGACTCGGCCCACTGCGGGTCGGCGGCTTCCCGGCCCTGCTGGTCTGCGTGGCCGGGCTGGGCATCGCGTTCGGCGCCGCCGGCGTCATCGTCCCCGCGTACGCGAGCAACGCCACCACCGACGACCCGGAGAGCCTCGCCGGGCTGCTCCTGGCCGTCTGGGGGATCGGCAGCGCGATCGGCGGCTTCTGGTTCGGTGTCCGCCGGCCGTCGCCGAACATGACCCGCCAGTTCGCCCTGCTGCTCGCCGCGCTGGCCGGCACCTTCGTGGTGTTCGCAGTGATGCCCACGCCGCTGGCGCTCGGTGTCGCCCTGGTCGTCGGTGGGGCCACCATCGCGCCGGCGTTGACCCTGGAGAACACCCTGGTCGGGCGGATCGCCCCGACGGGCATGCTGAACGAGGCGTACACCTGGGTCGTCACGGTCGCCGTGGCGGCGAGCGCCGCCGGCGGCGCGGTGGCCGGCCTGATCGTGGACCACGCCGGCGGGGTGCCGTGGGCCTTCGTCTTCGCCGGGGCGGCGGTGGCCGTCGGGGCCGCGGTCGCCGCGCTGCCCGCCGGGCCCATCGCCCGCGCGGAAAACCAGGCGGTACGCGCCGAAGAGCCCATCCCCGTCTGACCCCTGCCCTGGACGGCTCGAGCCGGCCCGGCCTCGCGCCTTGATCGACTCGGGTTCCTGCAAGTCGTGGTGTCCCCTTGACGAGGATGCCCCGATATCCAGTAACCCGAGTCGATCTCGGTGGACGTGCACCCGATGGCTTCTGTGAGCGCCCGGCCTCCACCAGAATGGGCGCCGACGAGGGGAAACCATGGCCAAGCTGCTCTACTCCGCCACCGCATCGCTCGACGGCTACATCGCAGGCCCTCGCGGGGACATGTCGTGGCTGACCGAACACCTCACGATGGACAACCCGACCGCGGACCGCATCCTGGCCAACGTCGGCGCGATCCTGGCCGGCAACCGCACCTTCGGCGGCGACGACCCGAACCGTGGCACTGACAGGGAAGGCGCGTTCGGCGGCCGGTACCAGGGCCCGGTGGTCGTCCTGACCCACCAACCGCCCACCGACCCGGCCGAAGGCGTCACCTTCGCAGACGATCTGCATAGCGCCGTCGCGCAGGCCAAGGAAGCCGCCGGCGACAAGTACGTGAACGTGCTCGGCGCGGACGTCGCCAAGCAGTGCCTCCGTGCCGGCCTGCTCGACGAGATCCTGATCTTCTTCGCGCCGGTGCTGCTCGGCGACGGCGTACGCATCCTCGACGACCCGGGCGGCGCGCGGGTGCGGTTGACGCCGATCCCCGGGGAGACCGCCAACTGGTACACCGTCGACCGCTGACGGGTCGACGGTCTGCGGCTGGTCAGACTGGCGGCTTCCGCGCCTACCGGTAGTTCGTGAACTGGAGGGCGACTCCGAAGTCCTCGCCCTTGAGCAGGGAGATGACCGCTTGGAGGTCGTCCCGCTTCTTGCCGGTGACGCGCAGCTGGTCACCCTGGATCTGCGCCTGCACGCCCTTCGGGCCCTCGTCGCGGATCTTCTTGCTGATCGCCTTGGCCTTGTCCGTCTCGATGCCCTGGATCACCTTGCAGTCGATCTTGAACACCTTGCCGGACGGGCGCGCCTCACCCGCGTCCAGCGACTTCAACGAGATGTTGCGCTTGACCAGCTTCTCCTTGAAGACGTCCAGCGCTGCGCGCACCCGCTCCTCGGTCTCCGCCTGAAGGCCGATCGCCTCCTCGCCCGACCAGGAGATCTCCGCGCCCGTGCCGCGGAAGTCGAACCGCGTCGCGAGCTCCTTCTCCGCCTGCCGGAGGGCGTTGTCGACCTCCTGGCGGTCGACCTTGCTCACGATGTCGAATGACGGGTTCGCTGGCATGCTTCTGCTCCTGCTGTCCGGCGGTCTGGGACGTGCAGTCGGCCGCCGACCAGCGGCACGACCCCCTGACCGTACCCGGTTGCACCGGTCCCGGGGTGAGCCGCTATCCTTGCTTCCGCCGCCGCGTTGCGACGCGGTGGGGTGCCCTGGCGGGTTGCCCGAGCGGCCAATGGGAGCGGACTGTAAATCCGTCGCGAAAGCTTCAGAGGTTCGAATCCTCTACCCGCCACCAGGTGCAGACACGGCCCCTGACCAGCAGAGATGCTGATCAGGGGCCGTTGTCGTTGGTCCGGCCGAGTCCAGCTGAGTCCAGCCGTTGACGACTGGTTGTGGGCAGATGGTGGCAGGTCATCGTGCCTATTGAGGGCTTTCCTGTGGCTGCGAACGCTGGGGCCGGCGGCTAGGCCTGGTCTGACGGGACCAGCCGTCTAGCGACGGTTGTACCGATGACGGCGGCTCCCACGAGCGGGCGCGGACTCGAGTCGGTCTACGACCGATGGTGGAAGCTCGCCCGCGAGAAGGCGCTGACCGAGTCGCAGGTCGCCTCGCCGCTCGTCCGTCGCCCCTGCGACCTGCGGCACGCGGCGGCCTCGCTCTGGCTGAATGCCGGCGTCCCGCCGACCGAGGTGGCCCGGCGCCTGGGCCACGGCGTCGCCGTCCTGCTCCGCGTCTGCGCCAACTGCATCGACGGCGGCGACGACACCATGAACGACAAAATCGGTGGTGCGCTCGGGTGATAGGAGTTGGATTCGTGAGGCGACGGGATGACGACAGTGTGCGACTGAGCTTGGAAACGCTTGAGCATGGCCAGGTGGCCACGGGCGTGGTGGTCGAGATCAAGAACTTCGGGGTCTTCGTAGACATCGGCGGTGTCATCGGCATGGTGAACTGCGCGGAGCTGACCTGGAAGCACTTCACTCACCCGACCGATGTGGTCGGCCTGGGGGACCGGCTCAACGTGATGGTGCTGGACGTCGATCTCGACCGCGAGCGGGTGTCGCTGTCGCTCAAGGCGTTGCAGCCCGACCCGATGGCGGAGTTCGCGCGGGTGCATCTCGGAGCCGTCCTGCGCGGTGAGGTGACTCGTATCGTGCCGTTCGGTGTCTTCGTCGCGGTGGGGGATGACATCCAAGGGTTGGTCCACGAGTCCGCCCTCGACCGCACTCCTGAACCCGGCGACACGCTGGTGGTGGAGGTCGTCGACATCAACCTTGTCCATCGGCGGGTCCGTCTCCTGCCGACCGGGCACGAGCCGTTGTGATACCTCAGGCACCGAGGCTGGAGCGTCGATGGCGGCGTGGGTTCCGCGGATTGGTCCACTCCAGATCGCCGATGTGGGGGTATCCCTCCGCCGGGAAAGCCCCACATCGGCGACCTGTAGTGGATCATTGCGACGGGGCCTGCGGCGGTCGCGTCGAGCCACGCCACCGGCACAAAGTCGCGATTCGTCGATACCGTATCCGTCGTGAGGCAGCGACGGGTCCGATGGCACGACCGACCGGCCGCCCGAAGCTGTCGTCGAGGTCTGGCGTTGCCTGCTGTCGCGCTCATCCTGGTTGGCTGCGCCGACCAAGGAACCAGGCCAAGGACTGTCCGGCGGACATGTCACTGCCTCCGGCCCAATAGGCGAACCCGGCCAGGACGCTGCCTCGGTCCCCGGACACAGCGGCTGGCCCGGCCCATCCCGCGCGTTCGCCGCCCGTCCGGGAGCGTTACGACCGCCGACGGCAGAAGGAGGGCGAATCGGGTCGCGTCCACCTCCTTGTGTCTTTGCGGGAAGGCGGTATGGTGGTCGATGTCTGGGCCGCGTCGGTGCGCTTCCAGACCATCGCATTCGTCACGGAGAGCGATCGGGCAGGATTGGACAGCGGATTCCTCCGATCGCCTGGGTGAATTGTGCCGTAGGTCGCATCAAGCGCTGGGTGAAGCGCTGATGTCGCAGGGAGGGGCCCTGATCTGGCCCGGCTCGTGGAGGCGCAGTGGGCCGAAGGGCGCGACCTCGCCAACGCTCGGATGGGTGCGGCCATCACCGCTTTCCTGCGTACCTTGCGTGTGGCACGATCGTGGAACCTCCACCATCCCTGTGACACTTCCCCGACAGGAGCCAACATGTCTGGTCGAAGGCTGGGCCGGTCACTCGGCTCGCTCCTCGTGCTCGCCGCTGTCCTCGGTGGACTGATCGGTGTTGACGCCCTCGCTAGCGGGGGCTACGCCCAGATGACCGACGTCGTGTGGGGCGCGGGTCTGGGCGATGTCGTGTGGGGCGTCGCCGCCTCCCGGTGAATCACGGGGCGTCGCCCGTGAGGGCAGCCCTGACGGGCGACGTCTTTCAGAGGGAGCGGTATGGCCGAGCGTGACCAACGGCGTAAGTCCACGGACCACGCTTGGCTCATCACCGGCCCCATGGCGTTGATCGCCATCCTCTCCTGCACCGCGATCAGTGTCGTCTCACACCGTCCCTACGGGGACTGGGGCCTGGCTTTCCTGATCTTCCTCGCGATGACGGGCATCAGCATTCCGGTGCTGAACTTCGTCGTCCGGCGCCAGTCCGTGGGCGTGACGCTCACGGAGATCCCACTCGTGGTGGCGCTGTTCTTCCTGCCGCCGTTGACGGTCGTCCTGATCTACACGCTGGCCTCGTTGATCTGGAGCGCCAGGCAGCGTTTCGCTCCGGCGAAGTTCTGGTTCAACGTCGCGCGTGCCGCGGCGGCCACGTCGCTGGCCGGGCTGCTCCTGTTGCGGCTGCCGCCGCTGCACGACGTGGGCCCGGGGACATGGATCAGTCTCTTCCTCGCGGTCAACACGATCACCCTGGTCAGTCTCGTCTCGGTCGTCGGCGTACACGTGCTCCTCCAGGGCTGGCAGGCCGGCCGCGAGGCGCTGCGGACGACGCCGTCGGTGTTCCTCACCACCTCGATCAACGCATCCGTCGGTCTCCTCGTGCTGATCGCGTTGCGCAAGACCTGGTGGTCGGCGCTGCTGTTGGCGGCCCTGTTCGCGGCGCTCGCCCTGGTCTACCGGTCGTACGCCCAGTTCTTCCGGCAACACCGCACCCTGACCGGGATGTACGACCTCGCCCGGTTGATCACCACGAGCGGCGCCGACGCGGCACTCGCCGACGTCCTGCTCGACCGGGTCCGTGCTCTCATGCAGGCAGAGTCGGCGACGCTGTGGCTGCCCGCGCAGGGCCGGCATCCGGAGGTGCTGTTGACGGCCCGGGTCGACACGCCGGGGCTGCTCGACGTCGCTCCGACGCCGTCGATTCTTCGTGAGCGAACGCGGGAGTTGGCGAAGACCCTGTCGATGGGTCGTCTGCTGGGTGACGAGGGGGCGCTTCGGCGCGAGATCAGCGCCAGCGAGATCAAAGACGTGATCGTGGTGCCGTTGCGCTCCGGGCAGGCCGTGATCGGCACCCTGGAGGTGGCGAACCGGCTCAGCGACATCGGGCACTTCGCCCCCGGCGACATCCCCATCTTCGAGACGGTGGCGGCGCACGCGGCGGTGGCGCTGGAGAATTCCCGGCTGGTCGACCGCCTCCGGCACGACGCCTACCACGACACCCTGACGCGGCTGCCCAACCGGCGGCGGGTCACCGGGGCGCTGGACGAGTCGGTGAAGATCGGCGCACCCGACGAGGTGGTGGCGTTGCTGCTCTTCGACGTCGACGGGTTGCAGCAGGTCAACGAGTCACTCGGCCACGCCGCCGGTGACAAGGTGCTCATCGAGGTCGCCAACCGTCTGCGGGCCAGCGCGCCGTCTTCGGCCCTGGTGGGTCGTGTCGGTGGCGACGAGTTCCTGGTGACCCTGCGCTTGGAGAACGCCGACGCGGCGCTGGAGTTGGCCGAGCAGCTCCGCGACCAGATCCGCGACGAGATGGTCTTCGACGCGCTCACCCTCGACGTCAACACGGCCGTCGGGGTGGCCGTACACCCGGATCATGGCAGCGATGCCGCGACCCTGCTGCTACGGGTCGATCTGGCGGCGACCGCCGCCAAATCGGTGCCCGGCAGTGTGCAGTTGTTCAACCCGGGTCTGGAATCCCGGTCGTTGCGCCGGCTGGGTCTCGCCGGTGACCTGCGTCAGGCGTTGGACCAGGACGACCTGGAGGTCTACTTCCAGCCCAAGGTGACCCTGCGGGACCGGCGTCTGGTCGGTGTCGAGTGTCTGGCCCGCTGGGAGCATCCGACGCACGGCACCGTCGCTCCCGAGGACTTCGTGGCGGTGGCCGCGCACACCGGCCAGTTGAGTCGGCTCACCGAGGTGGTGCTCCGCGAGGGTCTGCGGCGCAGCCGGGACTGGGCCGAGGCCAACCAGCCGCTGCCCATCGCGGTCAACCTCGCCGCCCGTACGCTCACCGATCAGCACTTCCCGGACCGGGTGCAGGAGCTGCTGACCGAGTACGGGGTGCCTGCTCAGCGGCTCACTTTGGAGATCACCGAGTCGGGCGTGCTGGACGGCACGGACCGGCCCATTCCGACGCTGCGTCGGCTCCGCGATCTCGGCGTCCGGCTGTCGGTGGACGACTTCGGCACCGGCGACTCCTCGCTGGCCCACCTGCGCCGGTTGCCGGTGCACGAGGTGAAGGTCGACCGGTCCTTCGTGCAGGGCATGGCGACCGATCCGGGGGACCTGGCGATCGTGAACGCGGTGGTGACGCTCTCCCAGCAGTTCGGCCTGGCCGTGGTCGCCGAGGGTGTGGAGAGCGAACTGACGTTGGAGCTTCTTCAGGACATCGGATGCGAGATCGGTCAGGGCTTCCTGTTCAGCCGACCGCTGCCGTACGAACGGCTGGCCGCCTGGTTCGGGGCCCAGGTGGACCCGGAGACGATTTCCGGGTCCGGCGGGGAGCTTCCGCGCCTGCGCGTGGTGCCCTGAGCTGGGCATACACGGTCGCCAGGGATCCGATTTCACCTGCCGACCGGTGCCGTGTATTCTACTTCTGCGCGCCCCACGGGGAGATCGCGCAGGCCCCCTTAGCTCAGTCGGCAGAGCGTCTCCATGGTAAGGAGAAGGTCTACGGTTCGATTCCGTAAGGGGGCTCGAGGGTTCAGCTGGACCCACCGCGGCGGTGTAGCTCAGATGGTAGAGCAAGCGGCTCATAATCGCTGTGTCGCCGGTTCAAGTCCGGCCACCGCTACTCTCGTCTTCCGGGCTCGTTCTCGGTGGTCGTTGAGATGGGCGCCACTGGCGCCCACTTTGCATGTCCGCGCAGTCAGCGTCTAGGCTGACGCGTCGTAGTTGTTTCCGTTAGCGAGGAAGGCACTCCGCCGTGGCGAAGGCTACCGATGTCCGGCCGAAGATCACTTTGGCGTGTGTGGAGTGCAAGGAGCGCAACTACATCACGCGCAAGAACCGCCGGAACGACCCCGACCGCATCGAGCTGAAGAAGTTCTGCCCGCGCGACGGCCGGCACACGGTTCACCGCGAGACCCGCTGACCGCTGGCCGGCACACGCCGGCCACCGTCGAAGCTTTCCCAGCCGCCGATCTGACCCGGTACGGCGCGGCATCGCCGCAGCCCACCGACCAGATCGGCGGTTGTGCTTTCCGTGTAGGTTCGCGGCATGTCCCTGGACCCTTCATTCGTCGGCCGGACGTATCCGCCGACCGCCCCCTACCAGGTGGGCCGAGAAAAGATCCGTGAGTTCGCCACGGCCATCGGGGCCACCGACGCCGCTCACCACGACCCGGCCGCGGCGCAGGCCCTGGGCCACCCGGACGTGGTCGCCCCGCCGACCTTCCCGGTGATCGTCACCATGGCCGCGACCCGCCAGATCATCGAGGACCCGGACCTGGGAGTCGACTACAGCCGCCTCGTCCACGGGGACCAGCGCTTCGCGTACACCCGGCCGGTGGTCGCGGGCGACGAACTGGTGTGCACCAACACCATCGAGGAGGTCACCAACCGGGGCGGACACGGCCTCCTGACCACCCGTACGGACGTGAGCACCGTCGCCGGGGAGCCGGTGGTCGCCGTCTGGGCCCGGTACGTCATTCGTGGGGAGGCCTGAGATGGAACTGCCAACCAAGACGTTCCGGGTGACCCGAGCGGACCTGATCCGCTACGCCGGCGCCTCGGGTGACTTCAACCCGATCCACTGGAGCGACCGGGTCGCCACGAAGGTGGGTCTGCCCGGGGTCATCGTGCACGGCATGTTCACGATGGCGCTGGTCGGCCGGGCGGTCACCGAGTGGGCCGGCGCGCCCGACGCGGTGGTCGAGTACGGCGTTCGATTCACCCGGCCGGTGGTGGTTCCCGACGACGACCAGGGGACCGAGATCGAGGTGACCGCGCGGGTCCGCGAGGTGACCGAGGACGGCCTCACCCGGCTCGAGGTGACCGCGACCTGTCTGGGCGACAAGGTGCTGTCACAGGCGCGGGCGACCATCCGTACGGCACGCTGAGGCGCCCCCGCTGCCGCGCTGAATCGGCTTCGCCACGCGTGGTGGGGAGACCGGTTGGGAAAGTCGGGCGCCTACCCGTACACTGGTCCGCCGTGGGGCAAGTGACCCCTGCTTGGTCGTCTGTGACCGGGTGGGGCGAGTGTTGCCGCACAGGGGTGTAGCTCAATTGGCAGAGCAGCGGTCTCCAAAACCGCAGGCTGCAGGTTCAAGTCCTGTCACCCCTGCGCCTCAGGCCTGACCGTTCCCGTGGGTCGCGCCGCCGACAAGGCGGCGTCCGGCCCGTGGTGGTGGCATCGGCGGGGTGGCTCCGAGGCAATCGGGGCTCCCGGTCGAACCACCGGCCGCGGCCCGTCGCGGGACGGTTGGGTCCGGCCGGCGTGACCAGCGCCGCGTACGCCGCCTGGCGTGCGACCCGAGATTCCGCGACGGAGGGCGAAGTGGCCGACAACAAGCGGCGCGGCGAGGACGCCGGCGACGATCGTCTCGACGACGAGGTCGTCGACGACGTAGCCGACGACGACGCCACCGGCGCGGACGAGCCGGTCTCCCGGGGAGGCACCGCGACGCGGGCCCGCGCCCGGGCGGAGTCGGCGGACAGCCGGCCGACCACGAGGTCGGAAACCGGTCGGGTGGGCGTGTTCGGCCGCATCGCCCGGTTTTTCCGCGAGGTCGTTGCCGAACTGCGTAAGGTCATCTGGCCGACCCGCAAGGAGTTGCTGACGTACACCGCCGTGGTGGTCACGTTCGTCGCGGTGATGCTGACGATCGTGGGCGTGCTGGACTACGGCTTCGCCAAGGCCGTGTTGTTCGTCTTCGGCAACTCGGACTGACCGGCTGTCTCCAGCCGATAGTGACGGAAGTGAGCGAGCGTGCCTGAGTACGACGAGACCGCCGGAGAAGTGGACGAGCAGTCCACGGTCGCGACGGCGGCTGGTGACGAGTCGGTTGAGGCCGCCAGCGAGCCGGAGTTTCCCACCACCGAGCCTGCGCCGGACGAGGACTACGACCCGGTCGCCGAGCTGCGGCAGAAGCTGCGTTACGCGCCGGGCGACTGGTACGTGGTGCACTCGTACGCCGGTTACGAGAACAAGGTGAAGACCAACCTCGAGACCCGGATCACGAGCCTCGACATGGAGGACTTCATCTACCAGGTCGAGGTGCCGACCCGGGAAGAGGTCGAGGTCAAGAACGGTAAGCGTTCGCAGATCCAGGCCAAGGTCTTCCCCGGTTACATCCTGGTCCGGATGGAGCTGACCGCCGAGTCGTACTCGTGTGTCCGGAACACCCCGGGCGTGACCGGCTTCGTCGGCGCGACCGACCGGGCCGACCGGCCCGCGCCGCTGTCGCTCGACGAGGTGCTGAAGTGGCTGGCGCCGGCCGTCGACACCGAGCAGAAGAAGGCGAAGCCGGAGATCAAGGTCCTCGACTTCGAGGTCGGTGACTCGGTCACCGTCACCGACGGCGCGTTCGCGTCGCTGCCGGCCACGATCAGTGAGATCAACGCCGACCAGCAGAAGCTCAAGGTGCTGGTGTCGATCTTCGGTCGGGAGACCCCGGTGGAGCTCAACTTCAACCAGGTCGCCAAGATCTGACCGGTCGTCGGCGGCGGGCCCGGCCCGCCGCCGACGTCGCGTGCGCCCTCCCGCTCGACCTCGGCGGACGAGCGGGCTGCGGTCTGCGCTACTCTTGAACGTCGCCCCTGTCGCACCGCGCTGACCGTGCGCGCCCCGAGAGCGGCGACGGCCGCATTTTCCCTGCTCCAAGCCCCAGGAAGTGACATGCCTCCGAAGAAGAAGCTCGTCAAGACGTTCACGCTTCAGCTGCCGGCGGGCCAGGCCACGCCGGCGCCGCCGGTCGGCCCCGCGCTCGGCCAGCACGGCGTGAACATCATGGAGTTCTGCAAGTCCTACAACGCGCAGACCGAGTCCCAGCGGGGCGACATCGTCCCCGCCGAGATCAGCGTGTACGAGGACCGGTCCTTCACCTTCGTGCTGAAGACCCCGCCCGCCGCCCGGCTGCTGATCAAGGCCGCCGGTGTGCAGAAGGGCTCCGGCGTCCCGCAGGCGGAGAAGGTCGGCTCGGTCAGCCGTGCCCAGCTGCGTGAGATCGCCGAGAAGAAGATGGCCGACCTCAACGCCAACGACCTGGACCAGGCCGAGAAGATCATCGCGGGCACCGCCCGGTCGATGGGCATCACCGTCAACGACTGACGTCGGCTTTCCGCCAACGAACCGATCGTGGGAGGGCACGCGCCGAGCGGCCCGCCAGAGACCACAGGAGTAATCAGCAATGCAGCGCAGCAAGAGCTACCGCAAGGCCGCCGACGTCATCGACCGGTCGAAGCTCTACACCCCCGCCGAGGCCGTGAAGCTGGCCAAGGAGACCACCAACGTCAAGTTCGACGCCACGGTCGAGGTCGCCATGCGCCTCGGCGTCGACCCCCGCAAGGCGGACCAGATGGTCCGCGGCGTGGTCAACCTGCCGCACGGCACCGGTAAGACCGCCCGCGTGATCGTCTTCGCCAGCGGCGCGAAGGCCGAAGAGGCCGCCGCGGCGGGTGCGGACGAGGTGGGCACCGACGAGCTGGTCGCCCGCATCCAGGGTGGTTGGCTCGACTTCGACGCGGCGATCGCCACGCCGGACCAGATGGCCAAGATCGGCCGGATCGCGCGGATCCTGGGCCCGCGCGGTCTCATGCCGAACCCGAAGACCGGCACGGTGACCATGGACGTCACCAAGGCGGTGCAGGACATCAAGGGCGGCAAGATCACCTTCCGGGTGGACAAGCACTCCAACCTGCACCTGATCATCGGCAAGGCCTCCTTCTCGGAGACCCAGCTGGTGGACAACTACGCTGCGGTGCTCGACGAGGTCCTGCGGGCCAAGCCGTCCGCGTCCAAGGGCAAGTACCTGCGCAAGGTCATCCTCACCACCACGATGGGTCCGGGCGTTCCGATCGACCCGAACCTGGTGAAGAACATCCGCGAGGACTCGGCCGACGCCTGAGAGTCGACAGCTCGCTCGTACCGGGGCGCCGCCACGATTGTGGCGGCGCCCCGGCGCGTCCGGGGTGTGGCAAGCTCGACCGCATGCGGCTGGAGAACGTCTGGTTGCGGTACCACCGGCGCGGTCCGTGGGTACTGCGGGGCGTGGACGTGCGGATCGGCCCGGGTGAGGTCGCGGTCGTCCTCGGCCGCAACGGCGTGGGCAAGTCGACCCTGCTCCAGGTGGCCGCCGGGGTGCTGCGGCCGGGCCGGGGCCGGGTAGCCGACCGGCCGGCCCGGGTGGGCTGGGTGCCGGAGCGGTTCCCGGCCGACCAGCCCTTCACCGTGTCCCGCTATCTGACCGGCATGGCCCGCGCGGCCGGGCTCGGGCCGTCGGCCGCCGACGCGACGGTGACGACCTGGACGCAGCGGCTCGGGCTGGGCGCGTTCAGTTCGGTGCGGCTTGCCGAGCTCTCCAAGGGCACCGCGCAGAAGGTGGGCCTCGCCCAGGCCATGCTGCGGGCACCGGGCCTGCTGGTGCTCGACGAGCCGTGGGAGGGCCTGGACGCCGCGACCCGCGAGCTGGTCCCCGAACTGATCGACGAGGTGCTCGCCGACGGTGGCACGGTCCTGGTCAGCGACCACCGGGGCGAGACGGTACGGCTGCCGGCCGCGCGCCGTTGGTCGGTGGCCGCGGGGTCGCTGACCGAGGAGACCGCGCCGACCGACGAGGAGGCCATCGCGGTGGTCGAGGTCGCCGTGCCGGCCGCGCGGGTCGCCGGCACCGTCGCCCGCCTGCGGGCCGAGGGGCATCAGATTCTTCGGGTACGCGCCGACGCCTCCACCGCAGCACCCCAGGCGCAACGGCCCACCCCGTCGACGTCGACGGCGCGACCGGGAGCGGCCGACGCGGTGGTCGAGCCGAGCACGGGGGAGGGCCGGTGAGCGCCCTGGTGCGGATGCGCCTGGCCGGCTTCCTGCGTACCGGGCGAGCGTTGGCACCCCTGCTCGCGGGCCTGGTCGTACTCGGCACGCTCTACGGCGGCGGCCGGTCCCAGCCGGCGGAGGCGTACGGCGTCTCTGCCGTGGTGCTCTTCCCGGTGCTCGCGTGGCAGACCAAGATCCTGTTGGACATCGAGCCGGACGTACAGCGCCGGCTCGCCCAGGTGACCGTCGGGGTGGCCCGGGAGCGGCTGTCCGGCCTCCTGGCGGCCGGGGTGGCGGCGCTGGTCGCGGTGGCCGTCGCGCTGGCCTTTCCGTGGCTGGTGGGCGGGGTCACCGGCCCGGTCGAGCCGGGGGACCGGTCGGTGCTGGTCGGCGTCGCGCTGGGGTTGTGGGCGCACCTGCTCGCCGTACCCGCCGCTGTCGCTCTCGGCGCGCTGGCCAGCCGGGCGTCGGTGGGCGGTGCCGCGTACGGCGTCGCGGTGCTGGCGCTCGGCGGTGTCGGCGCGGTGGCGCTCGGCCTGCGCGGCTCGGTCGCGCCCTGGCTGGTACCGCCGATCATGGCGACCGCACGGACGACCGCGGGCGACGCCGCCGCGCTGACCCTGCTCGGGCTCACGGTCTGGGCGTTGGCGTGGAGCACGGCGGTCACCGTCGCCTACCTGTGGCGGCGCCGGGCCCAGGGTTGAGCGGCACCGGTGACGTGACCCGGCTCACCGGGGGCGATTTGGCGCTGGTGGTGCCGGCGCGTAGTCTTCAGGTGTCATCCGTGTTGTTGCGGATGGAGAACCACCCAGAGACCGCTGGTCACCGTGTTTTGGCACGGTCGAAGGTCCCGCGACATCGGGCGACCCGCGTAGGGCGGCAAGCGTAACTCGGCAGTGAGCATGGTCCGCCGACCATGACGATCCGCCGGCCCTCGCCCCGTGCGCCCTGCGCCGGGGCTTTTCGTTGTCGTGCTGCCTCCGCCCCCGCTTCGGCTTCGGCCGGTCGGGGACCAGCCTCGAGTAACGAGAGAGGAGGGACATGGCGGACAAGCCGATCCGAGCCGACAAGGCCACGGCCGTCGCTGAGCTGACCGAGAGCTTCCGCAGCGCGGGCGCCACCGTGCTGACCGAGTACCGCGGTCTGACGGTTTCCCAGCTCACCCAGCTGCGGCGCTCGCTCGGTGCCGAGACCAGCTACACGGTCGCGAAGAACACGCTGGCAAAGCGTGCCGCGACGGACGCGGGCATCACCGGCCTCGACGAGCTGTTCACCGGTCCTACCGCGCTGACTTTCGTTTCGGGCGACGTCGTCGAGGCGGCGAAGGGGCTTCGTGATTTCGCGAAGGCCAACCCGAAGCTCGTCATCAAGGGCGGTGTCTTCGAGGGCAAGGCCATTTCCGCGGCCGAGGTCACGAAGCTTGCCGACCTGGAGTCCCGCGAGGTGCTGCTGGCCAAGCTGGCCGGCGCGATGAAGGGCAACCTGAGCAAGGCCGCGGCCCTGTTCCAGGCCCCGCTCGCCAAGGCCGCCCGTGCGGCGGCCGCCCTGGCGGACAAGAAGCGCGAGCAGGAGGGCGCCGAGGCGGCCTGAGGCCCTCCCGGCGCACACGTTCTTACTTAACAGATTCAGGAAAGGACGCCAGACATGGCGAAGCTCAGCACTGACGAGCTGCTCGACGCGTTCAAGGAGATGACGCTGATCGAGCTCTCCGAGTTCGTGAAGCAGTTCGAGGACACCTTCGAGGTCACCGCTGCGGCTCCGGTCGCGATCGCCCAGGGTGGCGGCGGCGGTGCCACCGCGGCTCCGGTCGAGGAGGAGAAGGACGAGTTCGACGTCATCCTCGAGGCTGACGGCGGCAAGAAGATCCAGGTCATCAAGGTCGTGCGTGAGCTGACCGGCCTGGGCCTCAAGGAGGCCAAGGACGCGGTCGAGTCCGCGCCGAAGGCCATCCTGGAGAAGGTCAACAAGGAGACCGCCGAGAAGGCGAAGGCCAAGCTCGAGGGTGAGGGCGCCAAGGTCACCCTCAAGTGACCTGACGTTCCACAGGCGCGTACCCGGCTCGGTGAGCTGGGACACGATCGCGTCGCGGCGGGCGGTGATCCGACACGGGTCACCGCCCGCCGTGTTTCGTGTATCCGGCGACAACCGTCCTGAGCTGGGCACCGATGGTCGTCGACGGGCCAGGAGGACGAGCGTCCGGATCGCCCTCAGGTGGGAAAGAACCGACGACCCGGATACCGGCCCTTGACGTGGCACCGGCCTGCCAGGCACGCTGACACCAGCAAGACACCGCGCTTGCGACGGCCACGATGTGGGTAATGGCAGCGACGGCACCATCGGTCGCGGTCACCCGAGCGGCCCAGTGGGGAGTTGCGTTCTGAGCGGCCCGGCAGACCCCGGTTCACGGGGGCCGAGGCGCGTTCCGCGAACGACCTGCGGGGTGGGCTGGACAGCGGTTAGCCTCTCGGCTACACTGCTAGTTTGCGCTGCCTTCCGACTTGGCCCCTGCTCGGAAATGTCCGTTTACGGATAATTCTGGTGGGGTCATTGGAGTGCACGCGTACCAGCCGTTCTGCAGCACCGGTCCTCGGAAGGACGCATCTTGGCAGCTTCCCGCCCTGCGAAGACCAGTCGTACGTCGAGCGCATTCGCTCCCCGCCGAGTTTCATTCGGCAGGATCACCGAACACCTCGAGGTCCCCAACCTCCTTGCCATCCAGAACGAGTCCTTCGACTGGCTCGTCGGCAACGAGGCTTGGCAGGGCCGGTCGGCGGACGACCCGCACGCACGCTCGGGTCTCGCGGAGATCCTTGAAGAGATCAGTCCCATTGAGGACTTCTCCGGCACCATGTCACTCTCCTTCTCGGCGCCGCGCTTCGACGAGGTCAAGGCCTCGATCGAGGAGTGCAAAGAGAAGGACCTGACCTACTGCGCTCCGCTCTTCGTGACCGCGGAGTTCACCAACAACACCACTGGCGAGATCAAGAGCCAGACGGTGTTCATGGGTGACTTCCCGATGATGACGCCCAAGGGCACCTTCGTCATCAACGGCACCGAGCGCGTCGTGGTCAGCCAGCTCGTCCGGTCTCCGGGCGTGTACTTCGACAAGCAGCCGGACAAGACCTCCGACCGCGACCTCTCCAGCGTCAAGGTCATCCCGAGTCGGGGTGCCTGGCTGGAGTTCGACATCGACAAGCGCGACACGGTCGGCGTACGTATCGACCGTAAGCGCCGGCAGGCCGTCACGGTCCTGCTCAAGGCCATCGGATGGTCGGCCGAGCGGATCCGTGAGAAGTTCGGCTGGTCCGAGCTGATGATGACCACGCTCGAGAAGGACCACATCGCCGGCGCCGACGAGGCCCTGCTAGACATCTACCGCAAGCTGCGCCCTGGCGAGCCGCCGACGCGCGAGAACGCCCAGACCCTGCTCGACAACCTCTTCTTCAACCCGAAGAGGTACGACGTCGCCAAGGTCGGGCGCTACAAGTTCAACAAGAAGCTCGAAGTCAACGTGCCGATCACCACCGGCACGCTGACCGAGGACGACATCGTCGCCACCGTGGAGTACCTGTGCCGGCTGCACGCCGGTGAGGACAGCTACGAGGCCGACGACATCGACCACTTCGGCAACCGGCGCCTTCGTACCGTGGGCGAGCTGATCCAGAACCAGGTTCGGGTCGGCCTCTCCCGGATGGAGCGTGTCGTCCGCGAGCGGATGACCACGCAGGACGTCGAGGCGATCACGCCGCAGACCCTGATCAACATCCGCCCGGTGGTGGCGGCGATCAAGGAGTTCTTCGGTACGTCCCAGCTGTCCCAGTTCATGGACCAGACCAACCCGCTGGCGGGCCTGACCCACCGGCGTCGGCTGAGCGCGCTCGGCCCGGGTGGTCTGTCCCGGGAGCGGGCCGGCTTCGAGGTCCGCGACGTGCACCCGTCCCACTACGGCCGGATGTGCCCGATCGAGACGCCGGAAGGCCCGAACATCGGCCTGATCGGCGCGCTGTCCACCTTCGCCCGGGTCAACCCGTTCGGCTTCATCGAGACGCCGTACCGGAAGGTCGTCGAGGGTCGGGTCACCGACCAGATCGACTACCTGACCGCGGACGAGGAGGACCGCTTCGTCAAGGCCCAGGCCAACGCGCGCCTGAAGGCGGACGGCACGTTCGCCGAGGAGCGGGTGCTCTGCCGTCGTAAGGGCGGCGAGACCGAGGACGTCGTCCCCGGTGCCGTCGACTACATGGACGTCTCGCCCCGGCAGATGACCTCGGTCGCGACCGCCATGATCCCGTTCCTCGAGCACGACGACGCCAACCGGGCACTGATGGGCGCGAACATGCAGCGCCAGGCGGTGCCGCTGGTCAAGGCCGAGGCGCCGCTCGTGGGTACGGGCATGGAGTACCGGGCCGCGGTCGACGCTGGCGACGTGGTGGTCGCCGAGGTCGGCGGTGTGATCGAGGATCTCTGCGCCGACTACGTCACCATCCACCAGGATGACGGCCACCGCCGGACGTACCTGCTGCACAAGTTCCGCCGCTCCAACGCCGGCTCCTGCGTCAACCAGAAGCCGGTCGTCTTCGAGGGCGACCGCGTCGAGGCCGGTCAGGTCATCGCCGACGGTCCGTGCACCGACGAGGGCGAGATGGCACTCGGACGCAACCTGCTGGTGGCGTTCATGTGCTGGGAGGGTCACAACTACGAGGACGCGATCATCCTGTCGCAGCGCCTCGTGCAGCAGGACGTGCTCACCTCGATCCACATCGAGGAGCACGAGGTCGACGCCCGGGACACCAAGCTCGGTCCGGAGGAGATCACCCGCGACATCCCGAACGTCAGCGAGGAAATGCTCGCCGACCTCGACGAGCGCGGCATCATCCGGATCGGCGCCGAGGTCGTCCCCGGCGACATCCTGGTCGGCAAGGTCACGCCCAAGGGTGAGACCGAGCTGACCCCGGAGGAGCGGCTGCTCCGCGCGATCTTCGGTGAGAAGGCGCGTGAGGTTCGGGACACCTCGCTGAAGGTGCCGCACGGCGAGACCGGCACGGTCATCGGTGTGCGCACGTTCTCCCGCGAGGACGGCGACGAGTTGCCGCCGGGTGTCAACGAGCTGGTCCGGGTCTACGTCGCCCAGAAGCGCAAGATCCAGGACGGCGACAAGCTCGCCGGCCGGCACGGCAACAAGGGCGTCATCTCCAAGATCCTGCCGGTCGAGGACATGCCGTTCCTCGAGGACGGCACTCCGGTCGACATCGTGCTCAACCCGCTCGGTGTGCCGAGCCGGATGAACATCGGCCAGGTTTTGGAGACCCACCTCGGTTGGGTCGCCAAGACCGGTTGGAAGGTCGAGGGTGACGACGCCGAGTGGAAGCGCCAGCTCCGCTCGATCGACGCGCACGAGTCCGAGGGTGACACCAACGTGGCCACCCCGGTCTTCGACGGTGCCCGCGAGGAGGAGATCTCCGGTCTGCTCGAGTCGACCCTGCCCAACCGGGACGGCAAGCAGCTGATCGGTCGTACCGGTAAGGCGCAGCTGTTCGACGGTCGTTCCGGTGAGCCTTTGCCGGACCCGATCGCGGTCGGCTACGTCTACATCCTGAAGCTCAACCACCTGGTCGACGACAAGATCCACGCTCGGTCGACCGGCCCGTACTCGATGATCACGCAGCAGCCGCTGGGTGGTAAGGCGCAGTTCGGTGGTCAGCGTTTCGGTGAGATGGAGTGCTGGGCGATGCAGGCGTACGGCGCTGCCTACGCCCTGCAGGAGCTGCTCACGATCAAGTCCGACGACGTGCTCGGCCGGGTGAAGGTCTACGAGGCCATCGTCAAGGGCGAGAACATCCCGGAGCCGGGCATCCCGGAGTCGTTCAAGGTGCTGCTCAAGGAGCTGCAGTCGCTGTGCCTCAACGTTGAGGTGCTCTCCAGCGACGGTGTGGCCCTGGAGATGCGCGAGACCGACGACGAGGTGTTCCGGGCCGCGGAGGAGCTGGGCATCGACCTGTCCCGGCGCGAGCCGAGCTCGGTCGAAGAGGTGTAAGTGGTGCGGGTTGGGGGTCCTCCGGGGCCCCCAACCCTCGCCCGTGATCTAGCTGTAAAGACGACGACATAGGGGACATAGTGCTCGACGTCAACTTCTTCGACGAGCTGCGCATTGGTCTCGCCACGGCCGACGACATCCGTCAGTGGTCGCATGGCGAGGTCAAGAAGCCTGAGACGATCAACTACCGCACCCTGAAGCCGGAGAAGGACGGACTCTTCTGCGAGAAGATCTTCGGTCCGCAGCGGGACTGGGAGTGCTACTGCGGTAAGTACAAGCGCGTCCGGTTCAAGGGCATCATCTGCGAGCGCTGCGGCGTCGAGGTGACCCGCTCCAAGGTCCGTCGTGAGCGGATGGGGCACATCGAGCTCGCCGCTCCGGTGACCCACATCTGGTACTTCAAGGGCGTTCCGAGCCGGCTGGGCTACCTGCTGGACCTCGCCCCCAAGGACCTCGAGAAGATCATCTACTTCGCCTCGTACGTCGTGACGAGCGTGGACGCCGAGTCGCGTCACCGCGACCTCTCGACGATCGAGAACGAGATCCTCGCCGAGAAGCGGCAGTCCGAGAACAGCCGCGACTCGGAGATCGAGAAGCGGGCCGCCAAGCTCGAGGCCGACCTGGCCGAGCTGGAGGCCGAGGGTGCCAAGGCGGACGTCCGGCGCAAGGTCAAGGAGGGCGGAGAGCGCGAGATGCGCCAGATCCGCGACCGGGCCCAGCGCGAGATCGACCGCCTGGACGAGGTGCTGGACACCTTCCGCAAGCTGGAGCCGAAGCAGCTGGTCACCGACGAGCTGCTCTACCGCGAGCTGCGCGACCGCTTCGCTGAGTACTTCACCGGTTCGATGGGTGCCGAGGCCATCAAGGCGCTGGTCCAGAACATGGACCTCGACGCGGAGGCCGAGAGCCTGCGCGAGACCATCCGGTCCGGTAAGGGTCAGCGGAAGATCCGGGCGCTCAAGCGGCTCAAGGTCGTCGCGGCGTTCCTGAACACCCGCAACTCGCCACTCGGCATGGTGCTGGACTGCGTTCCGGTCATCCCGCCGGACCTGCGCCCGATGGTGCAGCTCGACGGTGGCCGGTTCGCGACCTCGGACCTCAACGACCTGTACCGCCGCGTGATCAACCGGAACAACCGCCTCAAGCGACTGATCGACCTCGGCGCGCCCGAGATCATCGTCAACAACGAGAAGCGGATGCTCCAGGAGGCCGTCGACGCGCTGTTCGACAACGGCCGTCGCGGCCGGCCGGTCACCGGTCCGGGTAACCGTCCGCTCAAGTCGCTGTCCGACATGCTCAAGGGCAAGCAGGGCCGGTTCCGCCAGAACCTGCTGGGCAAGCGCGTCGACTACTCCGGCCGTTCGGTCATCGTGGTCGGCCCGAAGCTCAAGCTGCACCAGTGCGGTCTGCCCAAGCAGATGGCGCTGGAGCTGTTCAAGCCGTTCGTCATGAAGCGGCTGGTGGACCTCAACCACGCGCAGAACATCAAGTCCGCCAAGCGGATGGTCGAGCGTCAGCGCCCGGTCGTGTGGGACGTGCTGGAAGAGGTCATCGGCGAGCACCCGGTGCTGCTCAACCGGGCGCCGACCCTGCACCGCCTGGGCATCCAGGCCTTCGAGCCGCAGCTGGTCGAGGGCAAGGCCATCCAGATCCACCCGCTGGTCTGCACCGCGTTCAACGCCGACTTCGACGGTGACCAGATGGCGGTGCACGTGCCGCTGTCCGCCGAGGCGCAGGCCGAGGCGCGGATCCTGATGCTGTCGTCGAACAACATCCTCAAGCCGGCCGACGGCAAGCCGGTCACCATGCCCACCCAGGACATGGTCATCGGTCTGTACTACCTCACCCACCTCACCCCCGGTGAGAAGGGCGAGGGCCGGGTGTTCAGCTCGGACGCCGAGGCGCAGATGGCCTTCGACAACGGTGAGCTGGGCCTGCAGGCGCCGGTGAAGATCCGCCTGCGTGGCGTGGTCGGCGTCGACAACGGCTCTGGCGCCGAGGCGTGGACCGCCCCGGAGGGCTGGGTCGAGGGTGACCCGCTGACCGTGGAGACCACCCTGGGCCGGGTGCTGTTCAACGAGACGCTGCCGCAGGGCTACCGCTTCGTGAACTACGAGATCCGCAAGGGTCAGCTCTCCGCGATCGTCAACGACCTCGCCGAGCGCTTCCCCAAGGTGGCGCTGGCCGCCACCCTGGACGGGCTCAAGGAGGCCGGTTTCCACTGGGCCACCTGGTCCGGCGTGACGATCGGCATGGAGGACGTCATCGCTCCGCCGCGCAAGGCGGAGATCCTGGCGAAGTACGAGAAGGAAGCCGACCGGATCGACAAGCAGTACCAGCGTGGTCTGATGACCGCCGAGGAGCGTCGCGGCGAGCTCATCGAGATCTGGACCAAGGCGACCAACGAGGTCGCCAAGGAGATGGACACCGCGCTGCCGCAGGAGAACCCCCTGTGGGTAATGATCAACTCGGGTGCTCGCGGTAACCTGCTCCAGCTCCGGCAGATCGCGGCGATCCGTGGTCTGGTGGCCAACCCGAAGGGCGAGATCATCCCGCGGCCGATCAAGGCCAGCTACCGGGAGGGTCTGTCCGTGCTGGAGTACTTCATCTCCACGCACGGTGCCCGTAAGGGTCTCGCCGACACCGCGTTGCGGACCGCCGACTCGGGTTACCTGACCCGTCGTCTGGTGGACGTCTCCCAGGACGTGATCATCCGCGAGGAGGACTGCGGCACCGACCGGGCAATCCCGATGCAGATCGGCGAGAAGCTCGACGGCAAGCTCGTCGTCCACACCCACGCCGAGACCAGCGTGCACGCCCGGACCCTGGCCGACGACATCAAGGGGCCGGACGGCACCGTGGTGGCCGAGCGCGGCCAGGACATCAACTCCATTGGGGTCGACAAGATCGTCGCCGCTGGTGTGGAGACGGTCCGGGTGCGCAGCGTGCTCACCTGCGAGTCGAAGCTGGGCGTCTGCGCGGCCTGCTACGGCCGTTCGCTGCCGACCGGCAAGTCGGTCGACATCGGTGAGGCCGTCGGCATCATCGCTGCCCAGTCCATCGGTGAGCCGGGTACGCAGCTGACGATGCGTACCTTCCACACCGGTGGTGTCGCGGGTGAGGACATCACCCAGGGTCTGCCGCGTGTGCAGGAAATCTTCGAGGCCCGGGTCCCGAAGGGTAAGGCGCCCATCGCCGACACCCCCGGTCGGATCCGCATCGAGGACGGCGAGCGCTCGCGGAAGATCATCGTGGTGCCGGACGACGGCAGCGAAGAGATCGTCTACGACAAGATCTCCAAGCGCGTCAAGCTCCGGACCCACGACGGCGGCCACGTCGCGGTCGGCGAGAAGCTGACCGAGGGCACCATCGACCCGCACGAGCTGCTGCGGATCATGGGTCCGCGGGCGGTCCAGGTCCACCTGACCAGTGAGGTCCAGGAGGTCTACCGCTCGCAGGGTGTGCTCATCCACGACAAGCACATCGAGATCATCATCCGCCAGATGCTCAAGCGGGTGACGGTCATCGACTCCGGCTCGACCGAGTTCCTGCCGGGCGTGCTGGTCGACCGGGCGCTGTTCGAGTCGGAGAACCGCCGACTCGTGTCGGAGGGTGGCGAGCCCGCCGCCGGCCGTCCGGTGCTGATGGGTATCACCAAGGCCTCGTTGGCCACCGACTCCTGGCTCTCCGCGGCCTCCTTCCAGGAGACCACGCGGGTGCTGACCGACGCTGCGATCAACTCGCGCAGCGACTCGCTGGTCGGCCTCAAGGAGAACGTGATCATCGGTAAGCTCATCCCGGCCGGTACGGGCATCAGCAAGTACCGCAACGTCCGGGTCGAGCCGACCGAGGAGGCCAAGGCCAAGGTCTACTCGATGACCGGTTACCCGGAGACCGACTACGGGTTCGGGCCGGCCAGTGGGCAGGCTGTGCCGCTGGACGACTTCGACTTCGGGTCGTACCGCTAAAGCACCGATACCGACGAGGCCCCCGGCAGCCGCCGGGGGCCTCGTCGTGTGCGGACCGCCCTGGCAGCGGTCCGGGTTGGGCATGATGGAGACATGACGACCGCATCCGGGCAGGTGTCCGTCGCCTCTTCGGGCCTGCGCCACCCGCTCGACCCGGACCCGGCCCGTGCCACCAAGGCGCGGGCGGTCTTCGCGCTGGGGCTGCTCGGCATGCTGACCGGGCTGTTCATCGGTGGGGTGGTACCCGCGACGGTGGCGCTCCAACTGGCTCGGCAGGCCCGGCGGGAGGCGTACGCCTCGGGGGGTTTCCTGACCGGAAGCGTCTGGCTGCGACGGGGGGAGCGGCTGGCCTGGACCGGTCTCGTGCTGGTCGCGGTCAGCGTGGTCGTCGTCGTGGTGATCGGCGTGGTCCGGCTGGCCGGCGCGCCGTTGGGCCACGACTACCCGGCGAACATGGACTGACCATCCGGCGACCGCGCCCGGCGCGGACGGCGCCGTCTCCGGCGGTAGCCTGGCCGGTGTCCGCCGCGCGCGCTGGCGGCCCTCTCGACAGGAGAATTTCGTGACGGAACCGGCGCGGCCCCCGGCGGACGAACCAGCCGGGCATCCTGGCGAGCCGGCTCCGGACGCGGCTTCCCGCACGCCGGCTCCGGACGTGACTCCCTCTGCGCCGGCTCCGGATGCGCCGTCGTCCGTGCCGGTGTCAGGCGCGGCGTCCTCCGAGCCGATCTCGGACGCGGCTTCCTCCGCGCCGGCTTCGTCGGCCGGTAGTGCGTGGGTGCAACCCGAAGCGGGTGGGCAGCCGGCCCCGAGCATCGGCGACCCCGACCCGGGTGCACCGCCCTCGGGATGGGGTCCGCCGCCCTCGCCGGCGTGGGGTCCGCCGACGGCCCAGTGGGGCGGGGTCTATCCGCCCGGTTACGGGCAGCCCCATCCCGCCCCCGGAACACCGCCGCCGTACGGCTGGGCCCAGCCACCGTCGCAACCGGCCGTGCCGCACGGCTGGGGCCAGCCGTGGTCGGGGCCCGGTGCGCCCGCCGGTTGGGGGCACCCGCCGTCGCAGCCTGCCGTGCCGCACGGCTGGGGCCCGCCGTCGTCCGGGCCGGGCACGCCCGGCGCCTGGGGGCAGCCGGCGCCGGGGCAGTTCCCGGGTTGGGGTACGGCCGTGGCGCGGCCGGTGCCGCCGCCCACCGACGATCAGCGGCGGCCGCCGAAGCGGGTGGAATCGGTGCCCGGCACCCCGTTCGGCGTGGTGCACCTGGACGTGCCGCCGGTCACCGCCGGGTTGGCTACCGGGTCGCTGGTGGCCGGCATCGCCTCGATCCTGGTCTCGCTGCTGGTGATCTGCATCGGTGTGGCCTTCGGGGCCGACGGTGGTGTGTGGGTCTCCGGTGCCTTCACGGTGCTGGGGGTGCTGGCGGGGGTGGCGGCGATCGTCACCGGCCTGCTCGGTCGGCGGCAGATCCGCCGGCCGGCTGCCCCGTCGGGGGTGCGGTTCACCGGCCGAGGGCTCGCGGTGGCCGGCATCAGCTGTGGCGCGGCGGGCGCGCTGCTCAGCCTGTTGGGTCTGGGGCTGGGGTTGCTGATCAGCCTGACGTGACTTCGGGCCACCGGGCCGCAGCCATGGCGCCGGTGGGGGCGTGGGGCCCTGGGTGCCTGCCCGGGGGCGACGGGTGCTTCGGTGGGGAAGCCGGTACACTTGTATCGGTAGGTGCCCATCGCGGGCGACGAGGCGGGACGCGATCCGGCCGGCGAGTGTGAGACGTTCGCCGACCCATTCCGTTTTGACCTGGGCGGCTGTGGTAGGTACTCTTTCCCCTTGTGCCCGGGCGTGCCCGGGCAACTCGTGCGTGCGCTGGTTCCGGAGTCCGGACGGCGGCACGACAAGCCAAAGATCCGGAGCGGGGCGATCCGCGTGCCGGTGACAGAAATCCGGTACGCCCGCGACAGCGTCCGTACCGGAACCGTGAGTTGGGCGACACGCCCGACCGCGGGTGCCGGGGCCTCCGCAAGGTGACCCTGGCCGGAATGTAGGAGAGCCGGTCATCAGGCCGGCTAACGAGCAGACGGCGCGGCCGCAGACAGCGGCCGAAGGGAGCGGAGAAACCCGGTGCCCACCATTCAGCAGCTGGTCCGAAAGGGCCGTCAGGCCAAGACGACCAAGACCAAGACCCCTGCGCTCAAGGGGTCTCCCCAGCGGCGCGGCGTGTGTACCCGCGTGTACACCACCACCCCGAAGAAGCCGAACTCGGCGCTGCGCAAGGTCGCTCGTGTCAAGCTCAGCAGCCAGATCGAGGTAACCGCGTACATCCCGGGTGTCGGCCACAACCTGCAGGAGCACTCGATCGTGCTCGTGCGTGGCGGCCGTGTGAAGGACCTCCCCGGCGTGCGTTACAAGATCGTCCGCGGCTCGCTGGACACCCAGGGTGTCCGCAACCGCAAGCAGGCGCGCAGCCGTTACGGCGCGAAGAAGGAGAAGAGCTGACATGCCGCGTAAGGGACCCGCTCCGCGGCGGCCACTGGTCGCTGACCCGGTGTACAACTCGCCGCTGGTCACCCAGCTGGTGAACAAGATCCTGCTGCGCGGCAAGCGTCAGCTCGCCGAGACCATCGTGTACGCGGCCCTCGAGGGCTGCCGCGAGAAGTCCGGCACCGACCCGGTCGTCACCCTCAAGCGGGCGATGGACAACGTCAAGCCGACCCTCGAGGTGCGCAGCCGTCGAGTCGGTGGCGCCACCTACCAGGTTCCGGTCGAGGTCCGTCCCACCCGGGCGACCACTCTGGGCCTGCGCTGGCTGGTGACCTACTCCCGCGCCCGCCGCGAGAAGACCATGGTCGAGCGGCTGATGAACGAGCTGCTGGACGCGAGCAACGGCCTCGGTGCCGCCGTCAAGCGGCGCGAGGACACGCACAAGATGGCCGAGTCCAACAAGGCCTTCGCGCACTACCGCTGGTAACACCTGAGGTTCCGGCGTCCCCCGGGCGCCGGAACCGCCACCAGTTGAGTCGAGACGACGATAAGTAGGGATTGAAGTGGCCGCCGCAGACGCGCTCGCCAACGTACGCAACATCGGCATCATGGCGCACATCGATGCCGGTAAGACCACGACCACCGAGCGAATCCTGTTCTACACCGGCATCACGTACAAGATCGGTGAGGTCCACGAGGGCGCCGCCGTCATGGACTGGATGGAGCAGGAGCAGGAGCGTGGTATCACCATCACCTCCGCTGCCACCAAGTGTGAGTGGAAGGGCCACACGATCCAGATCATCGACACGCCTGGCCACGTCGACTTCACGGTCGAGGTCGAGCGGTCGTTGCGGGTCCTGGATGGTGCGGTCGCGGTCTACGACGGTGTCGCTGGCGTGGAGCCGCAGACCGAGAACGTCTGGCGGCAGGCCGACAAGTACAACGTCCCGCGGATGTGCTTCGTCAACAAGCTCGACCGGACCGGCGCCGACTTCTTCCGCTGCGTGCAGATGATGATCGACCGGCTGAACGCCACCCCGCTGGTGCTCCAGATCCCGATCGGGCTCGAGGGCGACCACATCGGTGTCGTCGACCTGATCGGCATGCGCGCCCTCACCTGGCGCGGGGAGACCCAGAAGGGTGACGACTACGCGATCGAGGAGATCCCGGCCGACCTGGCCGACTCCGCGGCCGAGTGGCGCGAGAAGCTGATGGAGACCCTCGCCGACGTCGACGACTCGGTGATGGAGAAGTACCTGGAGGGCGAGGAAATCTCCGTCGAGGAGATCAAGGCCGCCATCCGGCGTGCCACCATCGCCGGCAAGGCCAACCCGGTGCTGTGCGGCTCGGCGTTCAAGAACAAGGGCGTCCAGCCCATGCTCGACGCCGTGGTCGACTTCCTGCCGTCGCCGCTGGACGTCCCGGCGATCGAGGGTACGGCCACCGACGGTGAGACCCCGCTGCTGCGCAAGCCGTCCAACTCGGAGCCCTTCTCCGGTCTGGCCTTCAAGATCCAGACGGACAAGCACCTCGGCAAGCTCACCTACGTGCGCGTCTACTCCGGCACGCTCGACTCCGGCTCCCAGGTGGTCAACTCCACCAAGGACCGCAAGGAGCGGATCGGCAAGATCTACCAGATGCACGCCAACAAGCGTGAAGAGCGTCCGTCGGCGCAGGCCGGCGACATCATCGCCGTGCAGGGTCTCAAGCAGACCACCACCGGCGACACGCTCTCGGACCCGGCGAACCCGGTCATCCTTGAGTCGATGACCTTCCCGGAGCCGGTCATCTCGGTGGCGATCGAGCCGAAGACCAAGTCCGACCAGGAGAAGCTGGGCACGGCCATCCAGCGCCTGGCCGAGGAGGACCCGACCTTCCGCGTCCAGCTGGACGAGGAGACCGGTCAGACGGTCATCTCGGGCATGGGTGAGCTGCACCTGGACATTCTGGTCGACCGGATGCGCCGCGAGTTCAACGTCGAGGCCAACGTCGGCAAGCCGCAGGTGGCGTACCGCGAGACCATCCGCCGCAAGGTGGACAAGGTCGAGTACACCCACAAGAAGCAGACCGGTGGTTCCGGCCAGTACGCCCGCGTCATCGTGAGCGTCGAGCCGCTGCCGCTGGACAACGACTCGCCGACCTACGAGTTCGCCAACGCCGTCAGCGGTGGTCGCATCCCGCGGGAGTTCATCCCGTCGGTCGACGCCGGTGCGCAGGACGCCATGCAGTACGGCATCCTCGCGGGCTTCCCGCTCGTCGGTGTGAAGCTGACGCTGCTGGACGGTCAGTACCACGAGGTCGACTCGTCGGAAATGGCATTCAAGATCGCCGGCTCGATGGTGATGAAGGACGCGGCCCGCAAGGCCGACCCCGCGTTGCTCGAGCCGATGATGGCCGTTGAGGTCACCACTCCTGAGGAGAACATGGGTGACGTCATCGGCGACCTCAACTCCCGCCGCGGCATCATCCAGGCGATGGAGGAGCGCAGCGGCGCCCGCATCGTGAGGGCTCTGGTGCCGTTGTCGGAGATGTTCGGCTACGTCGGCGACCTGCGGTCGAAGACCCAGGGCCGGGCTAGCTACAGCATGCAGTTCGACTCCTACGCCGAGGTTCCGCAGAGCGTCGCGAAGGAGATCATCGCAAAGGCGACGGGCGAGTAACTTCCCCGAGCAGGTGATTCGTGGTCGGTCGCGGGTGGTTTTCCCGCCCGCGGCCACCACGATCGGATCGCGTGAGACCGGGCCTGTAGGCTTCATCGCCGCAGAACCCACAATGGCTCTCCGGCCGTCAGGCCGGAAAGGCTGTCGACAGAGTCCTAAGCGCCGACCGGCGCGCCGGGCGTACGAACCAAGAAGTCCACAGGAGGACACCAGTGGCGAAGGCTAAGTTCGAGCGGACTAAGCCGCACGTCAACATCGGCACCATTGGTCACATCGACCACGGTAAGACGACGCTGACGGCGGCCATCACCAAGGTCCTGCACGACCAGTACCCGGACCTGAACCCCTACACGCCGTTCGACGAGATCGACAAGGCGCCGGAGGAGAAGGCCCGCGGCATCACGATCTCGATCGCGCACGTCGAGTACCAGACCGAGTCGCGGCACTACGCGCACGTGGACTGCCCCGGCCACGCGGACTACATCAAGAACATGATCACCGGTGCCGCGCAGATGGACGGCGCGATCCTGGTGGTCGCGGCGACCGACGGCCCGATGCCGCAGACCCGTGAGCACGTGCTGCTCGCGCGTCAGGTTGGCGTGCCGTACATCGTCGTGGCGCTCAACAAGAGCGACATGGTCGACGACGAGGAGCTCCTGGAGCTCGTCGAGCTCGAGGTCCGCGAGCTGCTCTCCTCGCAGGAGTACCCGGGTGACGACCTGCCGGTCGTCCGGGTTTCGGCGCTGAAGGCCCTCGAGGGTGACCCCGAGTGGACCGGCAAGCTGCTGGACCTGATGACCGCTGTCGACACCTCGATCCCGCAGCCGGAGCGCGAGGTCGACAAGCCGTTCCTGATGCCGGTCGAGGACGTCTTCACGATCACCGGTCGTGGCACCGTCGTCACCGGTCGCGTGGAGCGCGGCGTTCTCCTGCCGAACGAGGATGTTGAGCTCGTCGGTATCAAGGAGAAGAGCTTCAAGACCAAGGTCACCGCGATCGAGATGTTCCGCAAGACCCTGGACGACGCCCGCGCAGGCGAGAACGTCGGCCTGCTGCTGCGTGGCACCAAGCGCGACGAGGTCGAGCGCGGCATGGTCGTCGTGAAGCCGGGCTCGAACACCCCGCACACGGAGTTCGAGGCGACGGTCTACATCCTCTCCAAGGAGGAGGGTGGCCGCCACACCCCGTTCTTCCAGAACTACCGTCCGCAGTTCTACTTCCGGACCACGGACGTCACCGGTGTCGTCACCCTCCCCGAGGGCACCGAGATGGTCATGCCGGGTGACAACACCACCATGTCGGTGAAGCTGATCCAGCCCATCGCCATGGAGGAGAACCTCAAGTTCGCGATCCGCGAGGGTGGCCGCACCGTCGGCGCCGGGTTCGTCACCAAGATCCAGAAGTGACCTGGGTAACCCCGATTAGACCCGCCGCCGGTCGTGCGGCATACTAGTCAGGTTGCGTAACGACAGATCGTCGCCTGTGTTCGGCTTGCGCTGAACCTCCGGGTGGCGGGACAGTCGAGCGTAGGGTGGTTGGCGGCCCAGTCGCCAACCACCCTCGCACGGCGTTCAGGTCGCGGTAGTGCGATCGGCGCCTTGACCCACCGCGCGGTCAGCACCACTCCGGAAGCTCGGGGCGGAGCCTGGCCCGAGGGCGCGACACGCCCGACCGCGGGGGTCGGCGAAGTGGGCCTGTGCCAGCCGGTGCAGGCGCCCGCAACACAGCGGCATCGAGAGAAGGAACAGAAGCCACCATGGCGGGACAGAAGATCCGCATCCGGCTCAAGGCCTATGACCACGAGGTCGTCGACTCCTCGGCTAGGAAGATCGTCGAGACGGTGACGCGCACCGGGGCGCAGGTCGCGGGCCCGGTGCCGCTGCCCACGGAGATCAACCGTTTCTGCGTTATCCGCTCGCCGCACAAGTACAAGGACTCGCGCGAGCACTTCGAGATGCGCACGCACAAGCGGCTGATCGACATCATCGACCCGACCCCGAAGACGGTCGACTCGCTCATGCGCCTCGACCTGCCGGCTGGCGTCGACATCGAGATCAAGCTGTAGGGACCGGACAAATGGACAGGCAAGTCAAGGGGATCCTGGGCGCCAAGCTCGGCATGACCCAGGTCTGGGACAACAACAAGGTTGTTCCCGTGACCGTGGTCGAGGCCGGCCCGTGCGTCATCAGCCAGGTTCGTAGCGCCGAGAAGGACGGTTACTCCGCGGTCCAGCTCGCCTACGGCACGATCGACCCGCGCAAGGTCAAGAAGCCGGTCAGCGGGCACTACGCGAAGGCGGACGTGGCGCCGCGCCGGCACATCGTCGAGCTGCGCACCACGGACGCCGGGGAATACTCGCTGGGCCAGGAGGTCACGGTCGAGGAGTTCCCGATCGGCGTCACGATCGACGTCACCGGCAAGACCAAGGGCAAGGGCTACGCGGGCCCGATGAAGCGGCACGGCTTCCATGGTCTGCGCGCCAGCCACGGTGTCGAGCGCAAGCACCGCTCGCCCGGTTCCATCGGCGCCTGCGCCACCCCGGGTCGTGTCTTCAAGGGCACCCGGATGGCCGGCCGCATGGGCGGCGTGCGCTTCACCGTGCAGAACCTCACCGTCCAGGCGGTCGACACCGAGAACAACCTGCTGCTCGTCCGGGGTGCCATTCCTGGTCCCAAGGGCGCGCTGGTTCTGGTCCGTACCGCGGCCAAGAGCAAGGTGAAGAAGGGCGGTGCGGCCAAGTGACCACCGTTGACGTGCGCACCGTCGAGGGCACCACCAGCGGCTCCGTGGAGCTGCCGGCGGACATCTTCGACGTGCAGGCCAACGTCGCGCTGATGCACCAGGTCGTGGTGGCCCAGCTCGCGGCGGCCCGACAGGGCACGCACAAGGCCAAGACCCGCGGCGAGGTCGCCGGTGGCGGCAAGAAGCCGTACAAGCAGAAGGGCACCGGTCGCGCCCGGCAGGGCTCGATCCGCGCGCCGCAGTTCGCCGGCGGTGGCGTGGTGCACGGTCCCGTGCCGCGTGACTACAGCCAGCGGACCCCGAAGAAGATGAAGGCCGCCGCGCTTCGCGGTGCCCTCTCCGACCGGGCCCGCGCCGGCCAGGTGCACGTCGTCGAGGCGTTCGTCTCGGGCGAGAAGCCGTCGACCAAGGCCGCCCTGGCCACGCTGACCAAGCTCACCGAGGCCCGTCGGGTCCTGGTCGTGCTGAGCAGCACCGACGAGCTGAACTGGGTGTCGCTGCGCAACGAGCCGCGGGTGCACCTGATCGAGTCCGGCCAGCTGAACACGTACGACGTGCTGGTGGCCGACGACGTGGTCTTCACGAAGGACGCCCTGGACGAGTTCCTGGGTGTGCCCGCCGAGACCACCGAGGAGGGTGGCAAGTGAGCACGATCGCCGACCCGCGCGACATCATCGTCGCGCCGGTCGTCTCGGAGAAGAGCTACAGCGAGCTGAACCGGAACTGGTACACCTTCCTGGTGCACCCGGACGCGAACAAGACCGAGATCAAGATCGCTATCCAGCAGATCTTCGACGTCCGCGTCCTGACGGTCAACACGCTCAACCGCCAGGGCAAGCGCAAGCGCACCAAGACCGGCTTCGGTCAGCGCAAGGCGACCAAGCGGGCGATCGTGAAGCTGGCTGACGGTGACCGTATCGAGGCCTTCGGCGGCCCGGTCAGCTGAGGGGTGTAGACAATGGCTATCCGTAAGTACAAGCCGACGACGCCGGGCCGTCGTGGCTCCAGCGTCGCCGACTTCGCCGAGATCACCCGGTCCACGCCGGAGAAGTCGCTGCTGGCTCCGTTGCCGAAGAAGGGCGGGCGTAACGCCCACGGCCGGATCACCACGCGGCACCACGGTGGCGGTCACAAGCGCCAGTACCGTCTGATCGACTTCAAGCGGGTCGACAAGGACGGCGTGCCGGCGAAGGTCGCTCACATCGAGTACGACCCGAACCGCACGGCGCGCATCGCGCTGCTGCACTACGCCGACGGCGAGAAGCGGTACATCCTCGCGCCGAAGGACATAAAGCAGGGCGACCGCGTCGAGTCCGGTCCGGGCGCCGACATCAAGCCGGGTAACAACCTGCCGCTGCGCAACATCCCGGTCGGTACGACGATCCACAACGTGGAGCTGCGTCCGGGTGGCGGGGCCAAGCTGGCCCGCTCGGCCGGCGTCGGCATCCAGCTGCTCGGCCGTGAGGGCGCGTACGCGACCCTGCGTATGCCGTCCGGCGAGATCCGGCGTGTGGACGTGCGCTGCCGCGCCAGCATCGGCGAGATCGGCAACGCCGACCAGTCGAACATCAACTGGGGTAAGGCTGGCCGTATGCGGTGGAAGGGCAAGCGCCCGACCGTCCGTGGTGTCGCCATGAACCCGGTCGACCACCCGCACGGTGGTGGTGAAGGTAAGACCTCCGGTGGTCGCCACCCGGTCAACCCGCAGGGTAAGCCCGAGGGCCGCACCCGCCGTAAGGGCCAGGCGAGCGACAAGCTGATCGTCCGCCGCCGCTACGCCACGCGTAAGCGCGGCTGAGGGAGATAAGACATGCCTCGCAGCCTGAAGAAGGGCCCGTTCGTCGACGACCACCTGCTCAAGAAGGTGGAAGTCCAGAACGACAAGGGTTCCAAGAACGTGATCAAGACCTGGTCGCGGCGCTCGACGATCATCCCCGAGATGCTCGGGCACACGATCGCCGTGCACGACGGACGCAAGCACGTCCCGGTGTTCGTGACCGAGGCGATGGTCGGGCACAAGCTCGGCGAGTTCGCGCTGACCCGCACCTTCAAGGGTCACGAGAAGGACGACCGGAAGAGCCGTCGGCGCTGACGCCGCCAGGCATACGGATAGAGGGAACAAGGGGTTACAGCGATGCCAGGAAAGGGCGACGCTCCGGTGCTTCCGGGCGCGCGGGCGGTTGCGCGGCACGTGCGCATCTCGCCGATGAAGGCGCGCCGGGTGGTCAACCTCGTCCGCGGCCTGCCCGCGAAGGAGGCGCTCACGGTGCTGCAGTTCGCGCCGCAGGCTGCGAGCGAGCAGGTGTACAAGGTGCTCGCTAGCGCGATCGCCAACGCGGAGAACAACGAGCGGCTGGACCCTGACGCGTTGCTCGTCAGCGAGGCGTTCGTGGACGAGGGCCCGACGATGAAGCGGTTCCAGCCGCGGGCGCAGGGTCGGGCGTACCGGATCCGCAAGCGCACCTGCCACATCACCGTGGCGGTCGAGGCGGTCGCGCCGGCAGCGCCGAGGAAGGCCGCGGCCAAGAAGGCCGCTCCGGCCACGGAGGCCGCACCGGCCGAAGCGCAGAGCAAGACGGAGGATGCCGAGTAATGGGTCAGAAGGTTCACCCCACTGGGTTCCGGCTCGGCATCTCGACCGACTGGAAGTCCCGCTGGTTCGCGGACAAGCTCTACAAGGACTACATCGGCGAGGATGTCAAGATCCGCCGCATGATGTCCAAGGGCCTCGAGCGTGCCGGGATTTCCAAGGTCGACATCGAGCGCACCCGCGACCGCGTCCGGGTCGACATCCACACCGCCCGGCCGGGCATCGTCATCGGCCGTAAGGGTGCGGAGGCCGACCGGATCCGCGGCGAGCTGGAGAAGCTCACCGGCAAGCAGGTCCAGCTCAACATCATCGAGGTGAAGAACCCCGAGTCGGACGCTCAGCTCGTCGCGCAGGGCGTGGCCGAGCAGCTGTCCAGCCGGGTCAGCTTCCGTCGGGCGATGCGCAAGGCCATGCAGTCGGCGATGAAGAACCCGGTCTGCAAGGGCATCCGGGTTCAGGTTTCGGGTCGCCTCGGCGGCGCCGAGATGAGCCGGACCGAGTTCTACCGTGAGGGCCGGGTTCCGCTGCACACGCTGCGGGCCAACATCGAGTACGGCTTCTTCGAGGCTCGTACCACGTTCGGTCGGATCGGTGTGAAGGTCTGGATCTACAAGGGCGACGCCGTCCCGGGCCGGGAGGCTCCGGCCGAGGCCGGTCCGTCCCGCCCGCGTCGTGGTGAGCGTGGCGACCGTCCCGAGCGTCCGCGCCGTGGTCGGTCGGGTTCGTCCGGCACCACGGCTGGTGGCACCGAGGCCGGTCGCGCTGCTGCGACCACCATCGCGCAGCAGGCCGAGACGCCGAGCGGCGAGCCGGTCGACAGCGCAGCTGTCGCCGCCGCTGCTGCTCCGGCAGAGACGCAGCAGGAGGGCTGACAGATGCTGATGCCGCGCAAGCCCCCGAAGGGCTTCCGCAAGCCGCACCACCCGGACCGCAGTGGCGCGTCCAAGGGTGGTAACCGGGTGGTGTTCGGCGAGTTCGGGATTCAGGCTCTCGAGCCGGCGTACGTGACGAACCGGCAGATCGAGTCGGCACGTATCGCGATGACTCGCCACATCAAGCGTGGTGGCAAGGTCTGGATCACGATCTTCCCGGACCAGGCCCTCACCAAGAAGCCCGCCGAGACCCGGATGGGTTCCGGTAAGGGTTCGCCCGAGTGGTGGGTCGCCAACGTCAAGCCGGGGCGGGTTCTCTTCGAGATGTCCTTCCCCAACGAGCAGACCGCGCGAGAGGCCATGCGTCGCGCGATCCACAAGCTCCCGATGAAGTGCCGCATTGTTACGCGCGAAGTGGGTGAATCCTGATGGCAGCGGGCGTTAAGGCGACCGAGCTGCGTGAGCTCTCCGAAGAGGAGCTGGTCACGAAGCTGCGGGAGGCCAAGGCGGAGCTGTTCAACCTCCGCGTACAGGCCGCAACCGGGCAGCTGGACAACAACCGGCGGTTGCAGGTCATCCGTCGGGAGATCGCCCGGATCTACACGATCATGCGTGAGCGCGAGCTGGGGCTCTCGGCCGCGCCGACTGAGGTGACTGCATCATGACCGAAGAGACTGCCACCGCCGCCGCGCGGTCGCGCCGCAAGGTCCGCGAGGGCCTGGTGACCAGCGACAAGATGGACAAGACCGTCGTTGTCGAGGTCGAGGACCGGGTTCGGCACGCGCTGTACGGCAAGATCATGCGCCGTACGGCCAAGCTGAAGGTGCACGACGAGCAGAACGCCGCTGGCACCGGTGACCGGGTTCTCATTATGGAGACCCGGCCGCTGAGCGCCACCAAGCGTTGGCGGATCGTGGAGATCCTGGAAAAGGCCAAGTAGCGAAGGCTCGAGCCCGGCGCTGCGTCGGGCGTAGGTTCCGCCAGGCTCCGGCCGCTCCGGCGGCCGGAGAACCGGCAGACATAGGAGATAGACGTGATTCAGCAGGAGTCGCGACTGCGCGTCGCCGACAACACGGGTGCTCGGGAGATCCTGTGCATCCGGGTTCTCGGTGGCTCGGGTCGGCGCTACGCGAGCATCGGCGACGTCATCGTGGCCACGGTCAAGGACGCGATCCCGGGTGCCGGTGTGAAGAAGGGCGACGTCGTCAAGGCTGTCGTCGTTCGCACGGCCAAGGAGAGGCGGCGGCCGGACGGCTCGTACATCCGCTTCGACGAGAACGCCGCCGTCATCATCAAGGACGGTGGGGACCCGCGCGGTACCCGCATCTTCGGCCCGGTGGGTCGGGAGCTGCGGGACAAGCGGTTCATGAAGATTATTTCCCTCGCGCCGGAGGTGTTGTGACCGTGAAGGTCAAGAAGGGCGACACGGTCGTCGTCATCGCCGGCAAGGACAAGGGTGCCAAGGGCAAGGTCATCGCGGCCTACCCGCGGCAGGACAAGGTCCTGGTCGAGGGCGTGAACCGGGTCAAGAAGCACACCCGAATCAGCACCACCCAGCGTGGCGCCAAGACCGGCGGCATCGTCACTCAGGAGGCCCCGATCCACGTCTCGAACGTGCAGGTCCTGGACTCCGACGGCAAGCCGACCCGCGTCGGTTACCGGTTCGACGACAACGGCCAGAAGGTCCGCATCGCGCGTAGCACCGGTAAGGACCTGTGATGACCACGGCTACCGAAAAGACCATGCCGCGCCTCAAGGAGCGGTACCGCAACGAGATCGTGGCCCAGCTGCGTGAGCAGAACAGCTACGGCAACCCCATGCAGGTGCCGCGGCTGGTCAAGATCGTCGTCAACATGGGTGTCGGTGAGGCTGCTCGCGACGCCAAGCTGATCGACGGCGCGGTCCGCGACCTCGCCACGATCACGGGCCAGAAGCCGCAGGTGCGGCGGGCGACCAAGTCCATCGCGCAGTTCAAGCTCCGCGAGGGCATGCCGATCGGCGCGAAGGTGACCCTCCGCGGCGACCGTATGTGGGAGTTCCTGGACCGGCTGCTGTCCATCGCGCTGCCGCGTATCCGTGACTTCCGCGGTCTGGACGGGCGCAAGCTCGACGGGCACGGCAACTACACGTTCGGTCTGACCGAGCAGTCGGTGTTCCACGAGATCGACCAGGACAGGATCGATCGCCAGCGGGGCATGGACATCACGGTGGTCACCACCGCCACGACTGACGACGAGGGTCGGGCGCTGCTCAAGCTCCTGGGCTTCCCGTTCAAGGAGAACTGAGATGGCCAAGAAGGCGCTGATCCTCAAGGCGGCCGCGAAGCCGAAGTTCTCGGTTCGCGCGTACACCCGCTGCCAGCGGTGCGGGCGTCCGAAGGCGGTCTACCGCAAGTTCGGGCTCTGCCGGGTCTGCATCCGGGAGATGGCCCACCGCGGTGAGCTGCCGGGTGTGTCCAAGGCTTCCTGGTAAGGGCGACCGCTTCCTGGCTCCGGCCGGGAACTCCTGTACCGATTAGGTATTGCTCTTCGCCGTAGGCCCGGGGCTGATGCCCCGGGAACCCCGGCGAGAAAGGCTGACGAAATCCATGACGATGACCGACCCGATCGCAGACATGCTCACGCGTCTGCGTAACGCCAACCAGGCGTACCACGATCAGGTGAAGATGCCCTACTCCAAGATCAAGGCGAACATCGCCGAGGTCCTGAAGGCCGAGGGTTACATCGCCACCTGGTCGGTCGAGGAGCCCGAGGAGGGCGCCGTCGGCAAGCGACTGGTCGTCGAGCTGAAGTACGGCCAGAACCGGGAGCGGAGCCTGGCCGGCATCAAGCGCGTGTCCAAGCCCGGTCTCCGGGTGTACGCCAAGTCGGACGGGCTCCCGCGGGTGCTCGGTGGGCTGGGCGTGGCGATCATTTCGACGTCCCAGGGACTGCTGACCGACCGGCAGGCCCGCAAGCGGAGTGTTGGCGGGGAAGTCCTCGCCTTCGTCTGGTAACGGGAGACTGGTAGAAATGTCGCGAATTGGACGTAAGTCGATCCCGGTGCCATCCGGCGTCGACATCACGATCGACGGGCAGACCGTCAAGGTCAAGGGCCCGAAGGGCGAGCTCCAGCACACCATCGCGGAGCCGATCACGGTCGAGCGCGCGGAGGACGGGCAGCTGAACGTCAACCGCCCGAACGACGAGCGCAAGGCCAAGGAACTGCACGGCCTGAGCCGTACCCTGGTCGCCAACATGATCGTCGGCGTGACCGAGGGCTACCGTAAGAGCCTGGAGATCGCCGGCACCGGTTACCGGGTCACTGCCAAGGGCTCGGACCTCGAGTTCGCGCTCGGGTTCTCGCACCCGGTGGTCGTCCCCGCCCCGGCGGGCATCACCTTCACGGTGGAGCGGCCGACCCTGTTCCACGTGGCCGGCATCGACAAGCAGCAGGTCGGTGAGGTCGCCGCCAACATCCGGAAGATCCGCCCGCCGGAGCCCTACAAGGGCAAGGGCGTCAAGTACCAGGGCGAGGTCATCCGCCGCAAGGCTGGAAAGGCAGGTAAGAAGTGAGCGCCACGCTGCTCAAGCGCCGCCGCGGCGTCGCCGCCAAGCGCGCCGTTGGGCGTGCGCGTCGGCACTTCCGCGTCCGCAAGAACGTCAGCGGTACGGCCGAGCGTCCGCGCCTGGTCGTCACCCGTTCGCTGCGGCACATGGTCGCCCAGATCGTCGACGACACCAAGGGTCACACCCTGGCGTCGGCGTCGACCCTGGACGCCTCGCTGCGCGGTGCGGAGGGCGACAAGAGCGCCCTCGCCGGCAAGGTGGGCGCCCTGCTCGCCGAGCGGGCCAAGGCCGCCGGCGTCTCCAAGGTCGTCTTCGACCGCGGTGGCAACCGGTACGCGGGGCGAGTCGCCGCGCTTGCCGACGCTGCCCGCGAAGCCGGGCTCGAGTTCTAACAACCCCGTCACGAGAGATAAGGAAGGCTGCTGATGCCAGGTCAACAGCGCCGTGGCGGCGGGTCCGGTGGCAACGAGGGTGGTCGCCGCGACAACCGCCGTGAGGGCGGCCGTGGAAACGCGCCCGTCGAGAAGACCCCGCACCTTGAGCGGGTCGTCGCGATCAACCGCGTCGCCAAGGTCGTGAAGGGTGGTCGTCGCTTCAGCTTCACCGCCCTGGTGATCGTGGGCGACGGCGACGGCACGGTCGGCGTGGGCTACGGAAAGGCCAAGGAGGTGCCCGCGGCGATCGCCAAGGGTGTCGAGGAGGCCAAGAAGCACTTCTTCAAGGTTCCGCGGATCGGCCAGTCGATCCCGCACCCGGTGACGGGTGAGGACGCGGCCGGCGTGGTGCTGCTCAAGCCGGCCTCGGCCGGTACGGGTGTCATCGCCGGTGGTCCGGTGCGTGCCGTGCTGGAGTGCGCGGGTATCCACGACGTGCTCTCCAAGAGCCTCGGCTCGTCCAACCCGATCAACATCGTGCACGCCACCGTGGCGGCCCTGAAGGGGCTTGAGTCCCCCGAGCAGGTCGCGGCGCGTCGTGGCCTGCCGGTGGAGGACGTCGCGCCGGCCGCCATGCTGGCGTCGCGTGCGGGGGTGGCGCGCTGATGGCACGCCTGAAGGTCACCCAGCTCCGGTCCGGTATCGGGACCAAGCAGAACCAGCGTGACTCGCTGCGTTCGCTCGGTCTCAAGCGGATCAACGACGTGGTGGTCAAGGAGGACCGGCCCGAGATCCGCGGCATGATCTTCACGGTCAACCACCTCGTGAAGGTCGAGGAGGTCGAGTAATGACGATCAAGGTGCACCACCTGCGCCCGGCGCCAGGTTCCAAGACCGCGAAGACCCGTGTGGGTCGCGGTGAGGGTTCCAAGGGCAAGACCGCCGGTCGCGGTACCAAGGGCTCCAAGGCCCGCAAGAACATCTCGGCGGCGTTCGAGGGTGGGCAGATGCCCATCCACATGCGTCTGCCGAAGGTGAAGGGCTTCAAGAACAGGTTCAAGGTGGTCTTCCAGGTGGTCAACCTGGACCGGCTCGCCGAGCTGTTCCCGAACGGCGGCCAGGTCGGCCCGCTCGAGCTGGTTGAGGCCGGCGCGGTCCGCAAGGGCCAGCCGGTCAAGGTCCTCGGCACCGGGGACCTTGGCGGGGTGGCGCTCCAGGTGTCGGCGCACGCGTTCAGCGCGTCGGCCAAGGAGAAGATCGCCGCCGCCGGTGGCTCCGTCACCGAGCTGTAAGGCGTACGACCTCGGCGCCCGTCCAGTTGCGAGCAACTGGCGGGCGCCTAGGTCTGCCTGGGGCCCATGCGCCCGGTAATATCGGAATCGGTTTATGTAGCCGGGCGCACCTGCCCGGAGCGGGACAGGGCTGTTAGAGTCCCATCCCAGCCATGGATTCCGGGCACTCGCCCGGGATGCACCCCGACCCGCCAGGGATCACCGGCGGCCCGCCTCGCGCAGGAGGAAGAAGTTGCTGTCCGCCTTTCTCAGTGCGTTCCGTACGCCTGACCTGCGCAAGAAGCTGCTGTTCACAGTAGGCATCATCGCGGTCTACCGGCTGGGTGCCACGCTGCCCAGCCCGGGCGTCTCGTACGGCAACGTGCAGAAGTGCCTTGACTCCATCTCGGGCGATACGACGGGCCCGCTGAATCTGCTCAACCTCTTCTCCGGCGGGGCGCTGCTCCAGCTCTCGGTCTTCGCGCTGGGCATCATGCCCTACATCACCGCGTCGATCATCCTGCAGCTGCTGACCGTCGTGATCCCGCGCCTCGAGCAGCTCCGCAAGGAGGGCCAGGCCGGCCAGGCGAAGATCACGCAGTACACCCGCTACCTGACGCTGGGCCTTGGTGTGCTCCAGGCGTCGGCGTTCGTGGCCCTGGCCCGTTCCGGCCAGCTGTTCCAGAACCGTTGCGACCAGTTCCCGATCATCCCCGAGGGCACCGGCATCCCGGACTGGTTGACGCTGGCCATCTTGGTGATCACCATGACCGCCGGCACCGGCATGGTCATGTGGCTCGGCGAGCTGATCACCGACCGCGGTGTCGGCAACGGCATGTCGGTCCTGATCTTCACCTCGATCGCGGCCCGGCTGCCCGGCGAGGGCTGGCAGATCAAGACCAGCAAGGGCTGGGACATGTTCGCCCTGGTCATCGCGCTGGTTCTGGTGGTCATCACCGCGGTCACCTTCATCGAGCAGGCGCAGCGCCGGATCCCGGTGCAGTACGCCAAGCGGATGATCGGCCGGCGGATGTACGGCGGCACCTCGACCTACATCCCGCTCAAGGTCAACCAGGCGGGTGTCATCCCGGTCATCTTCGGCTCGTCGCTGCTCTACCTACCGCAGCTGGCTCTCCAGTTCTTCGACCAGAACGACCCCGGCAAGATCCAGGCCTGGATCCAGAACAACCTGGTCGCACCGGCCAGCCCGATCTACATCACGGTCTACTTCCTGTTGATCATCTTCTTCACGTACTTCTACGTGTCGATCACGTTTAACCCGACCGAGGTCGCGGACAACATGAAGAAGTACGGCGGGTTCGTGCCGGGCATCCGTCCGGGCAAGCCGACCGCCGACTACCTGGACTTCATCCTCAGCCGGATCACCCTGCCGGGCGCGCTCTACCTGGGCATCATCTCGATCCTGCCGAACTTCTTCTTCATCTGGCTGGACAACCAGCAGTACCAGAACTTCCCGTTCGGTGGCACCGCTGTGCTCATCATGGTCGGCGTCGGTCTGGAGACCGTGAAGCAGATCGAGAGCCAACTGATGCAGCGGAACTACGAAGGGTTCCTGCGGTAGATGAGACTCGTTCTGGTTGGCCCGCCCGGCGCGGGCAAAGGCACACAGGCCGAGTTCATCGCCGCACACCTCTCGGTGCCCAAGATCTCGACCGGGGACATCTTCCGGTCGAACGTCACCCAGGGCACGCCACTCGGTGTCGAGGCAAAGCGCTACATGGACGCTGGCGAGCTGGTCCCGGACGAGGTCACCATCAACATGGTCCGGGATCGGCTGGCCGAGCCCGACGCCAGCGAGGGCTTTCTGCTCGACGGCTTCCCGCGGACCACTCCGCAGGCCGCCGCTCTGGACAAGCTCCTCGCTGACCTGGGCACCGCGCTGGATCTGGTCCTGGAGCTGGTGGTCGACGACGACGAGGTGATCCGGCGGCTCTCCGGCCGGCGTACCTGCCGGGGTTGCGGCAAGATCTGGCACGTCGAGTTCGACGCCACCACCCGTCCGGGCATCTGTGACCGGTGCGGCGCCGAGCTGTTCCAGCGCGACGACGACAAGCCGGAGACCATCGCGACCCGTCTGCGGGAGTACAGCGAGAAGACCGCCCCCCTGGTCGACTACTACGGCGCCCAGGGCAAGCTGGTCGGGATCGACGCCACGGGCCCCGTGGAGGACGTCACCACCCGGGCCATCGACGCGCTGCGGTCGTACGGCGGCTGAGGTCCCGCCGCATCGCGGCGGATAGAGTGCGAACAGCGGGGTACGCGAGACGTGCCCCGCTGTTTCGGCAACGAAAGGTAACCGCTCCATGCGTCGTCCCCAGCTGGACATCCAGCTGAAGACCCCTGACCAGATCGAGATGATGCGCGCCGCCGGTCTGGTGGTCGCCGAGGCCCTGCGTCGCATGCGCGAGGCGGTGGCGCCGGGCGTGAGCACCGCCGATCTGGATGCCATTGCCGAGTCGACGATCCGGGAGGCGGGTGCCGTCCCGTCGTTCAAGGGGTACCACGGCTTCCCGGCGTCGATCTGTTCCTCCGTGAACGAGCAGATCGTGCACGCGATCCCCGCGCCGGACCAGGTCCTGGCCGACGGCGATCTCATCTCGATCGACTGCGGCGCGGTGCTGAACGGTTGGCACGGCGACTCCGCGATCACCGTCGGGGTCGGTGACGTCGATCCGGCGCTGCTGAAGATGGCCGAGGTCGCCGAGGACGCCATGTGGGCCGGCATCGCCGCCGCTGCCCGCGGTGCGGCCAACGGCAAGGGCCGCCTCACCGACATCTCGCACGCCGTGGAGACCGCCGTTCGCAAGGGCGGCCGTTACGGCATCGTCGACGGTTACGGCGGGCATGGCATCGGCACTGAGATGCACCAGGATCCGCACGTGCTCAACCATGGCCGGCCGGGCAAGGGGCCGCGTCTGGTCCCCGGCATGGCGCTGGCGATCGAGCCGATGATCACCATGGCCTCGCCGCGCACGGTCGAACTGGCCGACGGCTGGACGGTCGTCACGCGGGACGGGTCGATCGCGGCGCACGTCGAGCACTCGATGGCGCTGTTGCCCGACGGCGTCTGGGTGCTCACCGCCTTCGACGGGGGCCGAGCCCGCCTGGGTGGCCTCGTGACGGCCCGCCAGCCCGCCGAGTCGACGACCTCCTGACCTCCGGCCCCGCCGGCGACCCTCGCCGCGTGACGCCAGCGCCAGCGTGTCGATCGACTCCGTATCGCCGCTGTGGCGGCATCAGATCGCTGGATCACCCTGAGATCGACGATGTGGTCCCGGGGCCGCCCGGCGGGTCGGGCACCGCTGGCGCGGCGGTGGCATGCTTGCCGGCATGGGCGGGCGCGACGAGATGCGGGCGGCGGACGCGGACCGGGAGACGGTGGCCGAGCGGTTGCGCTTAGCGCTCAACGAGGGCCGTCTGGACCTGCACGAGTACGACGAGCGGCTGCAACGGGCGTTTGCCGCGCGCACGTACGGCGAGTTGGACGCGCTGCTGACCGATCTGCCGCCGGTGATGCCGAAGCAGCGGTCTGCCCTGGAGGCGGTGCCGGCCGCCGGTGTGCCGGTCGGCAGTCCCGACGAGCCGGCCGCCGGTGTGGTGCGCAGGGTGACCGCCCGGTGGTTGGCTGAGGTCTGGTTGCCGTACCTGCGGGTGATTGCCGTCGTGGTGACCGTCTGGGCGGTGACCTCCCTGCTCAGTGGCGAGCTGCTGTACTTTTGGCCGGTCTGGGTGGCCGGGCCGTGGGGGGCGGTGCTGGCGATCCGCACGGTCGCGGGCCTGACCCGGGGTGAGCCACGACGTGAGGCCATCGAGCGGGAGCGCCGCCGCCAGCGCAAACGAGCCAAGCGCGAGCGCCGCCGCGAACTGCGAGCCACCGACCCAGACGAACCACACGATCCCCCCAGAACCCCCAGAACCCCCTGACCACCCCACCCACCGCCCGACCACCCCCCACCCACCCCCCACCCACCGCCCCACCCACCCACCCACCCCCACCGTCGATCATGAAGTTGTTGTCGCGACACGCCGTGATTGAGGGCAACAACTACATGATCAACGCGGTTTGGCGGCGCGGTTGAGCGCGGGTGGGGTGGCCGGTTTTGCGACGGCCCGCAGGCGGGCGTACACTTTCAGATCGGCGCACAGCGTCCACTCCGGCATGCCCACCCTGCGCTTCGGTGGGAGCTGGAGCCGCGGCTGGCGCGGGCTTCTGATTCTGATCAGATTTCCGTGTAAGACGTTGTGGGCCGCCCGGAGCAATCGACGTCAGGACAGCGGAGGACATGCCGAAAAAAGACGGAGCCATTGAGATCGAGGGTCGGGTCATCGAGCCCCTGCCGAACGCCATGTTCCGGGTAGAGCTCGCGAACGGCCACAAGGTGTTGGCTCACATCAGCGGCAAGATGCGGCAGCACTACATCCGCATCCTTCCGGAGGACCGGGTCGTCGTCGAACTTTCGCCGTACGACCTGACCCGCGGGCGCATCGTCTACCGCTACAAGTAGTCCTGACGACGGCCGGGAAGTCCCGTGTCCGTCTTCGACGTCCGGTGTCGCGCATGGCGCGTCCCCGGGCCAGATGGGGAGTAAGGCAACCGTGAAGGTCAAGCCGAGCGTCAAGAGGATCTGCAACAAGTGCCGGGTTATCCGCCGGCACGGCCGGGTCATGGTCATCTGCAGCGACCCGCGCCACAAGCAGCGCCAGGGCTGACTCAGTCCCACCGGCCGTGATACGGCCGGTCGGATCGGTCCCGGCCGCAGATCCAGGCAGCACAGCACATGCTCGTCCCAGCCGCGAGCGGTACGCAGCGCGTACTCAGTCGTGGTTGACCCCCGGTCGGAGGCCGGGGCCCGCTTGGGCAGCGACCGATCCCGGTCGCCGGCGCTGACAGCGTCGGAAGGACGGGACGGCCGGTAGCGGGGTGGGACGGGTCCACACCTCCGCCACACATCACGAGGAGTACGCCCGCACATGGCACGTCTAGTCGGCGTGGATCTCCCCCGCGAGAAGCGGATGGAGATCGCGCTCACCTACATCTTCGGGGTCGGTCGCACCCGCGCCCTGGAGACACTCGCCGCTACCGGCATCTCGCCGGACAAGCGCGCTCGGGACCTCACGGACGAGGAGCTCGTGCAGCTCCGCGACCACATCGAGGGCAACTACAAGGTTGAAGGCGACCTGCGCCGCGAGGTCGCCGCTGACATCCGCCGCAAGGTCGAGATCGGCTGCTACGCCGGCATCCGGCACCGCCGGGGCCTGCCCGTGCGTGGCCAGCGGACCAAGACCAACGCGCGGACCCGCAAGGGCCCGAAGCGGACTGTCGCCGGCAAGAAGAAGCCCGGCAAGAAGTAGTTCTTACCCGGATGACGGGGTCGGCCGCCGTCGAGGCGGGCCAAGCCGCAACCCAGTCCGGAAAGTCAACTAGGAGCGCACAGACTTATGCCACCGAAGGCTCGTGCCGGAGCCGCTGTAAAGAAGGTCCGGCGCAAGGAACGCAAGAACGTCGCCCACGGGCAGGCGCACATCAAGAGCACGTTCAACAACACCATCGTGTCCATCACGGACCCGACCGGTGCGGTCATCTCCTGGGCCTCCGCTGGCCAGGTGGGCTTCAAGGGCTCCCGCAAGTCGACTCCGTTCGCCGCGCAGCTGGCCGCCGAGGCCGCCGCGCGTCGCGCCATGGAGCACGGCATGCGCAAGGTCGACGTGTTCGTCAAGGGCCCCGGCTCCGGCCGGGAAACCGCCATCCGTTCGCTGCAGGCCGTGGGCCTCGAGGTCGGGCAGATCGCCGACGTCACCCCGCAGCCGCACAACGGGTGCCGTCCGCCGAAGCGTCGCCGGGTCTGAGAGGTAGAGAGAGATGGCTCGTTACACCGGTGCAGACTGCCGCCGTTGCCGGCGGGAGAAGATGAAGCTGTTCCTCAAGGGCAGCAAGTGCGATGGTCCGAAGTGCCCGTTCGAGTCCCGGCCGTTCCCGCCCGGGCAGCACGGCCGCGGCCGCACCAAGGAGACGGAGTACCTGCTCCAGCTCCGTGAGAAGCAGAAGGCCCGTCGTGTCTACGGCGTGCTGGAGAAGCAGTTCCGCGGTTACTACGAGGAAGCCGTCGGCAAGCAGGCCAAGACCGGTGAGGTCCTCCTGCAGATCCTCGAGTCGCGGCTGGACAACGTCGTTTACCGGGCCGGCTACGCCCACTCGCGGGACATGGCCCGCCAGCTGGTCAAGCACGGTCACTTCACGGTGAACGGCAAGAAGGTCGACATCCCGTCGTACCGCGTCAAGGAGCACGACATCATCGAGGTCCGGGGTAAGAGCAAGGAGCTCACCCCGTTCGTGGTGGCGCAGGCTCAGGCCGGTTCGAAGACGGTGCCGGCCTGGCTGGAGGCTATCCCCAGCCAGATGAAGGTGCTCGTGCACTCCCTCCCGGCCCGGCAGGTCATCGACACGCAGGTCCAGGAGCAGCTGATCGTCGAGCTCTACTCCAAGTAGTCGGGCTCGTTGCGGTGGTCCGCCCTTCGGGGCGGGCCACCGGAACAGTTTGTGTCGCGGACGTCAAATAGCGGGCGTCCCGGAAGAGAAGAGACAACATGCTCATCAGCCAGCGACCCTCCCTCTCCGAGGAGTCGATCAACGAGACCCGGTCGCGGTTCGCCATCGAGCCGCTCGAGCCGGGCTTCGGCTACACCCTGGGCAACTCGCTGCGGCGCACGCTGCTGTCGTCGATCCCGGGTGCGGCGGTCACCTCGATCAAGATCGACGGCGTGCTGCACGAGTTCACCACGATCCCCGGTGTCAAGGAGGACGTGGTCGAGCTCGTCATGAACATCAAGGAGCTGTGCGTCAGCTCCGAGCACGACGAGCCGGTCAGCATGTACCTGCGCAAGCAGGGCCCGGGCGACGTGACGGCGGGCGACATCCAGCCCCCGGCCGGCGTCTCGGTGCACAACCCGGACCTCAAGCTCGCGACCCTGAACGGCAAGGGCCGGCTCGACATGGAGCTGACCGTCGAGCGGGGCCGGGGCTACGTGACGGCCGCACAGAACAAGCAGTCCGGTGCCGAGATCGGCCGCATCCCGGTGGACTCGATCTACTCGCCGGTGCTGAAGGTGACCTACCGCGTCGAGGCGACCCGCGTCGAGCAGCGCACCGACTTCGACCGGCTCATCATCGACGTCGAGACCAAGCCGTCGATGGGCCCGCGCACCGCGCTGGCCTCCGCCGGTTCGACGCTGGTGGAGCTGTTCGGGCTGGCCCGCGAGCTGGACGAGACGGCTGAGGGCATCGACATCGGGCCGTCCCCGCAGGACGCCCAGCTGGCGGCTGACCTCGCTCTGCCGATCGAGGAGCTGGACCTGACCGTCCGCTCCTACAACTGCCTCAAGCGCGAGGGCATCAACTCCGTTGGTGAGCTCATCGGGCGTACCGAGGCCGACCTCCTCGACATCCGCAACTTCGGTCAGAAGTCGATCGACGAGGTCAAGATGAAGCTCGCCGGGATGGGTCTCGGGCTGAAGGACTCGGCTCCGAACTTCGACCCGGCGCACGTCGTGGACACCTTCGGCGAGGCCGACTACGACACCGACGACTACCGCGAGACCGAGCAGCTCTAGTCCGCGCTGCCGCCACAACTGAGGAGCACCAAAAATGCCCACGCCCACCAAGGGCCCCCGCCTCGGCGGCAGCCCCTCGCACGAGCGGCTGATGCTCGCCAACCTGGCCACCGCGCTGTTCCAGCACGGCAAGATCCAGACCACCGAGACGAAGGCCCGGCGGCTGCGTCCGCTGGCCGAGCAGCTCATCACCAAGGCCAAGCGCGGCGACCTCGCCTCGCGGCGGCGGGTGCTGGGTGTCGTCAAGGACAAGGACGTCGTCTACGCCCTGTTCGACCAGATCGCGCCCCGGTACTCCAACCGCCCCGGCGGTTACACCCGGATCGTGAAGACCGGTCCGCGCAAGGGTGACAACGCGCCGATGGCCATCATCGAGCTGGTGGAGGAGCTTCAGGTCGCCGAGCCGAAGGCGAACAAGAAGACCGCCGCCCGCAAGGCCGCGCAGCAGGACAAGGTCGAGGCGCTCGCCCCGGCCGAGGAGGCTCCGAAGTCGGCCGACGTCGACCAGGACTCCGAGGCGCCGGTGTCGGCCTCCGGTGACACCGCCGAGGCGCGCGAGGACAGCGACCTCGCCACCGAGGAGAACAAGGCCTGACCTCGGGCATCAGTGCGGGCCCGGCACCCCTTTCGGGGTGTCGGGCCCGACCCGTAACAGGAGGTACGAGGTGGACGAGCGGATTCGGCTGCGGCTGGACGTCTCGTACGACGGCGCGGCTTTCTCCGGCTGGGCGCCCCAGCCGACGCGGCGGACCGTCGCCGGGGTGCTCGTCGAGACCCTGGATCTGGTCCTGGGAGCGGGCACCGCGACCGGTCTGACCGTCGCGGGTCGGACCGATGCCGGGGTGCACGCCTCCGGTCAGGTCTGCCACCTGGACCTGCCCGTCGAGGTGTGGCGGGAGCACGAGGGACGGCTGCTGCGCCGGCTGGCGCGGCTGCTCCCCACCGACGTGCGGGTGCGGGCGATGACCGAGGTGCCCGCCGACTTCGACGCCCGCTTCTCGGCCACCTTCCGACGGTACGAGTACCGGGTGACCGACGCCCCGTACGGCGCGGAGCCGCTGCGCCGGCACGAGGTGTTGGCCTGGCCGCGCGCGCTGGACCTGGCGGCCCTGAACACCGCTGCCGAGGGTCTGGTGGGTGAGCACGACTTCGCCGCGTACTGCCGGCGCAAGGAGAACGCGACGACGCTGCGCGAGGTGACCCGACTGGACTGGCGGCGTGACCCGGACGGCGTCCTGGTCGCCACCGTGCAGGCCGACGCGTTCTGCCAGGCGATGGTGCGCAGTCTCGTGGGGGCGATGCTCGCGGCCGGCGACGGTCGCCGGCCGGTGCGGTGGCCGGGCAGTCTGCTCGACCGGCAGGAGCGTTCCAGCGAGGTGACGGTGGCTCCGGCGCACGGGTTGACGCTGGTGGCGGTCGGCTACCCGGACGACCCGGCCGACTACGCCCGACGCGCGGACCTGACGCGTCGGCTGCGCGTACCGGTCGAGGGCTGACGACTGCTGCATCCGATCGGCACCGGGACCCACGCGGGCCGGGCCGGGACGACGACGGGTGTGCCACCTTCTCGGCGGCACACCCGTTGAGACGCGGTGACGGATCAGTCGCCGGGCAGATCGTCGTCCCCGCTGCCGTTCTGGCTGCCGCTTCCCTGGGTGGGCGCTGGCGTCGGCTGCTCGGCCGTGCCGGTCTCGGCTCGCCGTTGCAGGACACCGCGGCTCAGGTGTACCTCGATCATGTCGAACAGGATTTCCCGGATCCTGGTGTCGCCGGACCTGACCGCGGTGCCGTCGGCGCGGACCACCAGCGCGTACGCCAGGTAGTGGCCCCGGACCTGCCAGCCGACCCGAGCCGGGGCGCTGGTCAGCGCGTCGGTGTCGGCGCCGTCGGTGAGGCCACGGAACCGACCCTGCCGGTCGTCGAGGATCTGCCGGATTCGGTCCCGAGCCCGCTCGGCGCTGACCTTGTCGGTGAGGTTGAACAGGCCGGTGGTGATCAGGTGGTCGCCGCCGGGGGCCCGCAACGTCGCCCGGACGACCTGGTTGCAGCCGAGCAGGACCAGCAGGTTGGCGACCTCGTCGGTGGCGGCGACGGCACAACTGCCGCTGGACTGGGTCTTGAGCACCTGGTAGGCGGCCTGTCCGTCGGCAAGTTTGAGCTCCTTGCCGGGGAAGAGTTCCTTCGCGGTGAGCGGCGCCTGGTCGGTGAACCGGGAGTCCAGATCCTGCCGTTGGGCGGGAGCCGACGCGGAGGCGTTCGGCTGGTACGTCGGGGTGGGCTGAGGGTCCGGATCGCGATCCGCCAGGAGCGCGGCGGCGCCCAGACCGCAGAGCGCGAGCAGCACGAGGACGGCTGCGCCGCCGACCAGTACCTGCCAGAGCCTCCCGCCTCCGCGCCGCGCGGGCGTCTCCACCGGTTGGGCCGACGTGTAGACCTGGCTGCGGGGAGCCGCGATCGGGGCGCTGACGCGGGCGGGCGGCGGCGGTTGGGTCGACGGCAGCACCAACTGGTTGGGTCGGGGCAGCGACGGCGCGGGGAACCGCGACGGTGAGGGGCCGGCTGGCGGAGGCGGACCGGCGCCGAGCACGTCCAGGTCGGACCCGGGCTCGGGGTCCTCGAATGCGTCCTCTTCGGACTCGTACCGATACACCATGTCGCCCAGAGTAGGAGTGATTGTCCCTTTAGGGGATAATATTGGGGAAATGTAGGTGTGGGCAGTGTCGTGACCCGCCGGAGCCGGTGCGAGAATTGCCGCGTGACCGGCGACCACTACTTCACCGCGCAGCCCGCCAGCGACGCACCGGCGCGCGAGGTCGAATTCTCCGTCGCCGACCGCGACTACCGGCTCGTCTCGGCCGGTGGTGTCTTCTCCGCCAGCCGTCTCGACCCCGGCACCGCCGTACTCCTGCGCAAGGCCGACCTGCCCGCCGCCGACACCACCGGCGACCTGCTCGACCTCGGCTGTGGGTTCGGCCCCATCGCGTGCGTCCTGGCCGACGTGGCACCGGCGAGCACCGTCTGGGCGGTCGACGTCAACGCCCGCGCCCGCGACCTCACCACCGCCAACGCGGCGAGGATCGGTGCCGGCGACCGGGTCCGGGTGAGCGCGCCGGACGACGTACCGGCGGATCTGACGTTCGCCGAGCTGTGGTCCAACCCGCCCATCCGCATCGGAAAGGACGAGCTGCACGAGCTGCTGCTGCGCTGGCTGCCCCGACTCGCCCCGGACGGCGTGGGGTGGCTGGTCGTCGCCCGGCACCTCGGCGGCGACTCGCTCCAACGCTGGCTCACCGACCAGGGCTGGCAGGTCGAGCGGCACGCCAGCCAGAAGGGCTTCCGGGTGCTGCGCGTCACCCGGTAATTGGATGTCCCTGGCGGCCCCGGCTGGGGCAGTATCCCCGCGTGGGATACGTGGACGTGGCAGCGGTCGGGCACAGCCTGCCGGACGGTCGGGAACTCTTCGCCGACGTGTCGTTCCGGGTCGGTGAGGGGGCCAAGGTCGCCCTGGTCGGGCCGAACGGCGCGGGCAAGACGACGCTGCTGAGAATGGTCGCCGGTGACCTGCCGATCCAGACGGGCGGCGTCGCGCGCGCCGGCGGGCTGGGCGTGATGCGGCAGTTCATCGGCATGATCGGTGACGAGACGACGCTGCACGACCTCGCCCTGTCGCTGGCCCCGCCGGCGCTGCGCGACGCCGGCCGCCGGCTCGGCGAAACCGAGGCGGCCATGCGGGCGGCCGAGGCCCACGGCAAGTTCAGCAACACCGCGGGCAAGGCACAGCTGGCGTACGCCGATGCGCTGGGCGCCTGGGGCGAGGCCGGCGGGTACGACGCCGAGGTGCTGTTCGACACCGTCGCGACCATCGTGCTCGACCAGCCGTGGGACGCCGTTCGGGAGCGGCCGGTGCGCACGCTCTCCGGCGGGCAGCAGAAACGGTTCGCCCTGGAGCTGCTGCTGCGCGGCCCGGACGAGGTGCTGCTGCTCGACGAGCCGGACAACTTCCTCGACGTGCCCGGCAAACGGTGGCTGGAGGCGCGGCTGCGCGAGTCGACGAAGTCGGTGCTCTACGTCTCACACGACCGCGAGTTGCTGGCCCAGACCGCCGACCGGGTGGTGGCCGTCGAGGGCGGCAGCGCCTGGGTGCACCCCGGTGGCTTCGCCAGTTGGTACGAGGCGCGGGTCGCCCGGCACGCCCGCCTCGACGAGCTGCGCCGACGCTGGGACGAGGAACACCAGAAGCTGCGCGAGCTGATGCTGATGTACAAGCAGAAGGCGGCGTACAACGACGGGTTGGCCTCGCGCTACCAGGCCGCGCAGACCCGGCTGCGCAAGTTCGAGGAGGCCGGGCCTCCGCCCGTACCCCCGAAGGACCAGGACATCCGGATGCGGCTGACCGGCGGGCGGACCGGCAAGCGCGCGGTCGTCTGCGACAAGCTCGAGCTGGACGGCCTGACATTCCCCTTCGACCTGGAGATCTGGTACGGCGACCGGGTGGCGGTCCTCGGTGCCAACGGCACCGGCAAGTCGCACTTCCTGCGGCTGCTGGCGCGCGGTGGCAGCGACCCGGACCCGGCGAACGGGCCGGTCGACGGCGCGGGTGCGCTCGCCCCGGTGGCGCACGACGGTGTGGCCCGGCTCGGCGCGCGGGTCCGTCCTGGGCACTTCTCGCAGACCCACGACCGACCGGAGCTGATGCGGAAGACGCTCGTCGAGATCCTGTGGCGGGGTGACGAGCACCGCCAGGGGATGGACCGGCACGCGGCAATGGGGGTGCTCAGCCGGTACGAGTTGGCCGGGCAGGGTGACCAGCGCTTCGGCACCCTCTCCGGTGGGCAGCAGGCCCGTTTCCTGGTGCTGCTACTGGAGCTGTCCGGGGCGACTCTGCTGCTGCTCGACGAGCCGACCGACAACCTCGACCTGGCGAGCGCCGAGGCGCTGGAGGTCGGCCTGAACGCCTTCGAGGGGACGGTGATCGCGGTCACCCACGACCGGTGGTTCACCCGCTCCTTCGACCGGTTCGTGCTGTTCCGCAGTGACAACGAAGTGGTGGAGACCCCGGAACCCGTCTGGGACGTCGGCTGATCGGTCGTCGGGCAGGAGGGCGTCCGGCCGGCATAGGGTGGATCTCGTGACTGAGATGACCTATCGCCGGCTGGGCGACTCCGGGCTCGTGGTGTCCGTCGTCGGAATCGGCTGCAACAACTTCGGCCGCAAGCTCGACCTCGACGGCACGCGAGCGGTGGTGGACGCGGCCCTGGACGCCGGGATCAACCTGTTCGACACCGCCGACATCTACGGCGAACCGCAGGGTGGCTCGGAGGAGCTGCTCGGGCAGGCGCTCAAAGGCCGCCGGGACGACGTCGTGGTGGCCACCAAGTTCGGCATGGACATGAACGGCCTCAACGGGCCCGACTTCGGCGCCCGGGGCGCGCGGCGCTACATCGCCCGCGCGGTCGAGGCGTCGCTGCGTCGGCTCGGCACCGACCACATCGACCTCTACCAGATGCACGAGCCCGACCCGGGTACGCCGATCGACGAGACCCTCGCCGCCCTGGACGACCTGGTCCGCGACGGCAAGGTGCGCTACCTGGGCAACTCCAACTTCGCCGGCTGGCAGGTCGCCGACGCGGACTGGGTCGCCTCGTCCAACGGCCGGGCCCGCTTCATCAGCGCGCAGAACCACTACAGCCTGCTGGAACGCTCGGTGGAGGCCGAGGTGATCCCGGCCTGCGAGCGGTTCGGCCTCGGCATGCTGCCGTTCTTCCCGCTCGCCAACGGCCTGCTCACCGGCAAGTACAAGCGCAGCGAGCAGCCGCCGGCCGGCAGCCGCCTCTCCGGCGGTGGCCGGTACGCCGACCGGCTCGCCGCCGCGGACTGGGACACCATCGAGGCGATCGAGGCGTACGCGAACGAGCGGGGTCTGACGATGCTCCAGGTGGCGATCGGTGGGCTGGCCGCCCAGCCGGCGGTGACCTCGGTGATCGCCGGTGCCACCACCGCCGAGCAGGTGCACGCCAACGCCGCCGCCGGCACCTGGGAGCCGACCGACGACGACCTGACGGCCCTGCGCGACATCCTCTGAGCCCGGTGCCGTCCCGGTTCCGTCGCTCGACGGCTCGCCGCGCTTGATCCACTCGCGTTCCTTGAAGTCGGGGTGACCTGTTGCGCGGGACACCCCGACCTCAGGGAAGCCGAGTCGATCACGAGTCGGTCAGATGGTGGTGCGGCGGCGGCCGAACAGCATGGCCACCCCCATCGCCAGGGCGACGACGACCAGGCCGGCCGCCGCGTACGGCCACCAGCCCGTGCCGCCCGCGCCGTCAGCCGTTCTGGTCACCGCGACCGGCTCCGGCGGGGGCGGAGACTGCGCGGCACGGGCCTGCACCGTTGCGGTGGCCTCACCCGGCAGTGGGGCGGGGGAGTTCACCGTGACCTTCCAGGTGCCGGCGGTGAGCACCGGACCGCTGCTGTAGAAGCCCTGCCCCTCAGGCTGCGGCTCCAACTGCACCGGCCCGATTTCCTGCCCGTCCGGGCCGGTGGCGGTGAGGATCAGTCGCACCACCCGGTCCAGCCGACGCCCGTCGGGGTAGGTGGCCTGGATGGTGACCCCCTCGGCGCCGTCGCCGGCCACCATGAGTTTGAGCTTGTCGGCCTGCCCTGCCCGGGCGGCCTGAGCAGCCTGAGCGGCCGCCGGGGCAGCGGCGAACACGGTCAGGGTCAGTCCGACCAGGACGGCGGCGACCACCGTGCGGATACGCGTCATGGACGTCCACTCCCTCATGAGGGAGGCCCCTCCCCGACACCGGAGCGTCGGGAAGGGGCCTCGATCGGATCAGAGCTGGCGACCGGGTGCCAGCCGGGTGGCGTCGCCACCGAGCCGGCCGGTGCCCTTGACCGGCTCGCCGTCATTGGCCTTGACGCCGGCCTTGCTGGCCGTACCGCCGAGCCGCACGATCATGGCGTCGGCGTCCCGGGTGAGGGTGTCCCGGATCTCGGCCTCGGCCACCAGGGTGGCGTCGGCGGCGAGGTCCCGGAACTGGGTCAGCTGCTTGACCGCCTTGTTGTCGTTGCCGGCCGCCTCGGCCTGGCGGGCCGCGTCGAGCTTGGCCGTCAACTGCTTGTGCGCCTTGGCCGACAACCGTCCCGTCGCCTTGAACCGGTCCAGCAGGAACTGCATGTCCCGGAACGAGGTGGTGACGAAGAACCGGACGTTCGAGGTCGTCGTGTTGCCGGCCTTGTCGGTCGCGGTGACGGTCAGCTCGTGCAGGCCGAGCGACAGCTCGTACATGGCCTGCAGGGTGCCGCTGGCGTACGCCTTGCCGTCGAGCTGGCCGACCACGGACGCGATGCCCGAGGTCGGGTCGACGGCCTGCCACGACACCCGTACGTCCTGGCTGTCGCCGTAGAGCTGGCCGTCGGCGACACCGGAGACCAGCAGCGTCGGCTTGGTGCCGTCGATCTTCAGGATCGCCGACTTGAGCGTCTCGACGTTGCCCGCCTTGTCGGTCGAGCGGTAGAGCAGCTCGTGCTGCCCGTCACCGGTCACCGCGACCGGCTCCGAGTACGGCGTCCACGCGCCACCGTCCAGCGACCACTCGACCGTCTTCACACCGGAACCGGCGTCGGTCGAGGTCAGCACCACCGGGATCGTCCCGTTGTGCCAGCCCGCGTCGTTCGCCGGAGCGAACGTCGCCGTGGTGACCGGTGCGGTGGCGTCGATCTTGACCGAGACGGTCTTCGTCGACTCCACGTTGCCGGCCTTGTCGGTCGAGCGGAACCGCAGCTCGTGCTCGCCGTCGCCGCTGATCGCCACCGGCGCGGTGTAGTCCGTCCAGGCGGTCGCGGAATCCAGCTGGTACTGCGTACCGGCCAGTCCGCTGCCACCGGCCTCGTCGGCGGCGGTCAGGGTGACCGTCACCGGCCCGGTGTACCACCCGTCGGTGGGGGTGCCCGACACCGCCGCCGTCGTCACCGGAGCGGTCTCGTCAACCGCCCTGGTGCTGAGCCGGAAGTAGTCGAACGCGGCCGTCTTCGACGCCGTCTGGTTGGCGCCGAGGGTGAACAGACCGACCTTCGGGGTGGCACCCACCGCGCTGTTGGTCAGCGCCTGCAACGCGGTCCAGGTCGTCCCGTCAGCCGAGTACGACGCGGTGAAGGTGTCACCGGTGCGGGCCAGCCGCAGGTACCACACCGCCGAGGTCAGGCTGGCTGCCTCCGGCTGCGGGTTCTGCACCACCCCGGCGATCTCGCTGCGGAACTCGATCCGCCGCGTCACCGCCTGGCCAGCCTGGTTGTCCGCGATGAAGTCGAACTTCACATAGTTGTCGTCGTCGGCCTGCACGAGCAGACCGGCCTGCTGGTACTGCTCGTTCAGCAGACTGCCGTCGACCTTCGTCTCCAGGGTCCAGTCGCCCGAGGGCGCGGTCTGGAGGATGAAGTTCTTCGGCCCGGTGTTGTCGGTGCCGTAGATGTCACCGTTGGGCACGTCGATCCGCAGCGCGCCATCGGTCACCCGGTAGCCGTTGGGGTCCTCCCGCAGGATCGCGTCCCACCGGCACTTGTCCAGCGTGCTGCCGGTGAACTCGTCCGACGGCTCGACCGGGCCGGCCGGAGCGTCCGGCGTGACCACGAACGAGTCGAACGCCGCGTCCACCACGGGCGCCTCGGTGCCTCCGTTGAGCGCGAAGACCCCGATCCGCGGGTTGGTGATGCCGGCGAGCGCGGCCGAGCGGCCGACCGAGGTGAACGTCTGCCCGTCGCCCGAAACCGCGGCGGTCAGGTTCGTCCCGTCGCTGGTGATCCGCAGGTACACGGTGTCACCCGCCGGCGCGTCAGCGGCGTCGGCAGCGTCGTTACGCGGCGTCGCGGCCGTCTCGGAGATGAACTCCACCCGACGGCTGCCGTTGTACAGCAGGTCCACCTTGGCGTAGTTGTCGTCGTCGCCGTACACCAGCAGGCCCGCCTGCTGGTAGTTGGCCGTCACCGGAAGCGTGACCTTGGTGGTCATCTCCCAGGCACCCGTCGGCGCCGCCTGGAGCACCAGGTTGGTGGCGTCGTTGCGAGCGCCGTAGAGGTCACCCACCGAGGTGGGCAGCTTCAGCGCGCCGCCACTGAGGGAGTAGAGCTGGTTCTCCCGGACCACGCTGGTCCACCGGCCCTTGTCCAACGTGTTGCCGTTGAAGTCGTCCGAACGCGCCCCGAAGCAGGACGTGTCCGGCGCGGTCACCCGCACCGGCACCGTTGCGTACGACTTGGCACCCTTGCTGTCGGTCACCGTGAGGGTGGCCGTGAAGGTGCCGACGCTGGTGTACGTGTGGCTGGCGTCCAGGGTGGACGCCGTACCGCCGTCACCGAAGTCCCAGGCGTACGTCAGCGGGGTGTCGCCCTCGGCGTCGGTGGCCGTGCCGTCGAAGGCGACGGTGACCGGCGCGGTACCGGTGGTCGGGGTCGCGGTGGCGGTGACCACCGGCGGCCCGTTCTCGGTGACGCCGCGACCGACGAAGTCCATCCAGTTGACGTTGAACAGCGAACCCGTTCCGCCGTTCGGGTCGCGGGCCACGAAGTACAGCGAGCCGCTCGCGGCACCGGTGACCGGCGCGCTCACGTCCGTGTACGTCTGCCACGCTCCGGTCGTCGGAACGGTGGCCGTGGCCACGATCGGTCCGTCGACCGCACCGGCGTGGACCTCGATCCGACCGCCGGCGGCGGCGGATGCGGCCCGGAACCGGATCTCGGTGATGTTGGTGAGGTTCGCCGGAACGAGCGACCACCAGTCGCCGTCCTCGATGAACGCGATGCTCTGGCCGCCACCGGCGGTGTCGGTCGCGGCCTCCCGCTGCACGCCGGCGTCTCCGCCGCCGGTGCTGCCCGCAACCCGTCCGGTGGCCGTGAAGTACTCGGCCTGCTTCTGCTTCGGCTGCAGGATCTCGATCTGCCGGCCGGTGAGCGCGCCGGACCCGCCAGCCCCACCCTTGTCGGTGTACGTGGCCTCGAAGACCGCGAACACGTTGGCCTCGGCGCCGTGCCCGGAGGCGAGCGACGTCTGGACCGTGCCGGTGCAGCCGGTGTGCTGCTCCAGCGGGTGGGCGTGCTCGTCGTGACCGAGCAGCACCTGGAGGTTCACCTTGGTGCAGTCGATCTGCCCGTCCTCGGGGTCGGTCACCGTGACCGTGTAACGGACCTGGTCACCCCAGTTGAAGAAGCCTCCGTCCGGCGGAAAGTCGATCTTCACCGTCGGTGCGGTGTTGCCCACGGTGACCGGCACGTTGGCGACCGCGGTGCGGCCCTTCGGGTTGGTCACGGTGAGCTGGGCGGTGTAGTTGCCCGCCGTGGCGTACGTGTGCGTCGGGTTGGCCTCGGTGGAGGTCTGCCCGTCGCCGAACGTCCACGCGTAGGTGAGCGCGCCGCCGTCCGGGTCCCGGGAGCCGGCGCTGGAGAACGTCACCGTCAACGGCGCCGGACCCGAGGTCGGGTTGGCGGTCGCCGCCGCGATCGGCGCACGGTCACCGGCGGTGTAGTCGATCCGGTAGACCCCGGAGTCGTCGTTGTTACCGCCGAAGCCGCTACCCCACTCGATCAGGTACAGCGCGCCGTCCGGACCGAACTCGAAGTCCATCGGGCGGATCATCGACATGCCGGGGAGGAGCTGGTTGATGTCCACCAACGACTTGCCGTCGGCGGTCATCTGCATCGTGTACATCTTGTTCTGGTTCCACTCGCCGAGCAGCGCCTTGCCGTCGAAGTAGGCCGGCCACTTGCGGGTCGAGTTGAGGTTGGCGTCGTACCGGTAGGCCGGACCGCCCATCGGGGCGCCACCGCCGCCGATCTCCGGGTACCGCGCGTCCCCGGCGTAGCCGTAGTCGACGGTGGCCGGAACGACCGGCGGGAGGTTGGTCAGGCCCGTGTTGTTGGGCGAGTTGTTCACCGGCGCGGCGCAGTCGAACTTCGGACCACTCGGACCGGACGGGAACGTGTAGTCGTTGTACGCCTCGTTCGTGCCCGTGCAGTACGGCCAGCCGTAGTTGCCGGGGGTCACGACGTTCCACTCGACCAGGCCACGAGGGCCCCGGTTCGGGTTGTCCGCGTTGGCGTCCGGCCCGTAGTCCCCGACGTACAGCGTGTCGGTCTTCGGGTCGGTGCCGATCCGGAACGGGTTCCGGAAGCCCATCGCGTAGATCTCGGGACGGGTCTTCTCGGTGCCCGGGGCGAAGAGGTTGCCGGACGGAACCGTGTACGTCCCGTTGTCCTCCGGGTGGATCCGGATCACCTTGCCGCGCAGGTCGTTCGTGTTGGCCGAGGTGCGCTGCGAGTCGTAGTCCTGGCGACCCGCCCGCTCGTCGAGCGGCGCGTACGCGTTGGACTCGAACGGGTTGGTGTTGTCACCGGTGGCCAGGTAGAGGTTGCCGGCGCTGTCGAACGTCATGCTGCCGCCCGCGTGGCAGCAGGTGTTGCGCTGGGTGTCGACCCGCAGCACCTGCTTCTCGCTCGCCAGGTCGATGGTGTCGCCGGTCACCGTGAACCGGGACAGCAGGTTGCGCGTGACGTTGTCGTTCGGGGCGTAGTACAGGTACACCCACTTGTTGGTGGCGAAGTCCGGGTCGAGCCGGATGCCGATCAGGCCGTCCTCGTTGCCGGTGAAGACGTCCAGGTCGACGGCGGTGACGGTGTTGCCGGTGTCCGGCTTGATGATCTGGACCCGACCGTCGCGCTCGATGTAGAAGACCCGCCCGTCGGGGGCGATGTCCAGCTCCATCGGGTTGCTGGTGTTGCTGTCCAGCGTGACCTTCTCGAAGCTGGAGGTCTTCGACGCGCCACAGTCGGCGTCGACCACGCCGGCCGCCGTCTGGATGCCACCGAGCAGGTGCTTGAGGAACTCGGGCTCGGCGTACGACTCACGGGTGTGCCCGCCGCCGGTGTACCAGGAGCGGCCACCGTCGAAGTCCTGACACCACGCCGTCGGGTGGTCGGCGCCCATCGCGCCGGCGCCCGGGGTGTAGCTCTTCTCGTCCAGGCTGGCCAGGACGTGCACGTCCGACCGGGGGTTGGTCTGGAAGTTGTACCACTCGTCGAACCGGGACCAGCGCTCCGGCAGTCCGGTGGTGGACGGGTGGGCCGGGTCCTCCACCTTGACGGTGGCCTGCTGGTTCTGCGGGTGGTTGGCGAAGTACGCGCCGACCAGGTCGCCGTACCAGGCCCAGCTGTACTCGGTGTCCGAGGCGGCGTGGACGCCGACGTAACCGCCGCCGGCCTTCACGTACCGCTCGAAGGCCGCCTGCTGGTCGGCGTTCAGGACGTCACCGGTGGTGGAGAGCCAGATCACAGCCTTGTACTTGGCGAGGTTGGCGTCGCTGAACGCGGCACCGTCCTCGGTGGTGTCCACCGTGAAGCCGTTGGTGGCACCGAGTTGCTGGATGGCGGCGATGCCGGTGGGGATGGCGTCGTGCCGGAAACCGGCGGTCTTCGAGAAGACCAGGACGGAGTAGGGGTCGGCCGCTGCGGCCTTCGCTGCCTTCGGTGGTGTCTTCTGCACCACCTTGGAGAAGGGAGTCGCGGCTTGCGCGTCTCGCGGTGGGACCTGCGCTGCGACCGGAGCCGCCTGCGCCGGAGACCCGATCAGGGCCGTCGACGCGAGCGCGAGGGACAACAGGGTAGCGGTGAGTGGTACGGGGGCACGACGAGAACGGGACACGCCGCCTCCAATGTCGCGGTGGACAGGACTCGCGGGGCCGGCTCGCCGAAGACCGTCCCAGATGGAGCCGGTGGAGACGCCGTGCCAGGGCGTCCACGCCGGCATTTTGTCGATTCGCTGAACAAATTAGTTCTGCTGCATCGATGTCCGGCAAGATGCCGGCGGGTAACGGTTCTGCAACGGCGGGCGACATTCCGAACAGGACCGGAGAAAGTACCCCGATCGATCTCTCGCGCCGGGGCGGCGGGCTCTCCCTTGGCAGCGGAGGCGATGTGTCGTACGGTGACACGCAAGTAACCCACGGGAGCCCGGTGTACCGGGCTGAGAGGGGGGCTGACAGCCCCCGACCGTCGAACCTGATCCGGGTAATGCCGGCGCAGGGAGGAGCGTTGCCGTGCCGTCCCTCGGCCGACTGCATCTGATCACCGACACCCGACCCGGGCGCGATCCACTCACCGTGGTCCGGGCCGCCCTCGCGGCGGCCCGCGCCGACCTCGTCGTGCAGGTCCGGGTGGAGGACTCCGCCACCGACCGCGAGGCGTACGACCTGGCCGCCCGGGTGCTGGCGCTGTGCGCGCCGTACGGCGCGACGTGCCTGGTCAACGACCGGCTGCACGTGGCGCTCGCGGTGGGCGCCGCCGGTGGCCACGTCGGCGCCGACGACCTACCGGTCGCCGCGGCCCGGCACGTGCTCGGCGCAACCGGCGTGCTGGGCGCCACCGCCCGCGAGCCGAGGACCGCGATCGAGGCCGTCGTCGCCGGGGCCAACTACCTGGGCGTCGGCCCGTGCCACGCCACGAGCACCAAGGTCGGTCTGCCCGACCCCATCGGGACCGTCGGGATACGCGACGTCGCCGACGCCGTCGACGTGCCGGTCATCGCGATCGGCGGGGTGACCGCCGACCGGGTGCCGGCGCTCCGGACCGCCGGGGCGTACGGGGTGGCGGTGGTCGGGGCGATCTGCTCGGCCGCCGACCCCGCGCGGGCGACCGCCGAACTGCTGCGGGCGCTGGCGTGACGCGTACCGAGGTGGCGGTGGTGGGCGGGGGCCCGATCGGGCTGGCCGTCGCGTGGCGCTGCGCCAGCCGGGGCCTGCGCGTCGAGGTACACGACGCGGCACCCGGATCGGGGGCGTCGGGCGTCGCCGCCGGGATGCTCTCTCCGGTCGCCGAGGCGTACTTCGGTGAGCGTGGGCTGACCGAGCTGCTGGTGGCCTCCGCCGCCCGTTGGCCCACGTTCGCCGCCGAGCTGACCGAGGACAGCGGCACCCTCATCGGCTACCGGACCGAGGGCACGCTGATGGTCGGGCTGACCGGTGACGACCTGGCCGAGGCCCGCCGGCTCTGGGCGTACCAACAGGGTCTTGGTCTGCCGGTGACGCCGCTGCGCCCCACCGAGCTGCGCGACCGCGAGCCGGCGCTCGCCCCGCGGGTGCGCGGCGGCGCGCTCGCGCCCACCGACCACCAGGTCGATCCCCGGCTGCTGGTACCGGCGCTGCGCACGGCCGCGCGGCGGGCCGGCGCGGCGTTCGTGCCGCGACCGGTCCGGCGGCTGTCCGACGTGGACGCGAGGGTCACCGTGGTCGCGGCCGGCTGCGGTGCCGCCGCCCTCACCGGACTGCCCGTGCGGCCGGTGAAGGGCCAGATCCTGCGGCTGCGTGCGCCCGGCGGCGTCGCGCCGGGCTTCCGGCACGTGATCCGGGGGTACGCCGACGGCGAGCACGTCTACCTGGTGCCCCGCACCGACGGCGAGGTGGTGCTCGGGGCGACGGTCGAGGAGCGGTCGGACACCACAGTCACCGCCGGCGCGGTGCAGCGACTGCTGCGCGCCGGTGTCGACCTGCTACCCGAGCTGGCCGAGTACGACCTGGTGGAGGCCGTCGCCGGTCTGCGGCCCGGCACCCCGGACAACGCGCCGATCCTGGGGCCGCTGCCCGGCCGGCCGGACGTGCTCGCCGCCACGGGACACCACCGGCACGGCATCGTGCTCACCCCGGTCACCGCCGAGGCGATCACCGACCTGGTGCTCACCGGAGTGCCCGACCCGCTGCTCACCGGGTTCGGTGCCGACCGGTTCGCCGGCCCGATGCGCGGTTTCGAGGAGGAGTGATGAAGTTGACGGTGAACGGGACCGGGCGCACTGTCCCCGGCGGCGCGTCGGTGGCCGATCTGGTCGGTGACGTCGCGCCGCACCAGCGTGGCGTCGCGGTCGCGGTCAACGGCGAGGTGGTGCCCCGGACCGGCTGGCCGGTCACGGAGCTGCACGACGGCGACCGCGTCGAAGTGCTCACCGCCGCGCAGGGCGGGTGAGCGGCGTGCCGTTCGAACTGGGTGGGGCGACGTTCGGCTCGCGGCTGATCCTGGGCACCGGTGGGGCCGCGAACCTGCACGTACTGGAACAGGCGATCCGGGCGTCCGGTACGGAGCTGGTCACGCTGGCGCTGCGCCGGGTGGACACCGCGCCGGGCACCGGGGGAGGGCTGCTGGAACTGCTGGACCGGTGCGGGGTACGGCTGCTGCCGAACACCGCCGGCTGCCACACCGCGACCGAGGCGGTGAAGGTGGCCCGGCTGGCGCGCGACGCGTTCGACACCGACTGGGTGAAGTTGGAGGTCATCGGCGACGAACGGACGCTGCTGCCCGACGGGGTGGAGCTGCTCCGCGCCGCCGAGGAACTCGTCGCGGACGGCTTCACGGTGCTGCCGTACACCAGTGACGACCCGGTGCTCGCCCGCCGCCTCGCGGACGTGGGCTGCGCCGCGGTGATGCCCGCCGGCGCGCCGATCGGTTCGGGGCTCGGCATCGGCAACCCGCACCACATCCGGCTGATCCGGCAGAGCGTGGACGTGCCGGTGATCCTCGACGCCGGCATCGGCACCGCGTCCGACGCGGCGCTGGCCATGGAGCTGGGCTGCGACGCGGTCCTGCTGGCCAGCGCGGTCACCCGGGCCGCCGACCCGGTGGCGATGGCGACGGCGATGCGGTACGCCGTCGAGGCCGGACGCCTCGCCGCGGGCGCGGGCCGGATCGCCCGGCGTTTCCACGCCCTGCCCTCCACTCCCGACGAGGGAAGACCGGACCTGTGACGGGGTTGGTGCCGCCGGGGGTCGTCCTGTTGACCGACCGGCTGGTCGCCACGGGCGGTCTCGAACGTGTCGTGGCGGGGGCGGTCGCCGGGGGAGTGCGTTGGGTCGTGCTGCGGGAGAAGGACCTGCCCCGCGCCGAACGCGCCGCTCTCGCCGTCGACCTGCGCGCGATCCTCGCCGACGTCGGCGGGACCCTCGTCGTGGCCGGCCCCGACCCGCTGGGCGGCGACGCCGTCCACCTGCCGGCCGCCGGCCCGTACCCGCCGCCGGCCCTGCCGCTGGTCGGCCGATCCTGCCACAACGAGACCGAACTGAACCGCCTGACCACCGAGCACTACGCCACAATCTCCCCGATCTGGCCCACCCGGACAAAGCCCGGCTACGGCCCACCCCTGGAAGTCGCCGGCCTGCGCGCGCTCGTCGCGGCCAGCCCGGTGCCCGTCCTAGCGCTCGGGGGGGTGGAGACGCCAGAACAGGTAACGGCCTGCGTCGAGGCAGGAGCCAGTGGAGTGGCAGTCCTGGGCGCACTCATGCGAGCAGAGAACCCATCCTCGATCGCCCAACTGATGACTAGCGCCTTCGAAGAGGCGGTCACCCAGAAGGTCCCAACAGGCCGGCACGGTCGGCCGCAGCCCCGAAGCGCAACCAAAGAGGAAAGATGACCCCGACGACAACCCTCACCATCGCCGGCTCCGACTCCGGCGGCGGCGCCGGAATCCAGGCGGACCTCAAGGTCTTCGCGGCGCTCGGCGCGTACGGCACGAGTGTCCTGACAGCGGTCACCGCGCAGAACACCCGGGGTGTCGACGCCGTCCTGCCGCTGCCGCCGCGCACGGTCGCGGAGCAGTTGGACAGCGTGCTCGTCGACTTCACCGTGGGCGCGGTCAAGACGGGGATGCTCGGCACGCCGGCCGTCGCCGACGTGGTGGCCCAGGCCGCCCGGGACGGCCGGTTGCCCCAGCTCGTCGTCGATCCGGTGCTGGTCGCCACGAGCGGCCACCGGCTGGGCGTGGTGGGCGCGGTGGAGCGGCTGCTCCCGTACGCGCGGGTGGCGACGCCGAACTGCGCGGAGGCCGCGGCCATCACCGGACGCGGCGTGGACGACGTGCCCGCGATGGTCGTGGCCGCCGAGGCCCTGGCCGCCGGCGGTCCGGAGTACGTGGTCGTCACCGGTGGTGACGTGGGTGGGGACGAGGCGGTCGACGTGCTGTGCGGCGGCGGTGTCACCACCCTGCTGCGCGCGCCCCGGGTGGACACCCGGCACACCCACGGCACCGGTTGCTCGTTCTCGGCGGCCATCGCCGTGCGGCTCGCGCTGGGCGATCCGGTGCCGGCGGCCGTGCAGGTCGCCAAGGAGTACGTGTTCCGCGCGCTGACCGGCGGGCGGAGTTGGGAGCTGGGCGCGGGGCGCGGACCGCTGGATCACTTCGGCTGGTCCGCCTGATCACCAGGGAGGTTGTCATGCAGGCACGAGGCAAGGTGTACGTCGAGGGTTCGCGGCCGGATGTGCGGGTGCCGTTCGCGGAGGTGGCGCTGACCGGCGACCATCCGCCGGTGCGGCTCTACGACACGTCCGGCCCGGGATCGGACCCGCAGGTGGGGTTGCCACCGCTGCGCGGCCCGTGGATAGCCGAGCGGGGTGACGTGGCACCGGTGCGGGGCGCGGGTACGCCGTTGGCCGGGATGGACGGTCGTCGTCCGACGCAGCTCGCGTACGCGCGGGCCGGCGTGGTGACGCCGGAGATGGAGTTCGTGGCGATCCGGGAGAACGTCGACCCGGAGCTGGTGCGGGCCGAGATCGCCGCCGGTCGGGCGGTGCTGCCGCTCAACGTGAACCACCCGGAGTGCGAGCCGGCGATCATCGGGAAGGCGTTCCTGGTCAAGGTGAACGCCAACATCGGCACCTCGGCGGTCAGCTCGTCGGTGGCCGAGGAGGTCGAGAAGTTGACCTGGGCCACCCGCTGGGGCGCGGACACGGTGATGGACCTGTCCACCGGCAAGCGGATCCACGAGACCCGCGAGGCGATCGTGCGGAACTCGCCGGTGCCGATCGGGACGGTGCCGATCTACCAGGCGTTGGAGAAGGTCGGCGGCGACCCGGTGAAGCTGAGCTGGGAAGTGTTCCGGGACACCGTCATCGAGCAGGCCGAGCAGGGCGTCGACTACATGACGGTGCACGCCGGGGTGCTGCTGCCGTACGTGCCGTTGGCCGTCGACCGGGTCACCGGGATCGTCTCCCGGGGTGGCTCGATCATGGCGGCCTGGTGCCTGGCGCACCACGAGGAGAACTTCCTCTACACCAACTTCGCCGAGCTGTGCGCGATCCTCGCCCGCTACGACGTGACGTTCTCGCTCGGCGACGGGCTGCGGCCCGGCTCGATCGCGGACGCCAACGACGAGGCGCAGTTCGCCGAACTGCGCACCCTCGGCGAGTTGACGACTGTCGCCTGGGAACACGACGTCCAGGTGATGATCGAGGGCCCGGGCCACGTGCCCATGCACAAGATCAAGGAGAACGTGGACCTCCAGCAGGAGTGGTGCCACGAGGCCCCGTTCTACACGCTCGGGCCGTTGACCACCGACATCGCGCCCGCGTACGACCACATCACCTCCGCCATCGGCGCGGCGATGATCGGCATGTTCGGCACCGCCATGCTCTGCTACGTCACTCCGAAGGAGCACCTCGGCCTGCCGGACCGCGACGACGTGAAGGCCGGCGTGATCGCGTACAAGATCGCGGCGCACGCGGCCGATCTGGCCAAGGGTCACCCGGGCGCGCAGGAATGGGATGACGCGTTGTCGAAGGCGCGGTTCGAGTTCCGCTGGGAGGACCAGTTCAACCTCTCGCTGGACCCGGAGACCGCTCGGTCGTACCACGACGCGACCCTGCCCGCCGAGCCGGCGAAGACGGCGCACTTCTGCTCGATGTGCGGTCCGAAGTTCTGCTCCATGAAGATCACGCAGGAGCTGAAGGAGTACGCGGCCCGTGGCATGAAGGACAAGTCGGAGGAGTTCGTCTCCGGCGGCGGAAAGGTCTACCTACCGCTGGCCTGACGGAGTGGCCGCTTCGGCCTGGTCAACTCTGGTTCCGGGAAGTCGGGGTGTCCTGGCCGGCAGGAAGGCCCGGATTCTCGGAACCAGAGTCAATCAAGCGGGTCGTTCACTCGCGGTGGTGACGGCCGGTGGAGCGCAGCGAGCGACGGCCGTTCTCCGGCTCGGGCTCGTTGTCGGTGACCGGCTTGCTGAGGCCGGCGACCCAGTCGACGAACTCCTCGTCCTGCGCGGGCAGCGGCTCCGCCGCGTCGGGCGCGGGCCGGCTCTCTTCGTCGGCCCGCACCCGGTTACGCCGGAAGAGGCCGCCGAGCCGCCCCCGCCGGGAGGACTGCCGCCCGTCGTCGGTGGACGCCCGCCCGGGATCGTCCGCCGGCTCGGCACTGCCGGCGGTGGTGGACGCACCGCCCTGCTCCGGTACGACCGGGGTGATCGACGGCGGCACGATGGACCTCGCCAGGGCGGCCATCGCGCTGGCCTGGTCGGTCCGGCCGGTCCTGCCGAGGGGCTGGCCCGGCGTGCTGACGGCTGGTCCGGTGGTGTCGGCGGTCGTGGCGGGCGATGCGCTTCCCTCGGGCGCGCTGGTGTTGTGGTCAGGCGTACCGGTGCTCTGATCCGGTGTTCTGGCGCGGCGGGTGGTGTCGAAGGCGTCCCAGGTGGGCACGCGGCTCAGGTCGGGCAGGGGTGCCCGGTGCCGGAAGCGGGGCGTCCAGTCGGTCGAGTCCTCGGCGCTCGCGGGCGTGTCCGCGGTCGGCGGTTCCGGGTCGGTCGACGCCGTGGTCCAGGACGGGATGGCCGACCAGGCGGGAGCCGCCGGCGTCCACCGGTCGCCCCCCGCGTCGCCGGCAGTGGGCTCGCCGAACAGCGACGTGCCGGCGCGGCCCTCGGTCGTCGCCTGTTCGGTGCGGCGGCCCACCCTGGACTTCGTGACCGGCGTGGAACCTTCGGCGGTCTCGGCGAGCCGGCTCGCATCCTCTTCGGCGGTCTGGGCCTGCGAGTCGGTTCCGGCAATCCGTGCCGCTTCGCCAGGCTCGGCGCTTCCACTCTCGGCGGAGGGGCGCGGCGTGTCCTGGTCGAGCGGCCGATCGGTGTCGACGCCTGTCACGTCGGCGCTCTTGCCGGCGCGGGTCGTCCGCTTGGCGCGTCCGCCGGTCGCTCCCTCGGTGCTCGTCCCGGTGGGTGCCGTTCCGGCCGTGGCCGTCGCGCTGGCGCTCGTCTCGGTGGGTGCTGTTCCGGTCGGTGCTGTTCCGGTGGCTGCGGCCGTGCCGTCGTCGGCGGCGGTTGTCGAGGTGGCGGCCGGGACGGACTTCGGCTTGCGCGCGCGACGCGGCTTGGGCGGGGACGCGTCGGCGGCCCGGTCGCCCGCGCTGTCCGCGCTCGACGTGCCTGCCACGTCCACGACCTGCGGATCCGTGCTTCGCATGCTCGGCGTGCCCGTGCTCGGCGTGCCCGCGCTCGGCGTGCCCGTGCTCGGCGTGCCCGTGCTCGGCGTGCCCGCGCTCGGCGTGCCCGTGCCCGTGCTCGGCGTGCGGGCGCTGGCCGTGGTCGGAGTGACGGTGGTGCCCGCGACCGGAGTGCCGGTCGCACCGGAGCTGTCCGTGGTGAGCGGAGCATCGGTGGCGAGCGGGGCCACGGTGCCGCTGATCGTCGTGCGGTCGCTGCCCGGCGCGTTGCGGCCAGGCGTGTCGCTGTTACTCGCGCTGTCGCCCACCGCGTCGGGCGTCGGGCTGACGGCTGTCGTCCCGGCCGTGGGGGGCTTCGCAACGGCACGGACCGGGTCGGCGGCACCGGCGGTCGCGTCCTCGTCGTGACTCGACGGCTGCCGCCCGGCGGTGAACTCGCCGGTCGGGTCGGTCAGCCAGGAGGCGCGGGGCGGCGTGGGGTCGTGCCGCTCGCTGGCGGCGGACGCGTCCCGGGTCGCGGCGTCCCCTGCCGACTCGGCGGTGTCGGACCGCTGGCGGGGGCCGGCGGGTCGAGGGGCCTGGCCCGGGTGCGTCGCCTCGGCGGGGACCGGGCCGTGCTGGCCGCTCGCGGTGGCAGACGGCCAGTCCCAGTGGGCGGGGACGGTGCGTACACCGGGGGTGTCGTCACCGGCGCGCGGACCCGGAGCCGTCTCGACCAGCTGTCCGCCGGCGTGCCCGGAGTGGTCCTCGGTTCGATCCGTCGACGTCACCGGCTCGCTGCCCGGCAGCGTCGGGCCGGCGGGCAGCGGGCGCAGGATGTCGGTCGGCGTGATCGCCTCGGAGTCGGCGGCGCGGACGCCGAGAGGCCAGCGCAGCAGGGCGGCGGCCGTCGCGCCGAGGGCGCCAGCGAGGACCGCGATCAGCGCTGCGTAGTAGGGGGTCGTCTGGTAGCGGTCGACGGCGTCGCCAGGGCCCGCGGCCAGGTACGCGAATGCCACCAGCACCGGACCGGCCACCCCGGTCGCCGCGCTGATCAGCGGGACCTGGCCGCGCCAGCGGGCCAGTCCGGCGGTCGCCGCTCCCGCGAGCAGCGCCACGATCGGCAGCAGGAGCAGCGCCAGGCTCTGCGCGGCGGCGGCGTCCAACCAGTTCGGTTCGAGTACGCCGAGTCGGACCGTGGGCAGCGGACCGGTCGTGCCGAGTGACGGCAGGACGGAGATCAACGCCAGCAGCCAGATCGTCCCCGCCACGGCCGCCATGTTCCAGCCCAGTTCCGGCCGGAGCAGTACGGCGATGGCCGCCCCCGCTCCGACGACCGCCCCGAGGATGGCGCAGATGCCGACCGCCCAGACCGGGTCCACCGAGATCAACTCGGCGGCTCGGGCGGGCTGCATGCAGAGCGGGGCGACGGCTGTCGCGCCGAGCGCGGCGGCGCCACCGATGGCCAGGTGCCGGCCGGTGCTGGCCGGCGGGGTGTCCCGGCGGGCCAGACGTCCGGTCAGGACGGCGCCGGCGACGGCGGCGTTCGCGGCGAACCAGCCCACCCAGACGAGCTGGGCCGGCCACTGGTTGACGGTCGAGCCGGTGAAGGCGCCGGTGAGCCGGACGATGCCGAAGCCGTACGCGACGCCGAGTTGGCCGGCTCCGGCCAGCACGCTCACCCCGAGCGCGGTGAGCAGCAGTCTGCCCCAGGTCCGATAGGCCATGTCCGGCACGTTACGCACCTGGTACACCCGATCGCCACCGGCGCGCCGCGCGGCGCGCCGAGGCGCGCCCGGCGGGTCTACTTGAGTTCGACCAGTCGGGCCAGGTATGTCGTGTCCCCGACATTGGTGAGCATGTGCACCGCTCCGGGGTCGCGGTAGACGACCCCACCGGTGGGCTCGTCGGCGTCGATCCGGGTGCCGTCGATGGTCTGCACGACGTTCTTCGCGCCCTGGATCGCCACCACCAGGTAGGGGTGGTCGTGCCGGTGCAGGGGCTGGCGCTCGCCCGGTTCGAGCCGGATGTGCCAGACCCGGACCCGGTCGTTCTCGTACACGATCTCCTGGCCCACGGGCCCGAGTTCGGTGCCGTCGATCACATCGGTCATCGTCCACCGTCCAGTTGGGGAAGCACCTCGGCGGCGATCAGTTCGAGGTGGTCGAGGTCGTCGAGGTCGGTGAGGCGTAGGTGCACCCGCGTGGCGCCGATCCCGGCGAACTCGCCGATCCGCTGCACCAGCTCTGCCGGCGAGCCGACCACCGGGTCCTCCGGTGGCAGCGCGCTCTTCTCGTGCAACGGCGCGGCCCGGCGGGCGGCCTCCGCGTCGGTACGTCCGACGGCCACCACGATCCCGGCGGAGAGCACCAGCGGGGCTCGCCCTCTCTCCGCCCGACCCACCCGGTCGCACGCCTCCCGGACGCGGTCGTACGCTCCGGCGGTCTCGGCCACCGACTTGAACGGCATGTTGAACTCGTCGGCGTACCGGGCGGCCAGCTCGGGGGTCCGCTTGGGACCGCGTCCGCCCACGATGATCGGCGGGCCGGGCACCTGCGCCGGTTTGGGCAGCGCGGGGGCGTCCACCAGCCGGTAGTGGTCACCGGTGAAGCTGTACGTCTCGCCCAGCGGGGTGGACCACAGCCCGGTGATCACCTCGAGCTGCTCGGCCAGCCGGTCGAACCGCTCGCCGACGGCCGGGAACGGAATGCCGTACGACGTGTGCTCGCGCTGGTACCAGCCCGCGCCGATACCGAGGTCGACCCGGCCGCCGCTCATCTGGTCGACCTGTGCGACGAGCACGGCGAGGGGGCCGGGCAGGCGGAAGGTCGCCGACGTCACCAGGGTGCCCAGCCGGATCCGTTCGGTCTCCCGGGCCAGCGCGGCGAGGGTCAGCCAGGCGTCCGTCGGGCCGGGCAGGCCGCTGTCGTCGCCCATCGACTGGTAGTGGTCGGCGCGGAGGAAGCCCTCGAAGCCGCCCGCCTCGGCCAGTCGGGCGAACCGGAGCTGGGTGTCGTAGTCGGCGCCCCGGTGCGGCTCGGTGAATACCGACACCCGCATGGTCATCGTCCCTCCACGCCGGCCGCGGCCGGCTGGTCGCGTTCCATCAACAGCTCGTGCAGGTCGGCGCTGACCTGGGCGACGTCGGCGAGGTGGGCGTTGCGGCCCAGGGTGCGCGGGCGGGGGATGGCCACCTCGACCACCTTGCGGATACGGCCGGGGCGGGGGCTCAGCACGACCACCCGGTCGGCGAGCAGCACCGCCTCGTCGATCGAGTGGGTGACGAAGACGATGCTCGGCTTGTTCTCCATGTGCACGCGCTGGAGTTCGCCGGAGAGTTCCTCGCGGGTGAGCGCGTCGAGCGCGGAGAACGGCTCGTCCATCAGCATCACCCGGGGTTCACCGATGAGCGACCGGCACAGCGACACCCGTTGCTGCATGCCGCCGGAGAGCTCGTGCGGCAACCGCTTCTCAAACCCGGCCAGGCCTGCCACGTCGAGCAGTTCCCGGGCCCGCTCGCGGTGCTTGGCGCGACTCCAGCCGAAGATCTCCACCGGCAGCAGGACGTTGTCCAGGACACTGCGCCACGGCAGCAGCGCCGGCTTCTGGAACAGCATGGCGATGTCGCGGCGGGGTCGGGTGATCGGCGTACCGGCCACGGTGATCTCGCCGGAGGTCAACGGGAGCAGCCCGGCGATCAACCGCAGCAGGGTGGACTTGCCGCAGCCGGAGCGCCCGAGGATGGCGACGAACTCGCCCTCGGCGACGTCGAGGTCGATGCCGCGAAGGGCCTCGACCTGGCCGGACCGGCCTTCGAAGGTACGCGACACCCCGGACAGTCGGATCATCTGCGGCGGACCTCCGCTGAGTGGACGGTCAGGAATCCGACAAGGCTAGCCGCCCTGTTGACATGTCGCGCCGTCCGGGGTCGTCGTCAGGTTGTTTCCGATCCGCAACCCGGTACGCCTGGCGTCGCAACTGTGGGTTTCTCGTACGCTGTGGCCGCGAAGAGTCCCCTCACGATGGCGGTGCCCGGCTTGCCCCTCCCGCCGGTGCCGTCGCGACAACCCCCTCCGGTGGCCCCCGGCCCCGGTCGGAAAGGACATGGTGCTACTGATGAGAAGGCTGACCCGTACGGTCGCTACGGCCGCGCTGGCCACCGCCCTCGCCCTCGTCTCCGCCTGCAGCAGCGGGTCGGACTCGTCCGACGCCAAGGGCGGCAAGGACGGAGCGTTGGAGAAGGTGACCTACCTCACCTCCTTCGGCAACTTCGGCCGTGACTCCTACGCCTGGGTGGCGAAGGAGAAGGGCTTCTTCAAGGAGGCCGGTTTCGACGTCGAGATCAAGGCCGGCCAGGGCACCGGCGGCGTGATCCAGACGGTCGTCGGCGGCCAGGCGGACTTCGGGCCGATCGACCTCACCGGCGGTCTGCTCCAGCTCGGCAACGGTCAGGCGAAGGACTTCACCGCCGTGGCCGCGATCCAGCAGCGCACGATGGCGGGCATCGCCACCGTCGAGGGCAAGAACATCAACTCGCCCAAGGACCTTGAGGGCAAGAAGCTCGCCGACACCCCCGGCTCCGTGGTGCGCAACCTGTTCCCGACGTACGCCCGGCTCGCCGGCGTGGACGCCAGCAAGGTGACCTGGGTCAACGGTGAGGCGCAGGCGCTGATCGGCACGCTGGCCTCCGGCTCGGTGGACGGCATCGGCCAGTTCGTCGTCGGTCAGCCGACGATCGAGGCGGTGGCCAAGAAGAAGGCCGTCATGCTGCCGTACAGCAACGTGATGCAGGACCTCTACGGCAACGTGCTGATCACCTCCAGCAAGATCGCCAAGGAGAAGCCCGAGATGGTGAAGCGTTTCACCACTGCGCTGCTCAAGGGCCTGGAGTACAGCCTGGCGAACTCCAAGGAGGCCGGCGAGATCCTGAAGAAGAACGTCGACGCCGCCAACCCGGTGGCCGCCGCCGCCGAGCTGGACCTGATGGCCGCGTACGTGCGCTCCGGCAACTCCGGCACCGCGATCGGCACGCTGGACAGCGGCCGCGTGGCGAAGAGCATCGCGATTCTGCAGGGCGCGGGCGCGCTCAAGCAGAACATCACCCCCGAGCAGATCATCGACTTCAGCCTCGCGCCGAAGGCCTGATCGTCCGGTCGTCACCAGGGGGTACGTCCCGCCGGTCTCCGGTGGGGCGTACCCCCGTCGCTCGTCGGCCCCCGGGTCGGCGATTCACGAGGAGGACAAGATGACCGACGTCCGCTCAGCCGAGCCGGCGGTGACGGTGCCCCCACCCCCGGGTGCCGGACTCCAGGCACGTCGGGCGGGTCGGGGCGCCGGCCTGCGCGCGGGGACCGGGGCGGCGCTGCTGCCCGCGGCCGGTCTCGTGGTCGCCCTGGCCGTGTGGTGGCTGGTCGCCCGGCTGGAACTGGTCCACCCGGCCGCCCTGCCGCCGCCGGGGGGTGTGCTCACCGCGTTCGTCGACAAGCCCGCCCAGATGCTGGAGCACACCTGGTCCACCCTGCTGGAGATCCTGATCGGGTTCGTCCTGTCGGCCGCCGCGGGTGTCCTGATCGGACTGTCCCTGGCCAGTTCCCGGACGGTCGAGCGGATGTTCACCCCGCTGCTGGTGGCGGTGAACGCCGTGCCGAAGATCACCCTGGGTCCACTGCTGGTGGTGGCGCTGGGTTGGGGTCAGAGGCCGATCCTGACCATGGTGTTCCTGCTCTGCTTCTTTCCCATCGTGCTGTCCACCGCGACGGGTTTGACCACCACGCCGGCCGACCTGGCCGAGCTGGTCCGGTCCTGGAACGCCTCCCGCTGGCAGGCGTTCCGCAAGGTGCGGTTCCCGGCGGCGCTGCCACAGATCTTCGTCGGGCTCAAGGTGGCCATGCCGCTGGCGGCCATCGGTGCGGTGATCGGTGAGTTCCAGGCCGGGGAGAAGGGCCTGGGGTACGTCATCACGCAGTACGCGGGCGTCGGCGACACCGCCACCGCCTGGGCGGCGATCATGCTGGTGGCGCTGGTCAGCATCCTGCTCTACAGCGCACTCGTGCTCGTCGAGCGGATCGCGCTGCCCTGGGTGCGGGAAACCACCAGCAGCCGCTGATCGCGTCCGCCACGCCAAAAGCAGGTGGCACGCGTAGGTCTTGGACAGTTTCCGTTCTCAGCTCACAGTTCTCAGCTAACGGAAACTGTCCAAGATTGCCGGCGATGGCGGATGCAGCGGTACGCCGCGGCCGTGCTGGGAGGCGTTTCAACGCGGATGTTCGACGATCGGCCTGCGGAACGGTCCCCATCCCACGAACCGGTCGTAGAGGGCTCGAGGGCTCGGCCCGTCGTGCGGGTTGAGGTGGTAGAGGTCGCGCATGGCCTCGTAGAGCAGCCCGGCCAGGTAGATCGACAGGCTCGGCATCTTGTTCTCGTACTCGGCTTTGAGCATGAGTCGCGCGGTCGCGCACGGCCACGGCTGACCGTCGGCGCGGCACGCCCAGTGCGGCCGTAAGGGCGTGTGCGGCGGGGCCTGGCCGTGCCGACGCGGACGGTCCGTAGCCGGCCCCCGCTCGGGGCCGGAAACCTGCGTAGAGATCATTTGTAACCTCCGTTCGCCCGGAACTCTTCCGCCCGAGTCAGGCGATCCACCCGGCCGACCTCGTCAACCCGGAATGCCTCGGTGTGCGCCGTGACCCAGGCCGGGAGTTGTGGGGCAGGGCGACTCGCAGGCACTTCCGGGGCGTGTTGGCTGCGCCAGAACCTGAAACGCACGGTGCCTCCTTCGTGCTGTCGTCTGGAGAGGGGCCGCCCCCGCAAGTGCTCGCCGGGCAGGGGCGGCCCCGGCACGAACGCGTCCGCCAGGTTCGGGTCCTCCACCGGCCGCGCCGTCTACAAGCACCCTGCGGGCAGTGACGGGACAAAAACAGCCCGTAGGGGATATGGTCGCGAGACATTCTGCGCATCCCTGGAGAGACGTCGTGAACGATGCGTTGCGCGCAGCGCTGGCCGAGTCAGGGCATTCGATCGAGTCTCTGGCCGGGCTGGTAGGCGTCGATCGAAAAACGGTCGCACGGTGGATCAATCATGACCACATACCCCATCCCCGTCACCGGGAGGCCGCAGCCGGCGTACTCCGTCGGCCCATCGGGGACATCTGGCCGGACACATCAAGACGTCGTGAGCCAGTTTGGTTCAGGCCGTGGCAAGAAATCGAGCGTGAGGCGGTCTCGCTACGCTCGTATCAGTCGGTCGTCCTGCCCGGCCTTCTCCAAACCGAGGCGTACGCCCGCGCGGTGCTCGCCGGTGCCGACGTGATCGCCCGCAGCGACATTGAGCGCCACCTAGCCTTTCGGCTCGCCCGCCAGAGCATCCTGACCCGCGAAGACCCACCACGCTTCACGGCCGTCGTCGACGAGGCTGTCCTGCGGCGGCCGGTCGGCGGCCGGGCCACCATGCGCGAGCAGGTACATGCCCTCATCGTCATGTGCGAGGCCCCGCACGTACGAGTGCACATCGTTCCCGCGACGGTCGGCGCGTACGCTGGCTTGAACGGTCCCTTCGTGATCGCTGTAGGAGCCGAGCAACAAATTGCCGGCTACCTCGACAATCAGCTTCAGGGGGAAGTCGTCACCGGCACAAAGGACATAACAGCGATACTCGCAGCGTGGGAGAACGTACGCGGCGAGGCGCTGTCCCACTGGCAGTCCGTCGACCTACTTACGGAGATGGCAGAGACATGGACATGACCGGCGCACAGTGGCGCAAGAGCACCCGCAGCAGCGGCAACGGCGGCGATTGCGTCGAGGTTGCCGACAACCTTCCCGGCGTCGTTGGTGTCCGGGACTCGAAGGACCAGGCAGGTCCGGCGCTGTCCTTCAGTTCGGCGGCCTGGCGGGCTTTCATCGACATGGCAAAGACCCTTGACGCGGCCTGACTAGCACTACGCGAAGGCCCCCGGACCTCATGAGAGGCGGCAGCATCATGGACCTGAGCGGCGCGCAGTGGCGCAAGAGCACCAAGAGCGGCAGCAACGGCGGGAACTGCGTCGAGGTGGCCGACAACCTTTCCGGCGTCGTTCTCGTCCGTGACACCAAGGACCGCGACGGCGCAACGCTGACCTTCGGGCCCTCGCAGTGGCAGGGCTTCGTCGACCTGGCGAAGGCTATCGGCCCCGTCTCCTGACTCAGCACCACGCGAAGGCCCCCGATTCGGGGGCCTTTGGCATGCCCCGGTCACGAACGTTCGTGCGGGAACGGGATCACCCTCGCCGTCGGCTACGCGGCGCTCGCCGGCGCGGCCCAGTTCGTACTCCTGAATTGCGGGAGCCGGCCTCCAGAGGAGGCCGGCCCTTTTCGCTCACGGTGACGCGGAGGGGTGGTGGCCTACCGTGCCCGGCGCAGGGATCAAGCCTGACCGCCCGGAGCCGGGCGCGGTAGGCCACCACCCCCCAAGCCGGAGCCGGTTACCCCGCCAACCGCCACCGGCCGTTGCGCGCGACAAGCGTGGTGAGCGCCTGCGGCATGAGGCCGGAGTGGTTGTCGGGCGTCATGCGGATCGGGCCGGAGAGGCCGTCGATCTGGGACGTCTCCAACACGTCGCGGATGCCGCCCCGGTCGACCTTCCCCGCCGGCCCGCCGGCCCGCAGCTCGGCGTCGACGATCAACTGGATCGCGTCGGCGGCGAACGAGGAGGAGCCGTTGTAGCCGCCGTAGCGGGCCGTGTAGTCCTGGAACCACTGCCGCCGGGCCGCCTTGGCCGGCGTGGTGGCGATCACGTCGTCGATCACCATGGTCTGGGTGAAGACCATCGTGGCCTTCTCGGTGGCTCGGGCCGCCGCGCCGAGGAAGAGGTCCCCGGCCGCGCCCGCGTCGAAGAAGAGCGACCCGCGGAACGCGGCCTGCTGTGCGCTCGTCGCGGCCAGCGCGGCCTGCTCCGGCGGAGTCCAGACGACCAGCGCGTCGGGCTTGAGCTTGGCCAGCTTGCCGACCTGCTGGCCGACCTCGGTGTCGGTGGTCTTCACCGACTCCTCGCCGGCCACCTTGATGGTGGCCTTGCCCAGTTCGCGACGCAGCGCGACCACGCCCTCGCGGCCGTAGTCGTCGTTGCTGGCGAGCAGGGCCACCTTCTTGACGTTCTTGCGGCGCAGTTCGGTGGTGAGGGCGGAGGCGCTGTCGGCCGCGTTCGGGCCCAGCTTGAAGACGTAGCGACGGTCGGCGACCGGGCTCGAGATCGCCCCGGAAGCGGCGAGCGCAATGGTGGGAATCTGCTTCTCGTTGATGACGCCGACCGCGCCGACCGCGCATTCGTTGCAACCGCCCATGACGATCGCGCTGACCCGCGAATCGCTGCTGAAGTCGGCGATGTTGCGCAGTGACTCGGCGGCGTCGGAACGGTTGTCCTTCACCTTCAGGTCGATCTTCCGGCCGTTCAGTGCTCCGGAGGAGTTCAACTGGTCCCTCTTGAGTTCCAGCGCGCGCTGGTATGCCCGGCCCATTGGCGCGGCGGCACCGGAAAGTTCGAGGTCGGCGGCGATCACGATCGGACTCGTGTCCTGCTCCGCCTCGCCGAACTGACAGCCGGTGAGCGTGGTGGCCACTAAGGCCGATGCGAGCGCCGCGATGGTCGCGGAGCGGATGGGGCTCAACTCAGTCCTCCAGGTGCGGGCGCGGGCGCAGCCCGGTCACCGCCGCTAATCCGTCCTCACTGGAGGACGGGATCTCGTCTGCCGTACGGTGTGTGCGCGAAGCCTGCAAAACCTTGCCAATGGCCGGCGCTGTGGTCAAGCGCGGACCCCGGTTGCATTCTCGGGACGGCCATCCCACATGCTGGGGTAACGCAATGTTTGCAAAACCTCACTTTGCATACACGCGTGACCACTCTGGAGTTACATGCCCTGTTCAGGGGCTTGCGGAAATGAAGGTATCAGTTGACCGGATCAAGGGTTCCGCGCCGTCCGACCGTTTCCTACCTCACTGCGGCTTCCCAAACACGATCTTCTCTGATGAAATCGCGGCCGTGCCGCGCGTGGTCCCCTCCGCTCCCGGCGCGGCTCGGCGGGTCAGGCGGGGAAGAAACGACGGAGGCGATGTCGTGAGCACCGGACCGACGACCCTGCCCGCGCTCGGCGGCGATACCGGGCGTACGCGCCGGCGCATGCCGAGACTGCGGGACGCCCGGATCCGGTCCAAGTTGGCGCTGATCCTGGTCGTTCCGGTGGCCGCGGTGATCGCGCTGGCCACCGTCCGTCTCATCTCCGTGGGTGAGGGCGCCTACGACGCCACCCGGGCCCGATCGCTCACCGCGCTGGCCATCGACGTCAGCGCGCTGACCCAGGACCTCCAGGCCGAGCGCATGGCGGCGGCGGCCTACCTGGCAGCTCCGCAGCAGCCGGCCGACGCGTACAACCTTCGGGTACGCCAGACGCAGCAGCGGGTGGACGAGTACCGCGCCGAGCGTGACCGGATCGGCGAGGTGCCGACGGCGTTGCGGGACCGGCTGGCGGCGATCGACGACCACCTGGCCACCCTCGACGGCACCCGTCAGGAGGTGCTGGACCGCCGGCAGATGGCGGTCGCCGAGGCGGTGCTGCGCTACGGCGTGATCCTCACCGACCTGGTCAGCTACGGCGACGGGCTGGCCCAGCTACCCGGCGACGAGAGCCTGTCGGACAGCCGCCGGGCGGTCGCCGCGTTCGCCCGCGCCAAGGCCTCCGTCGCCGAGGAGGAGGCGGTCGCCTTCACCGCGCTGACCGCCGGCCAGCTCGACCCGGAGCAGTTCTCCTCCTTCGTGGCGACGCTGACCAGCCAGCAGGAGGCGCTTGTCGCCTTCTCGCTCGCCGCCGACCCGGTGCAGCGGGCTCTGGTCGACAGCACCGTCTCCGGTGACGCGGTCGGTCTCTCCGACCGGGTCGCCAGCGACATCACCCGTTCGGTCGGGCAGCGCCCGCTGGTGAGCGCGCAGGACGCCACCGCCGCCATCGGCGCGGTCAACGACCTGATGCGCTGGGCCGAGATCCAACTACAGGACCGGCTGCTCGAGCAGGCCGACGAGGCGCGCTCGGACGTCATCCGGCAGGCCGTGGTCGAGTCGATCCTGGTGCTGCTCACCCTGATCATCGCCGTGTCGCTGGCCGTTGTGCTGGCCCGGTCGCTGAACGACTCGCTTCGCCGCCTGCGCGAGGGCGCGCTCGCGGTGGCCAACCACGACCTTCCCGACGCCGTGCAGCGACTGCAGAACATGGGCAGCGTCGGCGACGGCGGCGTGGACGAGATCGTCCGGCAGGTACGGGACCCGATCCAGCTCAACAGCCGCGACGAGGTCGGCCAGGTGGCGTCGGCCTTCAACGTCGTCCACCGCGAGGCGGTGCGGGTCGCCGCCGAACAGGCCGCGCTGCGGACCAGCGTCTCGGCGATGTTCCTCAACCTGGCTCGCCGCAGTCAGACCCTGGTCGACCGGATGATCGGCGAGCTCGACGCGATCGAGCGCGGCGAGGAGGACCCGAAGCGGCTGGCCCAGCTCTTCGAGCTGGACCACCTGGCCACCCGAATGCGCCGCAACGACGAGAACCTGCTGGTCCTGGCCGGCGCCGACTCGGCCGTACCGCGCCGTGACGACGCGCTGGTCGTGGACGTCCTGCGCGCCGCGCAGTCCGAGGTGGAGCTCTACAACCGCATCGAGTTCGGCACCGTCGACACCGACATCTCGGTGGCCGCGCACGCGGTCAACGACGTGGTACGTCTCGTCGCGGAACTGCTCGACAACGCCACCCGGTTCTCACCGCCGAACACCACTGTCGTCGCCGACGGTCGCCGCATCCGGGACTACGTGCTCATCCAGATCGAGGACCGCGGGCTCGGCCTCACCGACGAGCAGCTCGACTCGCTCAACCGCCGGTTGGCCGCCCCGCCGAGCGTGGACGTCGCCGCGTTCCGGTTGATGGGTCTGGCCGTGGTGAGCCGACTCGCCTCCCGCTACGGCATCCGGGTGGAGCTGCGGCGCAACGTCGAGGGCGGCACCGTCGCCCAGGTGACGCTGCCCGCCGCCACCGTGATCCTGCCCAGCGGCCGTGGCCGCGATCAGGCGATCACCCGTCCGCGCCAGCCGATGGCCGTCGAGCAGACGCCGCTCACCCCGGTCGGCCACGCCGAGTCGTACGCCGGCGCGACCGCCTCGGCGGCGACTCTGCCGGACCAGTGGCGGACCAACGCCCCGGCCCCCGCGCAGTGGCAGTCCCCGCTCGACGCGCGGGACACCGCCCCGGCGGTGCAGGCCGGCGGCTACGCCGGGGCGCGCCCGACGATGCCGCCCACCGCCGCGCCGTCCGTTCCGGTGCCGCCCAACCGCCCGGCGTACGGCGGCGGCGTCTCGGCGGGCAGCCCCACCGTGGCGTACCCGACCATCGACGCCCTGCCCCGGCGGGGCGCGACGGCCGACACCCCGGACGGCCGGAACGCGCCGGTGCTGCCGGTCGGCCCGGTCGCCGGGCCGGGCGCGGTCGCCCCGCCGGCACCGCCCGCGAGGCCGGCACCGCCCGTGCAGCCCGTCGTGCCGGCCCCGTCCATGCCGCCCGCGGTGCCGCCGACGCCTCCCGCGCCGGTCAGCACCCGGCCGGAGTTCCCCGCCGAGGCGCCGATCTTCCGGGAGATGGAGGCGGTCTGGTTCCGGTCGCACGGCGACGACGCCACCGCGATCTTCACCCGGCCACAGTTCGACACCCCGCCCGCACCCGTCGACGGCGGCTCGCGTGCGACAAACGGTGTTCCGTCGACCACCGCGTCCGCGCCGGCCACCACGCCGGCCCGACCGCCGCTGCCCACCCGGACCCCGGGCAGTTCCGAGGGCACCGGAGCACAGAGCGTGGGGAGCATGGACGGATTCGGGACCGCGAAGACCGCTGGTCGGGGCGCCTCGACACCGACACCGCCACCGTCGTACAGCGCGCCGCCGGCCGCACCGACGGCACCGGTCGCCGCCCCCGCGCCGGCCGCGGCCCCGCCGGGCCCGGACCCGGACGCCTGGCGGACGGCCGCCGACGAGGGGTGGACGCTGGCCAGCCGGGCCGCCGAGCCGGCCGCCGCCGGCACCACCCGTTCGGGTCTGCCCAAGCGGGTGCCGCAGGCGCAGCTCGTGCCGGGCGGCATCGAGCCCAAGAGCGGTCGGGACCGCAGCCGGCGGACCCCCGACGAAGTACGCGGCCTGTTGTCGGCCTACCACCGTGGCGTGCAGCGCGGTCGAACGGCCGGTACGGACCTGAACAGCACCTCGACCAAGGAGAGCCGATGAACAGGCCAGCTGCCATGCAGGACATGGGTTGGCTGCTCACCAACTTCGCCGACAGCGTGGCGGGCATCGCCCACGTGGTGGCGGTGTCCGCCGACGGGCTGCTGCTCGCGTCCTCCCGGGACCTGCCGGGTGACCGGGCGGACCAGCTCGCCGCGATCACCTCCGGCGTGGTGAGCCTGACCGAGGGCGCGGCACGGATGTTCAGCGCGGGCGGGGTGTTGCAGACCGTCATCGAGATGGACAGCGGTTACCTCTTCCTCATGTCGATCAGCGACGGCTCGTCGATGGCCGTGCTGGCCGCGCGGAGCTGCGACGTGGGTCAGGTGGGTTACGAGATGGCCCTGCTGGTGGAGCGGGTGGGTGCCGCGCTGGTGCCGCTGCCACGGGACGCGGTGCGTTCGTAGTGCCGCGAACCGGCGTGCGGCCCGCGCGCCGGAACAGGGAGGGGAGGCGGTGTGTGCCGACTCCGCGGGGGACGAGGAGGTGATCGGGGATGGACCAACGACGCGCTGACCCGCGCGGCGCTCTGGTACGCCCGTACGCGGTCACCCGTGGTCGTACCGAACCCCGGCAGGACATCGCTCTCGAGGCGGTCCTCACGGCCTCTCCCACCCAGGTTGCCGAGTCCCGCTTCGCGGGGCACGACAAGCACCGCATCGCCACGGTCTGCGAGGGCCGTGCACAGTCGCTGGCGGAGATCGCCGCGTACACCCGGATGCCGCTGGGCGTCGCCCGGGTACTGGTCGCCGACATGGTGGCCGAGAGCCTGCTGACGTTACACACTGCTGCTCCCGCCGAGGGGTTCGAGGAGCGGATGGAACTGCTTGGAAGGGTGCTAAGTGGACTTCGCAGGCTATGACCCCGCTGGGGGGG
>NZ_JBEXIJ010000017.1:0-27159 GCF_040608495.1 Micromonospora sp. NPDC005174 | reverse complement strand
TACACACTGCTGCTCCCGCCGAGGGGTTCGAGGAGCGGATGGAACTGCTTGGAAGGGTGCTAAGTGGACTTCGCAGGCTATGACCCCGCTGGGGGGCGGCCGGGCCGGGGAATCGTCTCCGCGAAGATCGTCGTCGCGGGCGGTTTCGGCGTCGGCAAGACGACCCTGGTCGGCGCGATCTCCGAGATCACGCCGCTGAGGACCGAGGCGGTGATGACCGCGGCCGGCGTCGGCATCGACGATCCGTCAAAGGTGCCCGGCAAGGAGACCACCACGGTCGCCATGGACTTCGGCCGTATCACCATGGCCCAGGACCTGATCCTGTACCTGTTCGGTACACCGGGTCAGACCCGCTTCTGGTTCATGTGGGACGAGATCATCCGGGGCGCGGTGGGTGCCGCCGTCCTGGTGGACACGCGCCGGATCACCGACGCGTTCGCCCCGCTGGACTACTTCGAGAACCGCAACCTGCCGTACGTGGTGGCGCTGAACCGGTTCGACGGCGCTCCCCAGTACGAGCTGGAGGAGGTCCGCGAGGCGCTGGCCATCTCGCCGCAGGTGCCGCTGGTGATGACCGACGCCCGGCATCGGGATTCGGTCAAGCAGGTGCTGGTGACGGTGGTCGAGCACGCCATGCTCCGGCTCCAGGCCGAGCAGGGTCGGGGCTTCCCCACGCCGGTCGGCTGAACCGTCGGGTCACGGTCGACTCAGTCGCAGGGCCACGGCCGGTGGGTCACCGCCGGCCGTGGCGCGGTTCAGTCGACGCGGAGCCGGTAGCCGCGCTTCACCACGGTCTGCACCACCCGGGGCGCGCGCAGGCCGGCCCGTAACCGGGCGACGGCCATCTCCACGGCGTGCTCGTCCGCGCCCCGAGGCAGCGTCCGGAGCAGCGCCGTACGGGACAGCACCCGGCCCGGAGACTGGGCCAGCGCCCGCAGCACCGCCATCGGGGCGGGCGCCAGGGGCCGCAGCTCTCCGTCGATGACCGCTGCGTGCCCGCGCAACGTGAGCAGATGGCCGCCGGCCTTGAACGTGATGGTCCGCCGGGGCAGCTCATCGACGATGGTGCGTACCAGGGCACCCAGCCGGGCCCGGCCGGGCGCGCTGACCGGCACCCCGTGCCGTAGCAACGGCTCGGCGGTCACCGCGCCGACGCAGCTCGCCAGCACGTCGTTGCGGAACGCGGCCACCACCGCGTCGGTACGGTCGCCGGCGGCCCGCAGCAGCGCCTCGACCGCCGGCGCGGAGGTGAACGTCACCGCGTCCACCAGCCGGCCGGCGATCAGGTCGATCAGCCGGTGCAGCGGCGCCGGGTCCGTCGGGGGCGCCCAGCGGTAGACCGGCACCTCGATCACCGTGGCGCCGGCCGCCTCCAGGGCGAGGGTGCACTCGGGCTGGCGCTCACCGTGCAGCTGCATGGCGATCACCTGCCCGGCAACGCCGCGCCGGCGCAGGTGCTCGACCACCTCGTCGCAGCTCTCCGACGCCGGTGACCACTGGTCGTGCAGTCCGGCCGCACGGATCGCGCCACGTGCCTTGGGACCGCGGGCGACGACGTACGAGCTGGCGAGGACCGACCGCAGCGGCTCGGCCAGACCCCAACCCTCGGCAGCTTCCAGCCACCCGCGCATCCCGATGCCGGTGTTGGCCATCAGGATGTCGGGTGGCTGGTCGAGGCAGGCGCGGGTCGCCTCGCGCAGTTCGGTGTCGTCGGACAGCGGCACGATCCGCAGCGCCGGGGCGAGCACCACGCGTGCGCCCCGGCGTTCGAGCAGCGCGGCCAACTCGTCGCGCCGCCGGTCGGCGGTCACCCCGATGGTGAAGCCGGCCAGTTCTTCCCGCATCAGTCCTCCCGTCGCAACCGCACCTCGACGATCCCGTCGTGGCAGCGCGTGTCGTGCCGGGCCACGGCCACCCCGGGCAGGTCGAGGCACTCGCCGGTGCGCAGGTCGTACACCTGCTTGTGCAGCGGCGAGGCGACCGTCGGTACGCCGCCACGGCTGCCCACGATGCCCCGGGACAGCACGTACGCACCGGAGACCGGGTCGCGGTTGTCGATCGCGAACAGCCCGTCCACGGTGTGGAAGAGGGCGACCTGCACGCCGTCGACCAGGGCGGCGACACCCCGCTCCGGTTCCAGCCGGCCGAGGGGGCAGACCGCGGTCCAGCCGAGTGTGGTCATCGTGGGGCTCATCGCCGTACCTCCGGAAGGCCGAGCGTGACGGGACGACGGCCGGAACCGTCGGGTGGGGTGCCGCCGCGTGCCGGTACCGGCTGGCCGCGCTCCACCGCGAAGGTGATCGACGGGTCGGGCACGTCGGGGGCGTTGACGAAGGAGGTGTAGCGGCGCAACCGCTCGGGGTCGTCCAGCACGTCGCGCCACTCGTCGGAGTACGACGACACGTGTCGGGCCATGGCCTCGTCCAGGTCGGCGCAGATGCCCAGCGAGTCGTCCACGATCACGGCGCGCAGGTGGTCCAGGCCGCCGTCCAAGGCCTCGATCCAGCCGGCCGTGCGTTGCAGCCGGTCGGCGGTGCGGATGTAATACATCAAAAATCTATCGATCAATCGAATCAGTGCTTCTGTCGACAGATCAGTGGCGAACAGGTCGGCGTGCCGGGGCCGGAAACCGCCGTTGCCGCCGACGTAGAGGTTCCAGCCCGTCTCGGTGGCGATGATGCCGAAGTCCTTGCTGCGTGCCTCGGCGCACTCCCGGGCGCAGCCGGAGACCGCCGACTTGAGCTTGTGCGGCGCGCGCAGCCCGCGATAGCGCAGTTCCAGCGACACGGCGAGACCCACCGAATCCTGTACGCCATATCGGCACCAGGTCTCGCCGACGCAGGACTTCACCGTGCGCAACGCCTTGCCGTACGCGTGGCCGGACTCGAAACCGGCGTCCACCAGCCGCCGCCAGATCTGCGGTAGCTGCTCCACCCGGGCACCGAACAGGTCGATCCGCTGGCCACCGGTGATCTTCGTGTAGAGCTGGAAGTCCCGGGCGACCTCGCCGATCACGATCAGCTTCTCCGGGGTGATCTCGCCGCCCGGGATGCGGGGCACCACCGAGTAGCTGCCGTCGCGTTGCAGGTTGGCCAGGAAGTGGTCGTTGGTGTCCTGCAGGGACGCCTGCTCTCCGTCGAGCACGTGCCCGCTGCCCAGCGAGGCCAGGATCGAGGCCACCACGGGCTTGCAGATGTCGCAGCCGCGTCCCCGACCGTGCTCGGCGACGAGCCGGGAGAACGTGCGGATGCCGCGGACGCGCACGATCTCGAACAGCTCCCGGCGGCTCACGTCGAAGTGCTCGCAGAGCGCGGCGGACTGTGCCACGCCGGCCGCGTCCAGGAGCTGCTTGAGCATCGGCACGCAGGACCCGCAGCTCGTGCCCGCCCTGGTGCACGTCTTCAACGACGGCACGTCCGCACAGCCACCCGCGATGGCGGCGTCCACGTCGCCCCGGGTCACCGCGTTGCAGGAACAGACCTGCGCGGTGGCGGGCAGCGTGCCGGCGTCCGCGCCGCCGCCGTCGGGGGCGAGCAGGGCCAGCGGCGGGGCCGGCAGCGGGCCACCCACGCTGGCCCGCAACGTCGGGTACGCGCTGGCGTCACCCACCAGCACCCCACCGAGCAGGGTGTGCGCGTCGTCGGAGAGGACCAGCTTCGCGTACACCCGGGTGGCCGGGTCGGTGAACGTGACGTCCAGGCAGCCCTCGGTGGTGCCGTGCGCGTCGCCGAACGACGCCACGTCCACCCCGAGCAGCTTGAGCTTGGTGGCGGTGTCCGCGCCCGGGAAGGTCGCCGCGCCGCCGACCAGCCGGTCGGCCACCACCTCGGCCGTCGCGTACCCCGGGGCCACCAGGCCGTGACAGGTGCCGTCGACCGCCGCGCACTCGCCGACGGCCCAGACGTGCTCGTCGGCGGTGCGGCAGGTCTCGTCGACCAGCACCCCACCGCGCGGACCCAACGGCAGGCCGGCGGCGCGTGCCAGCTCGTCGCGGGGCCGGATGCCGGCGGCCACCACGACCAGTTCGGCGTCGACGACCCGGCCGTCGGACAGCTCCAGGGCGGCGACCGCGCCGTCGGCCCCGGCGCGGATCGCCGTGGTGGCGACCCCGAGGTGGGTACGCACACCCAGCTCCTCGACGTAGCGGCGCAGCATCGCGCCGCCGGCCTGGTCCACCTGCACCGGCATCAGCCGGGGCGCGAACTCGACCACGTCGGTGCTCAGGCCGAGCAGACGCAGGGCGTTCGCCGCCTCCAACCCGAGCAGCCCGCCGCCGATCACCGCGCCGACCCGCCGACCCTGGGCGTACTCCCGGATCGCCGCCAGGTCGTCCAACGTCCGGTAGACGAAGACCCCGGGCAGGTCGGCCCCGGGGACCGGCGGGACGAACGCGTACGACCCGGTGGCCAGCACCAGCGCGTCGTAGCCGTACTCGCCCTCGGCGGTGGTCACCAGCCGCCGGGCGCGGTCGATGGCGGTGACCGGCTCACCGAGGCGCAGCCGCACCCCGTCGTGCGGGATGTGCACGTTCAGCTCGTCCTCGCCGACCCCGTCGAAGTACGCCGAGAGTCGTACCCGGTCGTATGCCGGACGCCCCTCCTCGGCAAGCACCGTCACCCGCCAGTGGCCCTGCGGGTCACGGGCGCGCAGCGCGTCGACGAAGCGCTGTCCCACCATCCCGTTGCCGACGACGACCAGGTCTGCGCCGCTCATCGCGTCACCTCCACCGATTCCGCTTCGGACAGCCAGTCGACGATGCCGCCGACCGCGTCCCGGCATCCGCCGCATCCGGTGCCGGCCCGGGTGCCCGCCACCACCGCGTCGACCGTCCGCGCGCCCAAGCGCCAGCAGCGCACCAGGGCGCCCTTGGTCACGGTGTTGCACTGGCAGACGACGGCCGCGTCCGGCATCAGCGCCGGTGACGCGCTCGGCGCCGCGACGGCCCCGCCGAGCGTCCGACCCAGCAGCAGGGCCCGCCGGTCGGCCGGGACCGGGTGACCCCGGTCGAAGAGTTGGATCACCGTGCCGATCGCCGGGTTGTCGCCGAGCAGGATCGCGCCGGTCAACCGCTCGTCACGGATGCGCAGCCGGGCGTACGTGCCCCGGGCCGGGTCGGTGAACGTCAACTCCTCGCCCGGGCCGCCGTTCGCCGCGTCGCCCATCGCCGCCAGGTCGATCCCGGCCGCCTTGAGTCGGGTCACCACCGGACGGGGCCGGTACCGGGCGAGCGGGTCCGTGCCGGTCAGCACGTCGGCGAGCACCCGGGCCTGGGCCCAGGCGGGCGCGACCAGCCCGGTGATCGTCCCGTCGTGCTCGGCGCAGTCGCCGAGCGCCGAGACGGACCGGTCGCTGGTACGCAGTCGGTCGTCCACCACCACGCCGCGTCGCACGGTGAGCCCGGCGGCCTGCGCGAGGGCGGTGTCGGGGCGTACGCCGCAGGACAGCACCAGCAGGTCGGCGCGCAGCGACCGGCCGTCGGCCAGGTCGAGACGGACGCCGGTGTCGTCCGCCACCACCCCGGTCGCCGGTACCCCGAGCTGGATGGTGACGCCGAGCCCCGCGAGCGTGCCGGCCAGCACCGCGCCGGCCGCGGGATCGAGCTGCCGCTCCATCAGGTGGTTGGTCGGGTGCACCACGGTGGTGGCCAGACCGCGCGTGGCCAGGCCCCGGGCGGCCTCCAGCCCGAGCAGCCCGCCACCGAGCACGATCGCGGCGCGTGCGCCCCGGGCCACGGTCAGGATGCGGCGGCAGTCGTCCAGGGTCCGGAAGGGCACGACCCGCCCCGGCAGGTCGGCCGGGTCGAGGCCGGGCAGGGGCGGCACCACCGCCCGCGCGCCGGTCGCCAGCACCAGGTGGTCGTAGGCGATGCGTTCGCCGTCAGCCGTGCGGACCTCGCGGGCCGCCCGGTCCACCGCGGTCACCGCGACGCCGGACCGCAGGTCGATGCCGTGCCCCGCGGCCTCGGTCAACTCCACGTCCGGTTCGTCGATGCGGCCCGCCAGCAGCGTCGACAGCATGATCCGGTTGTACGCGCGGTGCGGTTCCGCCCCGAGGACGGTGACCTTGCGGTCGCCCTCGCGGGCGTGCAGCTCGGCCGCGAGCCGGGCACCGGCCATCCCGTTGCCGACGATCACCACCCGGGCGGTCATGCCTTCTCCACCCGGACCGCGCAGATCTTGAACTCGGGCATCCCGGAGATCGGGTCCACCGCGTCGTTGGTCACCGAGTTGGCCCGCCCGACGCCGGGCCAGTGGAACGGCGCGAAGACCGTGTCCGGGCGGATACCCGTGCTGAGTCGGGCCGGGGCACGCAGCTCGCCCCGACGGGACGTGACCCGCACCGGGTCGCCGTCGTCGATGCCCAACCGGGCGGCCAAATCGGGGTGCAGCTCGACGAACGCCTCGGCCGCGGCCCGACGCAGCGCCGGCACGCGCCGGGTCTGCGTGCCGGACTGGTACTGGGCCAGCACCCGGCCGGTGGTGAAGTGCAGCGGGTACGTGGCGCACACCTCCTCGGCGGCCGGCCGGTGGTCGACGGGGTGGAACCGGGCCCGGCCGTCCGGGGTGGCGAACCGGTCGGCGAAGAGCCGTGGCGTGTCCGGACCGTCCTCGCTCGGGCAGGGCCAGTGGACGCCGTCGGCGGCGTCGATGCGGTCCCAGGTGATGCCGGCGTAGTCGGCGGCGCCACCGGCGGAGGCGCGGCGCAGTTCGGCGAAGACGGTGGCCGGGTCGGTAGGGAAGCGCGCGGCAGCGGTCTCGGCGTCGCCCAACCTGGCCGCGAGGTCGGCGAGGATGGACAGGTCGGTGCGGACGCCCGGTGGCGGTGGACGCAGCGCGCGTCGACGCAACACCCGGCCCTCCAGATTGGTCATCGTGCCGTCCTCCTCGGCCCACTGCGCGGTGGGCAGCACCACGTCGGCCAGCGCCGCCGTCTCGGAGAGCAGAAGGTCGGCCACGACCAGCAGGTCGAGGTCGCGCAGTCGACCCTCGATCCGGGCGGCCCGGGGAGCGGAGACCACCGGGTTCGAGCCGAACACCAGCAGCGCCCGGGGACCGTCGGCGGTGCCGAGCGAGTCGAGGAGCTGGTACGCCGGCACACCGGGACCGGGTAGCTCGTCGGCCGGTACGCCCCAGACGCCGGCGACGTGCTCCCGGGCCACCGGATCGTCGATCTTGCGGTAGCCGGGGAGCTGGTCGGCCTTCTGCCCGTGCTCCCGCCCACCCTGACCGTTGCCCTGGCCGGTGAGGCAGCCGTACCCCGAGCCGGGGCGGCCGGGCAAACCCAGGGCGAGGGCGAGGTTGACGTACGCGCTGACGGTGTCGACACCCTTGGCGTGCTGCTCCGCCCCGCGCGCGGTCAGGATGATCACCCGACCGCCGGTGCCCAGGGCGCGGGCGGTCGCCTCGAGATCGGCCACCGGCACGCCGGAGAGCTGTTCCGCGCGGGCCGGCCACCAGGCGGCGACGCTGCGGCGGACCGCGTCGAAGCCGGTGGTGCGCTCGGCCACGTACGCCTGGTCGACCCAACCCTCGGTGAGCGCGATGTGCAGCAGCGCGTTGGCCACCGCGAGGTCGGTGCCGGGCAGCGGTTGCAGGTGCAGGTCGGCCTGGCGGGCGGTGGCGGTGACGCGGGGGTCGACGACGATGAGCTTTCCGCCGCCCCGGCGCTGCTCGGTGAGCCAGCGGACCAGCGGTGGCATGGTCTCCGCCGGATTGGCGCCGACCAGCAGCAGCGTGTCGGCCCGGCCCAGGTCGGCCAGGGGGAACGGCAGCCCTCGGTCGACGCCGAAGGCGCGCATCCCGGCGGCCGCCGCCGAGGACATGCAGAACCGTCCGTTGTAGTCGATGTTGCGGGTACGCAGCGCGATCCGGGCGAACTTCCCCAGCGCGTACGCCTTCTCGTTGGTCAGCCCGCCGCCGCCGAAGACCGCGACCGCATCCCGGCCGGAGCTGTCCTGGATCGCGCGTACGCCGGCGGCGACCCGGTCCAGCGCGGTGTCCCAGGTCGCCGGACGCAGCTCGCCGCTGGTCGGGTCGCGTACCAGCGGAGTGGTCAGTCGTTCCGGGTGGTCGAGCAGTTCGGCGGCGGTCCAGCCCTTCTGGCACAGCCCGCCCCGGTTGGTGGGGAACTGGCGGGGGAGCACGGTCACCCCGGTGTCGTCCTCGCGCAGTGTCATGCCGCACTGGAGGGCGCAGTACGGGCAGTGCGTCGCCACCTCGCGGGGCGTGTGCCCCGATCCAGTTGCCGGCCATGCACCGTCTGTCATGTCGGCAAAGCGTGCCGCTGGGCAGTTTCCAGTCCGGGTCCCTTCTGTTTCGGTCCTGTCAAGTGGGCCTCACACCGCACAGAAGCGAGGCAGCGGACCGCAGCCCCACCCCCGCGATCTTGCACTTTCGGTGGCGACTTAAGGGGCATCCCGCTCATCTCGACAACCGAAACTGCAAGATCGACGGGATGGTCGGTTTCGCGTGCTCACCCGAGCCCGTGTGGCGCTTATAGTGTGGGAAAGTTGTCTCGGATGATGGGAGGGCGTCATGGGCGTGGTGGACGTTTTCGACGCCGTGGCCGGCACCTACGACGAGGCGCGACGGCGGCTGGTGCCGTGCTTCGACGCCTTCTACGGCGCGGCCGTCGAGGTGGCCACGCCACCGCTGCGCGCCGCGCTGGCGGCTGGTCGTACCCCCGAGGTGTTGGACCTGGGCGCGGGTACCGGGCTGCTCTCGCTGCTGCTCGCCGCGGCGGTGCCCGGGGTCCGGCTGACCCTTGTGGACGCCGCGCCGGCGATGCTGGCCCGCGCCACCGCCGAGCTGTCGGCGCGCTCAGTGCCGCACCGGACGGTCCAGGCCGACCTGTCCGACGAGTTGCCCCCCGGCCGGTACGACGCCGTGGTCAGCGCGCTGGCGATCCACCACCTGGACGACTCCGGCAAGCGGGCGCTCTACCGGCGGGCCGCCGCCGCCCTGACGCCCGGTGGGGTGTTCGTCAACGCCGAGCAGGTCGCGGGGCCGACCCCGGCCCTCGACCAGCGCTACGACGAGGTGTGGATGGCGCGGATCGCCGAGCTGGGGGCGTCGCCGCAGGAGATCGCCGGGTCCCGGGAGCGGATGCGCTACGACCTCCCGGCGACCGTCGGCGACCAGTGCCGGTGGCTCGCCGAGTCCGGCCTGGACGACGTCGACTGCTACTTCAAGGAGTGGCGCTTCGCGGTGTTCGGCGGTCGTGCCCGCTGACGATATGGACGTTTCGACGCCGGGGGGCGAGCCGGTCGGCGCGCGGATGACTGGCGGTCATACCGGTGGGTAGTCTCAGCGGCATGACTGCCAAGGTGACGCTCTCGTTCACGGACGAGACGATCGAGGAGGCCCGGCGCTTCGCCAAGCGCGAAGGGCTGTCCCTTTCGGCGTGGATGGACCAGGCGGCCCGGGAGAAGGCGCTGCGCGAGGTCTTCACCGCGCACGCCGCCGCCGTGGGCCGCGCCGGCCTCGACCTGGAGTCCGCCGCCCTCGCCGACGCCCGCGAGGTGGGCATGGTCAACGACCTCTTCCTCGGCGGACCGCCGCGTGCTGCGCAGGGGTGAGGTCTGGCGCATCGAGGGTGCCCGTGAACGCCTCGGCCTGGTGGTCAGCTCGGACGTCTACAACTCCACCGACGTCCCTATCGTGATCGTCGTCGAGGTGGTCGAGGAGTCGCTGCTGCGCGACTCGCCCCTGGCCGTGCCGATGGGCCCGTACGTGGTGATGCCCGACCGGATCTCCTCGCCGATGAAGAAGTGGTTCACCGAGTGCGTGGACGTCGCCGACACCGAGACCATGCTCCGGGTCGGCCGCGCGCTGCGCATCCTCCAGCAGCTCTGACTGCGGGCACCTCACCATCGCCGTCCGGCCGTGGTGCGGTAGCCGTTTCCGGGCCGACCCGGGACGGGCACTGCCAGGTAACTCCGTCTTCCTAGCGTTCCTCCTCGTCACACCGACGAGGAGGAGCCGCCGTGAGCACGCTCACCAGCACCGCAGTCACCGCCGAGCCACCTGCCGTCACCGGCCGCCGGCAGCCGCTTTCCGACTGGCGGCCCGAGGACCCCGACTTCTGGCGTACGACGGGCGCGCCGATCGCCCGCCGCAACCTCTGGGTGTCGATCTTCGCCGAACACGTCGGCTTCTCCGTGTGGAGCCTCTGGTCGGTCACCGTGCTCTTCCTCGGCCCCGCGTACGGCATCGACCCGGCCGGGAAGTTCCTGCTCACCGCCGTGCCGGCCGCGCTGGGCGCGGTGCTGCGGCTGCCGTACACGCTGGCGGTGGCCCGCTTCGGCGGGCGACGCTGGACGACCATCAGCGCTCTCCTGCTGCTGATCCCGACGGTGCCGATGACGGTGCTGCTGGAACCCGGGGTGTCCTACTCCACCCTCATGGTGCTGGCCTGCCTCACCGGCGTCGGTGGCGGCAACTTCGCCTCCTCGATGGCGAACATCAACCTCTTCTACCCCCAGCACCTCAAGGGCCGCGCCCTCGGGCTCAACGCCGGGGGCGGCAACCTGGGCGTACCGGCGGTGCAGCTCGTCGGCCTGGCGGTGCTGGCCACCGCCGGCGCCGCGTACCCCCGACTGGTGCCCGCGGTCTACCTGCCGCTGATCGTGCTGGCCGCGCTGGCGGCGGCCCGCTGGTTGGACACCGTGCCCGGGGCCCGCAACGAGCCGGGAGCGCTGCGCGAGGCCGCCCGGGACCCGCACACCTGGATCATGTCGCTGCTCTACATCGGCACCTTCGGGTCGTTCATCGGGTTCGGCTTCGCCTTCGGTCAGGTCCTCCAGCTCCAGTTCGCCGACCGGTTCCCCACCCCCGTCGACGCCGCCTGGCTGACCTTCCTCGGGCCGCTGATCGGTTCGCTGATCCGGCCGCTGGGCGGGCACTTCGCCGACCGGCTCGGCGGAGCCCGGGTGACCTTCTGGAACTTCGTCGCGATGGCCCTCGGCGCGGGCGCGGTGCTGTACGCGGCCCGCGAGCGCTCGTTCGGGCTCTACCTGGCCGGGTTCCTGGCCCTCTTCGTCTTCTCCGGGGTCGGCAACGGCTCCACGTACAAGATGATCCCGGCGATCTTCCGGGCCCGGGCGGCGGACGCGGTGGCCAACGGCACGCGCGACCCGGAGGACGCCGCGCGGTGGGCGCGACGGATGACCGGCGCGTTGATCGGGATCGCCGGCGCGATCGGCGCCTCCGGTGGGGTACTGGTCAACATCGCCTTCCGCCAGTCGTTCCTCAGCTCCGGCAACGCGGACGCCGCCTACCTGGCGTTCATCGGCTGGTACGCGATGTGCTTCGCGGTGACCTGGGTCGCCTACCGTCGCCCGGGGTCGTTCAACCGGCTCGCCGGCGTGTGAGCTGGGTCATGCCCGGCGCGCCCGAGTGCGGCGGCAGACCCCCGTTTTGACCTGCCGATGGGGCGCCGGGTATCGTTGCCTGCTGTTGTACGACATCCAGAGGCGTGCCCTATCAGGTACGCTTGGTCGTTCGTGCGCGCTGGTCCGGCCTGCTAGATCTGGTCACCTCGGCGCGCGACCCCAGACCGACGACGAGACAAGGTAGACCTGTGCGTACGTACAGCCCGAAGCCGGGTGAGATCGAGCGTCAGTGGCACGTCATCGACGCCTCTGATGTCGTGCTGGGCCGCCTGGCCACCCACGCCGCCACGTTGCTGCGTGGTAAGCACAAGCCGACTTTCGCGCCGCACGTCGACACGGGCGACTTCGTCGTCATCGTGAACGCGGGCAAGGTCGCGCTGACCGGCAACAAGCGCCAGACCAAGGTCGCTTACCGCCACTCGGGTTACCCGGGTGGTCTCAAGCAGATCGGCTACGACGAGCTGCTGACCAAGCGTCCCGAGCGGGCCATCGAGCTGGCTGTGAAGGGGATGCTCCCGCACAACAAGCTCGGCCGTCAGCTGATCAAGAAGCTGAAGGTCTACGCCGGTGCCGAGCACCCGCACCTCGCGCAGCAGCCGGTGCCGTTCGAGATCAAGCAGATCGCGCAGTGAGCGCGGGCGAAGGAAGCAGCATGACCGACATCATCGAGACCGAGGTCGCCCCGGAAGCGCCTGAGGCCCCTGAGGCCACCGAGGCCCCTGAGGCCACCGAGGCACCGGCGCCCGTTGCCCGCGCGCCTCGTGGTGACCGGCCGATCCAGACCGTGGGCCGCCGCAAGGAGGCCATCGTCCGGGTCCGCATCGTCCCCGGCACCGGCAAGATCACCTGCAACGGCCAGGACCTCGAGGCCTACTTCCCGAGCAAGGTGCACCAGCAGCTCATCAAGGAACCGCTGGTCACCGCCGAGAAGCTCGAGCAGTTCGACGTCATCGCCAACCTGCGTGGCGGCGGCACCACCGGCCAGGCCGGTGCGCTGCGGCTGGGCATCGCCCGCGCGCTGATCATCAACGAGCCGGACGACCGCCCGGCCCTCAAGAAGGCCGGCTTCCTCACCCGTGACGCCCGGGTCAAGGAGAGCAAGAAGTACGGCCTCAAGAAGGCCCGCAAGGCTCCCCAGTACTCGAAGCGCTGATCTTTCCCAGCGCGTTGTACTTCTGACGGACGGCCGGTCCGCCTCCCCCGACCGGGGAGGTGGGCCGGCCGTTCCGCTTTCTCCTCATCGCAGTTGCTCATCGGAGGTTGGCGGGTATGGGTCGGTTGTTCGGCACGGACGGCGTACGCGGGCGGGCGAACGCGGATCTCACCCCTGAGTTGGCGCTCGCGCTCGCCGTGGCCGCCGCGCACACGCTCGCCGAGACGGACCGCAGTCACCCGCCACTCGCCGTCGTCGGCCGGGACACCCGGGCCAGCGGCGAAATGCTGGAAGCCGCCGTCGTGGCCGGGCTGACCAGCGCCGGCGCGAACGTGGTGCGCGTCGGGGTGCTGCCCACCCCGGCGGTGGCGTTCCTCACCGCGGAGGCGAAGGCCGATCTGGGCGTCGTGCTCTCCGCGTCGCACAACCCGATGCCGGACAACGGCATCAAGCTCTTCGCCGCCGGTGGTCACAAGCTCCCCGACGAGATCGAGATGAAGATCGAGGCCGCGGTGGAGGCGAACGCCATCACCGCCTGGGACCGCCCGATCGGTGCCGGCGTCGGCCGGGTGCACGACCTGCTCGACGGCGCTGACCACTACGTGCAGCACCTGGTCGGCGCACTGCCGCACCGGCTGGAAGGGATCAAGGTCGTCGTCGACTGCGCCAACGGCGCGGCGAGTGAGGTGGCCCCGGTCGCCTACCGGGAGGCTGGCGCCGAGGTCGTCGCGATCCACGCCGAGCCCGATGGCCTGAACATCAACGACGACTGTGGCTCCAACCACATCGAGGCCCTGCGTGAGGCCGTGGTGCAGCACGGCGCCCACCTGGGCATCGCCCACGACGGCGACGCCGACCGGATCGTGGCGGTCAGCGCCGACGGCGGCGAGGTCGACGGCGACCAGGTCATGGCGATCCTCGCGCTGGCCATGCGGGAGGCCGGCACCCTCACCCAGGACACCCTGGTGGCGACCGTGATGAGCAACCTCGGTCTGCGCCTGGCGATGTCCGCGCAGGGCATCCGGCTGGTCGAGACCAAGGTTGGTGACCGGTACGTGCTGGAGGAGCTGCGCGCCTCCGGTCTGGCGCTCGGCGGCGAGCAGAGCGGCCACATCGTCATGCCCGCCCACGCCACCACCGGCGACGGGGTGCTCACCGGTCTGCACCTGATGGCCCGGATGGCCGCCACCGGCCAGTCGCTCGCCGAGCTGGCCTCGGTGGTCACCAAGCTGCCGCAGGTGTTGATCAACGTTCCGGTCGGTGACCGGACCGTCGGGGCCAACGCGCCGGCCGTCCGCGCCGAGGTCGAGCGTGCCGAGGCGGAGCTGGGAGAGACCGGGCGGGTGCTGCTGCGCCCGTCGGGCACCGAGCTCCTGGTCCGGGTGATGGTCGAGGCCGCCACCGAGGCGACCGCCCGCGAGGTCGCCGAGCGGATCGCCGCCCTGGTGCGTACGGCCAGCCCCGCCACGTCGTAGTCGACCGCTCAGCAGACCCGCCGGGTCGTTGACCGTCTGCGCGCCGTGCCGGCCGGAAGCCCGGCCAGCACGGCGCGTCAGCGGGTCAGGGCGCGCAGCCGGGTGACCGCCTCGGCCAGCACCTCCGGGCGCTTGCAGAACGCGAACCGGACCAGTCGCCGGCCAGCCTCGACGTCGTCGTAGAACACCTGGGTGGGCACCGCCACGACGCCGCAGCGCTCCGGCAGCGACCGGCAGAACTCCATCCCGTCGGTGCCGCCGAGGGCGCTGACGTCGGCGGTGACGAAGTACGTGCCCTCCGGTGTCAGCACATCGAATCCCGCGTCGACGAGGCCACCCATGAGCTGGTCGCGGCGCTGCTGGAGTCCGTCGCGGAAACCCGTGTAGTACTCGTCGGGCAGGGCCAGCGCCACGGCGACCGCCGGTTGCAGCGGCGCGGCGTTGACATAGGTGAGGAACTGCTTCACCCGCAGCACCGCCGAGACCAACGCCGCCGGGCCGCTCACCCAGCCGATCTTCCAGCCGGTGCAGGAGAACGTCTTGCCGGCCGACGAGATGCGCAGCGTCCGCTCCCGCATTCCGGGCAGCGTCGCCAGCGGCACGTGAGGGCTGGACGCGTCGGTGAACACCAGGTGCTCGTACACCTCGTCGGTGACCGCGTACGCGTCGTACTCCTGGCACAGCTCGGCCACCAACGCCAGCTCGGCCGGCGTGAACACCTTGCCGGTCGGGTTGTGCGGCGAGTTGAGCAGCACCAGTCGCGTACGCGGCCCGAACGCCGCCCGCAGCGCCGCCGGATCGAAGGCGTACCGGCCGTCCGCGCCGGGACGCAACGTGACCGGCCGCCGGACCGCGCCGGCCAGCGCGATCGAGGCGGCGTACGAGTCGTAGTACGGCTCGAAGCACACCACCTCGTCGCCCGCTTCGCACAGCGCGAGGATGCTGGCCGCCACCGCCTCGGTCGCACCCGCCGTAATCACGATCTCGCCGTCCGGGTCGTACGCCAGGTCGTAGAACCGGCGCTGGTGCGCCGCGACGGCCGCGCGCAGAGCGGGAATGCCCGGACCGGGCGGGTACTGGTTCTGCCCGCCGCGCAGCGCCTCGGCGGCGGCGGCCAGCATCTCCGGCGGGCCATCGGTGTCCGGGAAGCCCTGGCCGAGGTTGACCGCGCCGGTCCGCACGGCGAGCGCGGACATCTCGGCGAAGATCGTCGTGCCGAACGGCCGCATCCGGGCCACCAGTGGGTCGACATCGGTGCTCATCGTCACCTGCGCCAGCCTACGGTCACCCGCTGATCCGACTCCAGTCTCACTCGGGCTCGCATCTGGCCCCGTACCAGCTCTCGCTCTCGTAGGCCACTGGTTGGCCGGCGCCGGTGATCGTGACGGTGCAACCGAGAGGCCCGGGATCGTCGATGCCGGGCCAGTCGGCCTCGACCATGACCCTGCTCTTGCCGTTGGTGCGGATGGTCATGCGCCAGGGCAGTTTCGCGCCGTCGACGTGGATGAGATCGCTCTCGGCGTCGAAGTACGCGATGTCGGCTCTGCCGACTCCGGTGACCTCGTAGACCACCGTCACCGGCGCGGGCCCCGAGGTCGGGCGGGTGATCGGCTTCTTGGTGGGCCCCGCGGTGGTGGTGTCCGGAACGGGAGAGCTGGGTGGGCTGGGTTCCGGCGCCATGCTCGGCGGCCAGGTGTCGTCGCCGAACGGGTCGTTGTCGTACGGGTCCTCGGCGACCGAATCCGGGACCAGTTGGCCGAGCAGGGGTCCGGCCACACACACGCAGCCGCAGCCGAGGAGGGCGAGAGCCGCGACGACCGCGACGACGATCCCGACCACCCGACCGCTTCCGCCACCGGGACTCTTGGCCGGCGGATAGCCGGGATAGAGATAGGGGGGCGGGTAGCCGGGCGGCGGGTAGCCCGGCGGTGGGTAGCCCGGTGCCGGGTAGCCCGACGGCGGATAGCCGGCCGCAGGGTGCTCCGGCGGCGGGGGTGGTGGCCAGGGGCCGGCTGCGGCGGGATCGGGCGTCCACTGGGTGCCGGTGGCGTCGGGTGTCCACGCGGACGAGGGCGGGGACGCCCAGGGCGCCGGGGGTGCCCAGGGCTGGCCCGGCGCCAGCGGACCCGGCGTCGGGAAGGCGTCCGGCGCGGCCCAGCCGGGCGTCGGCTCCGGCGGCGTCTGCCCGCGCGTCGGATCCGACGGCGCTTGCCCGGCCGTCGGATCCGACGGCGTCGGGGTGGGGTCGGGTGATGGCGTCGAAGACGGATCGGGCGGCGGCGCGTCGGACATGGCTGCTCCGGGCGGGAGTGGGTAAGGGGTCAACGAGCCAGGGCAGCGCGCGCCGAGCCCGCCGGCAGACTGTCGTACGCGCCGGCGGTCCCGCAACCCCGTCCGGTCGGTGGCGCGGTGAGCAGGCTCGTGACACTCGTCCCATTGCGGCCCGACAACCACCGATCGCTCAAATCCGGTGCTTGTTTAGCCGTCTTTCGAGCACCCATGATGAGCGAAACTGGGTTAGGCTGCGGGCCATGTGTGGAATCGTGGGATACGCCGGTGCGCGCCCGGCACTGAGCATCGTGCTCGACGGGCTGCGTCGGCTGGAATACCGGGGTTACGACTCGGCGGGCGTCGCCATCGTCTGTGACGGCCAGCTGCTGACCGAGAAGAAGGCCGGCAAGCTCGCCAACCTGGAGAAGGTGCTCTCCGAGCGTGCCGCCGACGACCCGACCTCCTGCGCGGCCAGTCCGATCGGCATCGGTGACGGCACCACCGGCATCGGCCACACCCGGTGGGCCACCCACGGTGGACCGACCGACCGCAACGCCCACCCGCACCTCGCCCCCGACGGCCGCGTTGCGGTGATCCACAACGGCATCATCGAGAACTTCGCCAGGCTCCGTGCCGAGCTGGAGGCCGACGGCGTCCAGTTCACCAGCGACACCGACACCGAGTGCGCCGCGCACCTGCTCTCCGCCGCGCTGGCCGACCTGCGCGCCGCCGGCCAACCGGACAGCCCGCAGCTGCTCGCCGCCGGCATGCGCGTCGTGTGCCAGCGGCTGGAGGGCGCGTTCACCCTGCTCGCGGTCGACGCCAGCGTGCCCGGTGCGGTCGTCGGCGCCCGGCGCAACTCGCCGCTGGTCGTCGGCCGGGGTGACGGCGAGAACTACCTGGCCAGCGACGTGGCCGCGTTCATCGAGCACACCCGCGAGGCGGTGGAGCTGGGTCAGGACCAGATCGTCCTGATCACCGGCGACAGCATCGAGATCACCGACTTCGACGGTCAGCCCGCCAGCGGCAAGGACTTCCACATCGACTGGGACTCGTCGGCCGCCGAGAAGGGCGGTTACGACTGGTTCATGCTCAAGGAGATCGAGGAGCAGCCCCAGGCCATCGCCGACACCCTGCTCGGCCGGCTCACCGAGAGCGGCGAGATCGCCCTGGACGAGGTCCGCCTCAGCGACCAGGATCTGCGCGACGTCGACAAGATCTTCATCGTGGCCTGCGGCACGGCGTACCACGCCGGCATGGTCGCCAAGTACGCCATCGAGCACTGGACCCGGATCCCCTGCGAGGTGGAGCTGGCCAGCGAGTTCCGCTACCGCGACCCGGTCCTCGACCGGTCCACGTTGATCGTGGTGATCTCGCAGTCCGGCGAGACGATGGACACCCTGATGGCACTGCGCCACGCCAAGGAGCAGAAGGCCCGGGTGCTGGCGATCTGCAACACCAACGGCTCGACCATCCCCCGTGAGTCGGACGCCGTGCTCTACACCCACGGCGGGCCGGAGATCGCCGTCGCCTCCACCAAGGCGTTCCTCACCCAGGTCGTCGCCTGCTACCTGATCGGCCTGCACCTGGCCCAGGTACGCGGCATCAAGTTCGCCGACGAGGTGGGCGCGGTGGTCGCGCAGTTGCAGGAGATCCCCGGCAAGCTGCGCGAGCTGCTCGACCGGATCGATCCCGTCCGTGAGCTGGCCCGGGAGCTGAAGTCCGAGCCGACGGTGCTGTTCATCGGCCGGCACGTCGGCTACCCGGTGGCCCTGGAGGGCGCGCTCAAGCTCAAGGAGCTGGCGTACATGCACGCCGAGGGCTTCGCCGCCGGTGAGCTGAAGCACGGCCCGATCGCCCTGATCGACAAGGGCACCCCGGTGATCTGCGTGGTGCCCTCCCCGGTGGGCCGGGGCATGCTGCACGACAAGGTCGTCTCCAACATCCAGGAGGTCCGGGCGCGCGGCGCGCGGACCATCGTGATCGCCGAGGAGGGCGACGAGGCCGTCGTCCGGTACGCCGACCACCTGATCTACGTGCCGCGTACGCCCACCCTGCTGGCCCCGCTCGTCACCACGGTGCCGCTCCAGGTCTTCGCCGCCGAGATCGCCGCCGCCCGGGGGCACGACGTGGACCAGCCCCGCAACCTGGCCAAGTCGGTCACCGTCGAGTAGCCGCCTCCCACGTCCGGAGCCCCGGCGCGCCGCACCCGCGGTGGCCGGGGCTCCGTCGTCCGTACCCGTCCCGGGACCGGAGCCGTCACCGGCCCAGCACGACGCGGGCCATCCCGTCCAGCGCCGGATTGTCCGGCTCCCAGTAGCCGGCATGCCCGCCCCGCCCGCTGGAGAACACCCGGCCGCCGAACCCGGCATCCGCCGGATCGTGGCCGAACCACAGCTCGTGGCCGGTCCGATCCGGCCAGCCCAGTACCGCGGCGAGCGGAGCGGCGCCGAGCACGGCCGGGCGGACCAGCTCGTCCACCGGCCGGGCCAGGCGGATCACGTCGTCGGGGGCACTGCTGGCCCACACCTGTCCGGCCGGAATGCCCAGCTCGTCGGCGTGCGCCACGCCCACCCCGGGGGAGCCGACGAACATCAGCGCGTCGGCCGCCAACCCGTGCTCGCGGGCGGCCATGCCCACCACCAGCGACCCGTAGCTGTGCCCGAGCACCGTCTGCCGGGCCGGCGGCCCCTCGTGGGTGGCGCGCAGCCCCTCCTGGAAACGGTGCAGCGCCGGGCCGGCGTCCCGGGCCTGGCTGGCCGACGCCGCCTCGGTCAGGAAGTCCGGTGCGTCGTAGTCCAGCCACAGCACGGCCGCGCTGCGCTCACCCGGCACGAGCGCCGCGCAGCGCTCCAGCACCCGGGCGGCCCGACCCAGCTCGCCAGGGGCGTCGTCCAGCCCAGCGGTCATCCCCGGCACATACGTCAGCACCTGATCGGCGTGGTCGGGGTCGTCGAGCGCCACCACCACCCGCCCCTCACCGGTCGGGTCCAACCCCAGCAGGTACGCCCGCGGCGCCCCGCCGGCCAGTCGCTCGGTGAGCGCGTCCAGGCCGGCCAGCCGACCCGCGACCGCGCGCAGTCGTACCGATTCGAGCGGCCCCGGCGGCACGCGGGCCAGCAACCGCCGCCGCTCGATGAGCAACTCCTCGCGCCGCGCGCCGAGCAGCAGGCGGTTGGCCTGGTCGCGGGCTGCCACCGGTACCCCGTCCAGACCACCGACCAGCGCCGGCTCGTGGCCGACCAGCCACCGCCGCTGGGCCGGAGTCAGCCCGGACCACCAGGCGCGCACCACCGGTGGCGACGCACCGGCGGCTGGTCGGCCGGGCGGTGGCGGGGACGCCCACCCGGTGCCGGCGGAACGGGTCAGCTCGGCCAGCCGGTCGGCGGCGGCCCGGTCCGCCGCGTCCGCCCGCCCGATCGCCGTGCGCAGAGCCGCCGCCACTCCCGCCGCCGCGATACCGGCCGCCGCGCCCGCACCCACGCCGGCCGCCGACGCCGTCGCCGCGCCGGCCAGCGCGCCTCCGGCCGCCCCGCCGTTTCCCGCCCCGGCCGGTGCCCCGACGCCCGCCCCCGATCCCGGCGCTGACGAGCCGGGTGCCGGCACGCCGGCGGACGCGGGTTGCGCCGAATCCATCCGCACATCGCCGTTGCGGTCCACCGCCAAGCCGGCCGCCTCGGCCCGGGTGACCGCCTCCGCCAGCTGGGCCTTCGCCACGGTGAGCTGCCGGGCCAGCTCGGCCAGCGCCTGGTCCGCCTCGATCAGCGCCGGTGCCACCGAGGTCAGCTCGTCGCGGAGACCGCCGAGCCGGCCGTCGGCCGCCGTGGCGGCCACCCCGGACCAGCCACCCCGCAGCCGCCCGGCGGCCCCGGCCAGCTCACCGGCGTACCGGTCGACCGGCCCGGTCAACCCGGCCCAGGCGGTGCCGGCCGCCCGCCAACCTGCCGGATCGGCGGCCCAGAGCTGCCGATAGCCGACCCCGCTCACCGGGGCACGGCGGCGAAGCGGCCCGCCGCCCGGTCGTCCACCGTCTCGTACGCCTCGGCCGCCGCACGGACCCCACCGGCGGTCGCCGCCACGTCCGCGCCCAGTCGGCAGAACCAGGCGTGCCCGGCCGCCTCCAGCCCGGCCAGCGCCACGGCCGACCGCCAGCCCGGTGCCGGCACCAGCAGCCCCGGGACCCGCGCCAGACCCGCCGCCAACCGGTACGCCTCGTCGTCGAGCGCGCGGGCCACAGCGCGCAGCTCCTGCGGCCGGACGTCGAACGGCTCCTCGGCCATGACCCACCCCCGTGCTCGATCGGCAACCGACGCGCTGAACGCTAGGGGGCTCCGAACCGTCCCGGAATGCCCTGTGGACGCACCGGCCGCGGCCGTACCCCGGTGTGTCCACAGGCGTTGCCCACGGCGGGCCCGACGGCTAATCTGCCGCCCCGACCGCCGGTAGGGTGATCAGGTGATCGTCGCTGTCGGCCTCGACGTCGTCCTGGTGGACCGGTTCACCCGGTCACTGGGGCGGACGCCGCTGCTCGCCGACCGGCTCTTCACCGCGCCGGAGCGGATCACCCGCTCCGGCGGTCCGCGCTCGCCGGAGTCGCTCGCCGCCCGCTTCGCGGCGAAGGAGGCTGTCGCCAAGGCGCTCGGCGCTCCGGCCGGCCTGCGGTGGCACGACTGCGAGATCGTGCCCGACGAGGACGGGCGGCCCTGGCTGAGCGTCTCGGGGACCGTCGCGGCGGTGGCCGCCGAGCGTGGGATCAACCACTGGCACCTCTCGCTGTCACACGACGGCGGGATCGCGTCGGCGATGGTGGTCGCGGAACGGTGACCTCGGCCGGGTGGGCCGCGTCGGCCGACCCGCGGAACGGATGGGACACGGTGACATGAGACCGGTGTGGCGGGTGGCTGACGTACGGGCGGCCGAGGCGGGACTGATGGGCACGCTGCCGGAGGGCACGCTGATGCAGCGGGCCGCGGCCGGGCTGGCCCGACGGGCCGCGCTGCTGCTGGCCGAGCGCGGCGGCGTGTACGGCGGCCGGGTGCTGCTGCTCGTCGGCTCCGGCGACAACGGCGGCGACGCGCTCTACGCCGGCGAGCGGCTGGCCCGCCGGGGAGTCGAGGTGTCCGCCCTGCTGCTCACTCCGGGACGGGCGCACGTCGCGGGACTGGCCGCGTTGCGGGCCGCTGGCGGCCGGTTGGTCGACCGCCCCGCCGGTCCCGTCGACCTGGTCCTCGACGGCATCGTCGGTATCGGCGGCGCAGGTGGGTTGCGCGCGAACGCGGACGAGATCGCCCAGCGGCTGAGCGACCTGCGCGGGCGCGACGGCCAGCGGGCCACCGTCCTGGCCGTGGACGTGCCGAGCGGAGTGGCGGTGGACACCGGGCACGTGCCACTGGGCGCGTCCGGCCGACCTGTCGCCGTCCGCGCCGACGTGACCGTCGCCTTCGGTGCGCTCAAGCCCGCCCTCGTGGTCGGCCCGGCCACCGCGCTGGCCGGGCAGGTGGAGCTGGTCGACATCGGGCTGCGGCCCTGGCTGCGGGGCACCCCCGCGCTGAACGTCACCGAGTGGTCCGACCTTCAGCGGTGGTGGCCCGAGCTGGGTGCCGCGTCGGAGAAGTACACCCGGGGTGTGGTGGGGGTGGCGACCGGCTCGGCGACGTACCCGGGCGCGGCGGTGCTCTCCGTCGGCGGGGCGCTGGCCGGGCCGACCGGCCTGGTCCGGTACGCCGGTGGGGCTCGTGCCGAGGTGCTGCACCAGCACCCCTCGGTGATCGCCACGCCGCGGGTGGCCGACGCCGGCCGTGTGCAGGCGTGGGTGTGCGGCTCGGGGTTGGGCACCGGCGACGACGCGGCGGCCGAGTTGCGGGCCGTCCTGGCGACCTCGGTGCCGGTGGTCCTCGACGCGGACGCGCTGACCCTGCTGGTGGACGGCTCACTCGCCGACCGGCTGCGCGGCCGGGACGCCCCGATCGTCGTCACGCCCCACGACCGGGAGTTCACCCGGCTGTGCGGGGAGGAGCCCGGCGCCGACCGGGTCGGGTCGGCGCTGCGACTGGCCGCCTGGATGAACGCGGTCGTGCTGCTCAAGGGGGACCGCACGGTGATCGGCACGCCGGACGGCCGGGCGTACGTCAACCCGACCGGCACCCCGGCGCTGGCCACCGGCGGCACCGGCGACGTGCTGGCCGGGCTGCTCGGCTCGCTGCTGGCGGCCGGGGTGCCGGCGGACCGGGCGGCCGCCGGGGCCGCGTACCTGCACGGGCTGGCCGGTCGGGAGGCGGCCCGCGGCGGCCCGGTGACCGCGCCCGACGTGGTGACCGCGCTGCGCCCGGTCATCGCCAGGGTGGGCTGATCGTCCCGTCCTTATCCGGTCGGTGTGCCGGGCCGTGCGTCGCCGCCCACGGTGATCAGGCTGGAAAGTAGGCTGGGCGCATGTGGCAGGCCGAGGTACGCGTCGATCTAGACGCCATCCGCGAGAACGTGAGCCGACTGCGCGCCGGCACGACCGCCGAGCTGATGGCGGTGGTGAAGGCCGACGGGTACGGCCACGGCATGCTCCCGGCCGCCCGGGCCGCGCTGGACGCGGGGGCCGACTGGCTCGGCGTCTGCACCCTCGACGAGGCGCTCACGCTGCGTCGGGCCGGGATCACCGCGCCGGTGCTGGCGTGGCTGCTCGCGCCCGGCCTGCCGCTGCACGAGGGGGTCGGCGCGGGAGTGGATCTCGCCGCCGCCAGCCTCTCGCAGCTCGACGAGATGGTCGCGGCGAGTCAACGTGCCGGCCGCCCCGCCCGGCTGCACCTGAAGATCGACACCGGGCTGTCCCGGGGCGGTGCCACCGTCGCCGACTGGCCGGCCCTGCTCGACGCCGCCGCCAAGGCCCAGGCGGACGGCCTGATCGAGGTGGTCGGCGTCTGGAGCCACTTCGTGTACGCCGACATGCCCGGTCACCCGACCACCGACCGGCAGCTCGCCGTCTTCCACGAGGGACTGGCCATGGTCGAGCGGGCCGGGCTGCGCCCCCGCTGGCGACACCTGGCCAACTCGGCGGCCACCCTGACCCGCCCCGACACGCACTTCGACCTGGTCCGTCCCGGGCTGGCCATCTACGGCCTGTCGCCGGTGGCCGGCGAGACGTACGGGCTGCGACCGGCGATGACCGCCCGCGCCCGGGTGATGCTCACCAAACGGGTACCCGCCGGCACCGGCGTCTCCTACGGCCACACCTACACCACACAGTCCGACGCCAATCTCGCCGTGGTGCCGCTCGGGTACGCCGACGGTGTGCCCCGACACGCGTCCAACAGCGGCCCGGTGCAGCTCGCCGGCGCACGGCGCACGATCGCCGGACGTGTCTGCATGGACCAGTTCGTGCTCGACTGCGGCGACGACCCGGTGGCCGACGGCGACGTGGCGACCCTGTTCGGCAGTGGCGCCGACGGCGAGCCGACGGCCGACGACTGGGCCGAGGCGGTCGGCACGATCAACTACGAGATCGTCACCCGGTTCGGTGGCACGCGGGTGCCGCGCGTCTACGACGGTGAGCGCCCCTGATGGCGTACCGCATCCCGCGCCCGCGGACCGCGGCCGGCCGCGTCGCCGGCCTGGTCGGTGCCGCGGTCGGGGTGGCGGCGGCCGGTCTGGCCGCCGGCGTCGCGACCGAACGCACCCTGGTCCGCCGGCTGAAGACCGACCTGACCGATCGGTACGCGCAGGAGACGTTCGGCGAGGAGCGGTACGACGAGGCGTTCCGACTGGAGCTGCCGGACGGCACCGACATCCACGTCGAGGTGGTCGAGCCGACCCGCCCGGTGCGGGGACACCCGACGGTGGTGCTGGTGCACGGCTTCTGCCTGGACATGGGCACCTTCCACTTCCAGCGCAAGATGCTCGCCGCGCGCGGTGACTACCGGATCGTGGCGTACGACCAGCCCGGTCACGGCCAGTCCGGCCGCTTGGAGACCGGTGAGTACGATCTGGCCGTGCTCGGCCGGACTCTGCGCCAGGTGATCGATCGGGTCGCCCCGGAGGGGCCACTGGTGCTGGTCGGTCACTCGATGGGCGGCATGACCATCATGGCGTTCGCCGAGCTGTTCCCGGAGCTGTTCGGTGACCGGGTGGTGGGCACCGTGCTCATGGCCACGTCGGGCGGGCTCGTCGCGGAGACCAAGCTCGTGGCTCCGGCGCTGCTGGGCCGGGTCGGTGGCCCGGTGCTGTACATGGTCAGCAACGCCACCCGGTACGGCGGCCCGGTGATCGACAAGGCCCGCAAGTCGACGTCGAACGTGGCCTGGCTGCTGACCCGCAAGTACGGCTTCGGCACCCGCAAGCCCAGCTCTCGGCTGGTGTCCTACGTGGAGACCATGAATTCCCGGACCTCGGCCGACACGGTGACCCGCTACCTGCGGACGCTCGCCACGCACTCGCGCTTCCCGGCGCTGGCGGCGTTGGCGAACGCGCCGGTGCTGGTGGTCGTCGGCGACAAGGACATGATCACGCCGGTGACCCACTCCGAGGAGATCGTCCGGCGGCTGCCGCACGCCGAGTTCATCAAGATCAAAGACAGTGGTCACGTGGTGATGCTGGAGCACGCCGACGAGGTCAACGCCGCGCTGGAGCGGTTCCTCGAGTCACTGCAGAGCATGGAGGACCGGTGAGTTTCGTCGTCAAACTGTCGACCGTCGAGGACACTCGGGAGTTCGGCCGCCGGCTGGCCGGGCTGCTGCGGGCCGGTGACCTGGTGCTGTTGACGGGCCCGCTGGGCGCCGGCAAGACCGCGCTCACCCAGGGCATCGGCACCGGGCTCAACGTCCTCGGTGACGTGACCTCGCCGACGTTCGTGATCGCCCGCGTGCACCGGCCCGACCCGGCCCGAGGCGGCCGGGTGGCACTCGTGCACGCCGACGCGTACCGGCTGGGCGCCGCCAGCGACCCGCGCGCCGAGATCGACGACCTGGACCTGGACGCCTCGGTGGACGAGTCGGTGACCGTGGTCGAGTGGGGCGAGGGCCTGGTCGAGCAGTTGGTCGACGCGCACCTGCGGGTCCGCATCGACCGCCGCGACGACGACACCCGGGTCGTCGAGCTGGATCCGGTCGGTGGCGACTGGGCACGGCGGCTGGCCGATCTGGGTTAGGTCGGCGCGGCGCTGTCGGACCTGGTGCCTAGAGTGCGGGGGACCGACCCGCGCTGGAAGAGGTTCCTGATGTCCGACGATGCCCCCGCCCTGGATCTGCTGGCGCTGCTGCCGGAGCAGTGGCGTGCCGTGCTCACCCCGCACCTCGATCCGGCCCGTACTGCCGCGCTGGCCGAGTTCGTCGCCCGGGAGTACGCGACGCAGACCGTCTTCCCGCCGGTGGAGGATCTCTTCTCGGCGTACCGGCTCTGCCCGCCGGAGGCCACGCGGGTGCTCATCCTCGGTCAGGACCCCTACCACCGGGCCGGGCAGGCGCACGGGTTGAGCTTCAGCGTCCGCGAGGGTGTGTCGGTGCCTCCGTCGCTGCGCAACGTCTTCAAGGAGTTGGGCGAGGACGTGGGCGTGCCCAAGCCGCGCAGCGGCAACCTCGACGGCTGGGCAGCGCAGGGTGTGCTGCTGCTCAACGCGGTGCTGACCGTGCGTCAGGCCACCCCCGGATCGCATGCCAACTCGGGCTGGGAGGAGTTCACCGACGCCACCATCCGGGCGCTGGACGCTCTGCCGGACCGGGTGGTCTTCCTCCTCTGGGGCAGTTACGCCCGCAAGAAGGCGGGCCTGGTCACCAACCCACGGCATGTCGTCCTGGAGGCCGGCCACCCGAGCCCGATGAACCCGCGCGGCTTCCTCGGCAGTCGCCCGTTCAGCGCGGCCAACAAGGCCCTCGCCGACGCCGGCCGACCCACCGTCGACTGGGAGCGCACCGCCGGCTGACTCTGGCCCGCACCGCCGCTTGGCCCCGGCCCGCATCGCCGGGTCAGTCCCCGGTGGCGCGGCGCCGGTCCCGGTAGCGGCGCAGCAGGTCGGCGGCCCGCGGCTCGGTCAGCTCCAGTTCGACCAGCGGCACCACCCGGTAGTCCCGCCCGCCGTGGCGCACCTCGACCGTCTCGGGCAACTCGTCGCACATGGTCGCCCTGATCTCGCCGTACAGGGTCGACCAGCGGTGCTCGCCCGGCTCCTCCGGCTCCAACCACACGCCACCGAACTCTTCCCAGCGGGCGTTCCAGCGCTGACCGTAGTGCGCCGCCAGCCACGCGGTGAACCGCTTCGAGTCCTCCCAGCGCAGGGCGATCTCCACGGCGTCGACCGGCACGGGCGCGCCCTGCAACACGGCCGCCGTGCCGCCGGTCAGTGCCTGGGGGAAGTCCTTGAGCGCGTCCATCATCCGATCCAGTCCCAGATCGTCGATGCGCTCGGCGATCGGCCGGGCCGCCAGTTCGTCGATGCGGGCGTCGAGGTGCGCGTCCAGCGGCTCGACCCCGACCACCAACTGCACGTCCATCGCGGCGAACAACCGCTCCAGCACCGGGATGCTCGGCGAGCGCTCGCCGCGTTCGATCCGGGCCACCGCCGTCTGGCTGACCTCGGCGAGCCCGGCGAGCTGACGCTGGCTCAGCTCGCGTCGTTGACGTTGGTGCCGTAGCGCGGCGCCGAGCAGATTGCCGAGGTGAGTCGATGGCATCCCGGCATGCTGGCTCAGATCACGGCGTTTCCGACAGCCCTGCGGCGGATTGGCGACTCGCCGCGATCCGCGCCGAGATCAGCGTGGGTTCGTGCCTCCGGCTGGTCGGCGGCGGTCGCTGCGGCCGAGCCACCCACCGCGGCCACGGTGCGGTACTGGCGGTCGGCAGTGTCCCGGGCCCTCGGCAGCTGCGCCCACGGGCCGGTGCATCTCAACATC